>JAGLUZ010000099.1 GCA_023134165.1 Deltaproteobacteria bacterium | reverse complement strand
TCTGGGACATCTAAGATAATTATTCTTTTATCAACACCAACCTGCGTTGCGGCAAGTCCAATGCCACGAGCGCCGTACATTGTCTCGACCATATCCTCAATAAGGCTCTGCTCAGCCTCGCCAACGCTCTCTACTGCCCTAGCCTTTGTCTTTAGGAACGGATCTGGGTAGGTTAATATATTTAGCTTTGACATATATAAAAAACTCCACAAATATTAAAAAACTTTGACTCTATATTATAACCTAAAATAGCTGGTTTTGACAAACCAAAGCTTAAAATCCAGCCTGTTACTGCCTAGACTGTTACCGACGGGTCAACATCTACAATTAATGAAAGCCCCTTTCTTGGCTTTGAATTAAAACTATCCTTTAGGGTCTTAACAAAGACAGAGAGTACCTTTGCGTTCTTTGCCTTCAAGAGAATCTGCCACCTGTAGCGGCCCCGAAGGCGAGCAATCAGGGCTGGGGCAGGGCCAAGGACAGTAACCTCATAACCGTTTTTAATCATCTGCTTTGCTTCTTGCTTTAACACGTCTATTGCCTTTGAGACCTCTATCTCTCGCTCACCTTGAACCCTAAGGAGGGTTAGTCTAACAAAGGGCGGGTACTCGCTCTCTTCTCTATTTTTTATCTCTTCACTAAAAAATTCTACGTAATCATGGGCAACTGCGGCCTTAAAACAAAAGTGTGAGGGATTAAGGGTTTGCACAATAACTCGCGCCTCGGCATCTGCAACGTCTCTGTCCCTTCCCGCACGCCCTGCGGCCTGACTTATTAATTGAAAGGTTCTCTCTGAGCCACGAAAGTCTGGGATATTAAGTGAGATATCTGCATTGATAATTCCAACCAAGGTTACGGCTGGAAAGTGATGGCCTTTGCCAACCATCTGAGTTCCAACTAGGCAGTCAAGTTTTCTATTCTCCATTGCATCAAGGATTCTCTGGGTTGCACCTTTTTTCTTGGATGTATCACGGTCTAACCTCCCAACCACCATCTCAGGGAAGTTTAGAAGAACCTCACCCTCAACCTTCTCTGTACCAACACCTGGCTCACGAAGTTGTTCGCCTTTGCATACAGGACATTCACTTGGAAGCGCAATAGAATGGTCACAGTAATGACACTTAAGTTTTTTTACTTTTTTATGAAGTGTTAGGGTTACGGCACAGTTCTCGCACTCAATCCCCGCTCCGCAGTCTGTACAAAGAAGTGAGGTGGAATACCCCCGTCTATTTAGGAATAATAGGCTCTGATGACCTTCCTTAAAAGTACCTTCAATTAACCCCATTAATTTTGGTGATAAAACAACCCCTCGGCTTCCACGCATATCTTCAATCTCAACACATGGAAGCTCCCCTCCCTTTACTCGCTCAGAAATATTTATACGTTTTATCTTCCCCGTCTCTGAGTTATAAAAGGTCTCAACTGAAGGGGTTGCCGAACCAAGGATGACAGTTGCACCGAGCATCTTGCCAAGAACAAGACTTAGGTCACGGGCATTATAGCGAATGCCTTCTTCTTGTTTATAAGACGGGTCATGTTCCTCATCAACAACAATTAGACCAAGGTCTTTAATTGGCGAGAAAAGTGCGGAGCGTGCGCCGATTACAACATCAACCTCGCCCCTTAGAATTCTTCGCCACTCAAAATATCTCTCGCTCTCTGAGAGTGCACTATGAAGAAGTGCAACCTTACCTGGAAATTTATGAGCAAGATACCCAGCCGCTCGTCCAGTTAGGGCAATCTCTGGGACAAGAAAAAGTGCTTTCTTACCTATCCGAAGTGCCTCTTCAATTGCCTTTATGTAGACAAGCGTCTTGCCACTGCCGGTTATGCCATAGAGTAAGAAGGGCGAGAACCCCTTTATAAGGCTCTGGTTTATCTCAAGCAAAGCCTTTGCCTGCTCTTTGTTTGGTTCATGCTCTGAGTCCCGTAGAGTTACCCCCTCAAATGGATCCTCACTGACCTCAATATCTTTTATCTCAATTAATTCTTTTTCCCTTAAGGCCTTTAAGGGGGCGTCTATGTTTTTAAATTCTTTTCTTAAATCCTTTTGCAAGACCTCTTTTTTGTTTAAGAGGAATAAAAAAATCTCCAGTTGTTTCTTTGATCTACCAAGGGATTCACTATCTTTTTTTATCTTACCTTTGATAACCCTAACAACCCTCTCTGTCTTTACTCCTGCTCCTCCGCTGAGGATAATCTCCTCAGCCACAAGGCCTGCCTTCTTTAGGCCTTCAATTGCAGAGTAAAGAGGTTTGCCTTTTAGCCTCTTTATAAGGGTACTAAGTTTTACGCTTTTCTTTGTTGCCTCCAAAATCTCTGCGTCTACTTTAGATAGTTTTGAGAGTTCTTTTTTTTCCTCTAAGGCTTCCATACCACCTGCCGTTGCCTTAAAGGCTCTAACACTCATAACATTTGCCGATGCCGGGTGCGCAAGTGATAAGGCTTGACCAAGACGAGCGTGGTAGTACTCACTCATCCAACGATAAAAATCTAATAATTTTTTTGAATATAGCGGGCGGGCATCTAAGACGTCTCTTACGAGTTTTGTCTTCTCTACATCTGGAGTACTCGTAAGTTCAAGGACGTAACCAGTTAAGGTGCGAGCACCAAAAGGGACGAGAACACGTGAGCCTACCATGACTTGACTTGATAAAGCAGACGGTATCTCGTAGGTAAAAGGGCCACCGTCAACAGGGACATTCACTGCAATCTTACAATATTTTTTCATTAGAATTTACCATGAACCTCAGACCATAATGATTTGCAACTGCAGGAAGGGGAAGGAAAAGAATTTAGATCCTAAAATAATTTCAAAAATAACTCTACAAATTTAATATGCATAAACAGAGCTTGGGCAAAATTTACTCTACCCACCCGCCCTCTGGGTCTCCGTAATCAACCTGAGTTTGATCCTCAAAGCGTGCAATCTCACGCATAAAGGTAAGGGGGATATCATCAGTTGGGCCGTTACGTTGTTTTGCAACGATTAGCTCGGCTGAACGCCTTACCCCGCAGGTGCAAAGGTCTTTTGGGCAGTCGCAGTCCTTATAAGCCGCTTGCCTGTAAACAAAAGCCACAACATCGGCGTCCTGCTCAATAGCACCGGACTCACGAAGATCAGATAACTGGGGGCGGTTTCCCTCACGTTGTTCCGTACGCCTTGAGAGCTGAGAGAGGGCAATAACAGGGATATTAAGTTCCTTTGCAAGTGCCTTTAAAGATCTTGAGATGTAGGATATTTCCTGCTCACGGCTATCGGTTCTGCTCGTTGCACGCATAAGTTGAAGGTAATCTACGATAATTAATTCTACCCCAAGCTCAACCTTCCATCTTCTGGCCTTTGCCCTAATCTCTAGAGCAGTTAAAGCAGGCGTATCATCAATATAAATTGGTGCCTCATAAAGTGTACCAACAGCGGTGGTAAGACTTGTCCAGTCCTCATCCTTCAGGCGTCCGTTACGAAGTCTCTGGAGGTCAACCTTTGCACGTGAGGAAAGAAGCCTCTGTGTGAGTTGCTCTTTACTCATCTCGAGGGAGAAGACAACAACAGGGATTTTTTCTTCAACAGCTACGTGCTCGGCTATATTTAGTGCAAAGGCAGTCTTCCCCATTCCAGGACGCCCTGCTAGGATTATTAAATCAGATTTTTGAAACCCGCTTGTTAATCTATCCAAATCTTTGTAGCCAGTTGGGATTCCCGTGATGCTTGTCTTTTTTTCGTATAACTGCTCAATTGTCTCAAAGGCATGGCCTGCGAGTTCTTTCATTGAGTAATATGATTTTTTACCTTTCTCCTGCGCAACTTGAAAGATTATTCGCTCTGCATCATCTAGGAATTCGTCAATTGACTCGCCGCCTCGGTAACCTCGGTCTGCGATATCAATAGAGGCCGTAATGAGTCTTCGTAAAACAGACTTTTCTTTTACGATATCAGCGTAGTAGGCAACATTTGCAGCCGTTGGCGTTGCCTCGGCGATATCTCTAATATAGGAGATACCGCCAACAGCGTCAAAGGAGGTAATATCTTTAAAACTATCGATTATAGTGACTGTATCGGTTGGTACGTTTTTCTCAAAAAGCTCGACCATGCCCCTAAAGATTTCTTTATGTACGGGGTGGTAAAAATCAGAGCCGTCGTGGGCAAGTATCTCAAGTATCTTTGTAAAGGCCTCCGAGTCAATTAGGACGCACCCAAGTACTGCCTGCTCTGCTTCGATATTATGCGGAGGCACTCGTAAAGTGTTTTCTTTTTTTTGAAGACTAAGTGTCATGGCTAGGAGAGGATAGTACTAATATTTTTTTATTCCAGGAAAATTCTACTCAAACCCAAATTGGTTAAAAAATAAGAGCGGGTGAGTATTTAATCACAACGCAGGCAATCTAACAAGGACTTTTAATATTAAGGATTTTTAAAGAAAATAAAAGAGGCGACTGTCATCTTTCGTTATGACACCCGCCTCTTGAGCTTAAAAAAACTAACTAAATTTTGATATCACAGAGAATGAAAAAAAACTATCTTACTTTTCTTCCTCTGATTTATCAGATTCTGAGCTTTCTTCCTCTGAAGCGACCTCATCACCTGCTACGTCCTCACCCTCAGATACTTCTTGGTCAGGATTATCTTCTTCTGGGAGTTCTTCAGGGACAATATCGCCGCCTTCACGAGTAATAGTGACCTTAACATTAGCTAAGACCTCGCTGTGGAGCTTAATGCCAATTGTATGCTCGCCAAGACTTCTGAGGCTCTCACCAATGACAATCTTTCTCTTGTCTACTTCTACACCTTTTTCACTAAAGGCCTGGACAATGTCTTTTGAGGTAACAGAGCCAAAGAGCTTACCCTCTTCACCAGCCTTCATCTCAAACTCAAGGGTTACGGCCTCAATTACATCCTTAACACCCTCAGCACTTTTCTTCATGGCAAGTGCCTTCTTTAACCAAGTGGCTTTTTCAGCCTCAAACTGTCTGAGGTTTCCAGCCGTGGCCTTTATAGCAAGACCCTTTGGTATTAAAAAATTTCTTCCGTACCCGTCGGCAACCTGAACAATCTCTCCGATAGCGCCGAGGTTTATTACTTCTTCCTTTAAGATTATCTTCATCTCACTCACTCCTAAGATATTAAAAGACCAACTAATAGAGAATAGAACTGCCATGAAGGTAAGGGTTACGGCACCAAAGGTGCTCCTCTCTCTTGGCCGCCCACTCGCCTTAGCCGACTCTACATAGACATTGTGGTAAATGGTATTATTGCGATATTTCTCGCACGCTTTATTGCGTTACATATTTTTCTCTGATGCTTGGCACAGTTTCCGCTAATCCTGCGAGGTACGATCTTGCCCCTTTCAGAGAGAAATGGCCTTAAAACCTTTGCATCTTTATAATCTATCTTTAGGTCACTCTCTTTACAGTAGCGACAGAACTTCTTCTTTTGGAAGGATCTTCTTGGCCCGCCACCTGGTCTTGCCCCAGGTCTTGCTCCAGGTCGTGCGCCAGTTGGCCTGCCTGCATAAGGAGTTCTCGCTCCAGTAGGCCTCGAGGGTGCAGGTCTTGATGCAGGTGCAGTCGTTGTTGCTGGAGCACTCGGTGTAGAAGGAGTACTTGTAGGTGTAGCTGTTGGTGTTGCTTGGCTACTAGGAGCCGCTGTTTTGGTATCTTCGTTACTCATTGTCGCCTCCTTCTGTCTTGGCCTCAGTTGCTACCGCGGGCTTAGACTCTTCTGTTTTAGGAGCAGTCTCAGTACTTGTCTCAGAAGCCGCAGTGGTCTCAGTCGTAGCTGGAACCTCAGGGGCTTTTGCAATCCTCTCCTTAAGAGCAACTGTCTGGTAACGTATCACATCTTCGCTAATCTTAAAGATGCGCTCTAGCTCTTTTGAGGCCGCTGGAGGTGCAGTATAGGTAAAAAGAACATAATAGCCTTCGTTCTTACCCTTAATTGGGTAAGCAAGGCGTTTTCTGCCCCACTCATCAATATCCAATTCAACGCCTTCTTTTTCCTCAATTACTGCAGTGGCTTTTTTAATAACCTCTGCTGTTTTTTCCTCCCCAGCATCAGGGTGGATAATTGCGATAGTCTCGTAGTGTCTTGACATTTTAAACCTCCTTTTGGTTCTTCGCCCGACGACGAATTCGCCCCGCTCACTTATGGAGTGGGACAAGGATCCTTACGTTAAGTCTCTCTAAATTTTAACGATAAGAATTACTGAATTTGTAAATATACTATAAAGCCCTCTTCAAATCAAGAAAAAAGTGCGATAAGACTAAATGTGAGCTTTGAACACTTCTTACTTTTCAAAAAAACAACTTAACCCAATCTACACATTAAATCTAAAGTGCATGACATCTCCGTCTTTTACTATATAGTCCTTACCCTCGACCCTTAAGAGGCCCTTTTCCTTACATGCGGCCTCAGAGCCGCAGGCTACGAAATCAGCGTACGCAATGGTCTCGGCTCGAATAAATCCTTTTTCAAAATCAGTGTGGATTACGCCTGCGGCTTCCGGGGCAGAGGCTCCGTCCCTAACTGTCCAGGCTCTGACCTCTTTTTCTCCGGCCGTAAAGTAGGTTATCAGACCAAGGAGCGAGTACGCACTGTGAGCAAGTTTATCAAGGCCAGCTTCAGTGATGCCCATATCTGCTAAAAACTCCAGCCTTTCTTCTTCATCAAGCTCTGCTATCTCAGACTCTACTTTTCCGCAGATAGATACAAAGGCTGCGCCTTCGGCATGTGCGGCCTCGGCAACAAGCTTTGCCTCTTTACTCGTTGCGTCTAGGTCGTCCTCACCAACATTTGCAACGTAGAGGACAGGCTTTGCTGTTATCAAGTTTAAATCCGAAACCCCCTCTAACGTCTCTGCAGAGAGCGTTCTTGCCGCCTTTCCATCCTCTAAACAAGCCTCAACTTCTTTATAAAAACCAAGCAACTTTGCGGCTTCTTTATCAGCCCCCTTGGCGAGTTTCTCGTACTTCTTAACTCGCTTGGAAACAGAGTCAAGGTCTGCGAGCATCAACTCAGTACTTATGACCTCAATATCATTTAAGGGGTCAAGAGTGCCAGAAACGTGGGTTATATCTGGGTCTTCAAAGCACCTAACAATATGGGCTACGGTATCAACGGCACGTATATGACCAAGGAACTGGTTGCCTAGCCCCTCACCAGAGCTTGCACCTTTTACAAGGCCTGCTATATCAACAAACTCAACAGAGGTTGGTAGAACCTTTTGAGGGTTAATGAGTTCCGCAAGTTTTTTCAGGCGAATATCTCTAAGTGGCACCATCCCAACATTTGGCTCTATCGTACAGAACGGATAATTGGAGGCCTCGGCCTTGGCCGCTGTCATGGCATTAAATATTGTTGACTTCCCAACATTTGGAAGCCCTACTATTCCGCAGTTAAATCCCATCTAATAAACTCCTTAAATAAATCAAGGCCGGTTTTAAAAAAAACCGACCTTGAAGGTTTTGTAACTCTAAAGTAGTATGTCCTTTCCCTTACGTCCCACCTTATACTAAGAGCGGGGCTATAACGAGAGAGACAATACTCATAAGCTTAATTAAGATATTCATCGCTGGCCCTGAGGTGTCTTTGAATGGATCGCCTACAGTATCTCCAACAATTGCGGCGTGATGAGCATCCGAACCCTTACCACCCATGTTGCCCTGCTCTACGAATTTTTTTGCATTATCCCAAGCACCACCAGCATTGGCCATAAAGAGAGCAAGCAAGACGCCTGTAACTGTGGCTCCAGCTAGCATTCCACCAAGAGCTGTTGGGCCTAAAACAAAACCAACAAGCACTGGGGCTGTTATAGCAACAATACCTGGTACGACCATCTCTCTTAGAGCTGCTGTGGTACTGATATCAATACATTTATTAACATCAGGCTTAGCATCTTTACGACCTTCGAGAAGCCCTGGAATCTCCTTAAACTGACGCCTAATCTCATTTACCATCTTCATCGCAGCCTTACCAACACTTGTCATGGTAAGCGCACCGATTAGGAACGGTAATGTGCCGCCAACAAAAAGACCAATTACAACGGCAGGATCCGTTACCTGAATTACAAGTTCCTCACCTGAGGCGGCAGTGACGGCCTGACCAAATGCTGCAAACATCGCAAGAGCAGTTAGTGCGGCTGAACCAATGGCAAAACCCTTACCTATTGCGGCAGTGGTATTACCGATTGCATCAAGGTTATCTGTAATCTTTCTTACGTCTGCACCAAGACCACTCATCTCGGTAATTCCGCCTGCGTTATCAGCAACAGGACCGTAAGCATCAACACTCATGATAAGCCCTGTTGTTGCGAGCATTCCAACTGCGGCAATACCAATACCGTAGATACCAGCATAGTGGTTTGAGACAAATATTGCGATACATATGATAAAGACTGGAATAACACAGGACTCAAGACCAACAGCAAGTCCTGTAATTAGGTTTGTTGCAGGCCCAGTCTTACTTGCCTCAGCAATCTTCCTAACTGGTCCAGCCGCTGTGTAGTACTCAGTGATAAGACCAATAAGGAAACCACCGATTGCACCAACCAAGACAGCTATATAAACACCGATACTTACACCAAAAGAAGTTGTTGCAAAGTATGCAAATACAAGGAATAAAACAAGTGCGATTAGTGTTGAGTTACGAAGTGCACTTGCTGGGTCTGTATTTTCTAAGAGTTTCATTGCTGCGATACCGATGATTGATGCTACTAAACCAACCATGGCATAAACAATTGGAAGTCCCATTAGAACGTCTGTTGAGCCAAGGCTTGCAACCTTACTGCCTGCTATGGCTGTTGCACCAATTGCAATGGAAGCAATCATTGAACCAACATAACTCTCAAAGATATCAGCTCCAAGACCAGCAACATCACCTACGTTATCACCAACGTTATCAGCAATGACGCCTGGGTTTCTTGGGTCGTCCTCTGGGATACCAGCCTCTATCTTTCCAACAAGATCAGAGCCAACATCAGCTGTCTTTGTGTAGATACCACCACCGACGCGAGCAAAGAAAGCAATCGTTGATGCGCCCATTGCAAAACCAGTAATAATTGCGGCGTCTGTTGGGTTACCAAAGATTATAAAAAGTACGCCAACACCTAGAAGGCCAAGACTTGCAACAGATAAGCCCATTACAGAGCCACCAAAGAATGCCGTGGCAAGAGCCTTGGCGCTCGATGGCTTATATCTATTTGCGGCCTCAGCAGTTCTAACATTTGCCTTTGTAGCGGCCTTCATTCCAAAGAAGCCAGCAAGGGAGGAGCAAAAAGCCCCTGCGATGTAAGCCACTGCACTGTAGAACTCAATAAATACACCGAGGAGTACGGCCACGATAGCTGTAAAGATAAATAGTATTACGTACTGCCTCTTCAAGTAAACCATAGCTCCGTCGTGGATGAGAGCTGCAATCTCACTCATCTTTGCAGAGCCCTCAGGCTGCTTTTTAAGAACCATGTAGATGATGCCGGCTAGTATCAGCCCAATTACAGCAAGTACTGGCGCTAGATTAATAATCGATTCCATTTTCTTTTTTCACTCCTTTAGTTTGGTACTTCTTTTTTTTATATTTAATTAAAACTCTAAAAAAACCTTAATTAAAACGATTCATCGCCGCTTCAACACCGTCCCTGATAATCGTCCTTACAGCCTCTGTTGCTCGGAGAAGCTCATCATTTACTTCTTCAGCCTCGCTTGAGGCAAAGGGAGTTAAGACAAAATCAGCTAGACTCTCGCCCCCCTTAGAGCCAGCCC
Organism: Deltaproteobacteria bacterium; assembly: GCA_023134165.1. Classification (GTDB taxonomy): domain Bacteria; phylum Desulfobacterota; class GWC2-55-46; order GWC2-55-46; family DRQE01; genus JAGLUZ01. The sequence goes on along the minus strand of JAGLUZ010000099.1, from coordinate 2,568 downwards.
CTCCGCTCGGACGACCAACCCCCAGACGCATTCTCTTAAAATCTTCGGTGCCAAGCATCTTTATAATAGAACCAAGTCCGTTTTGACCTCCGCTTCCGCCTTTTTTTCTAATTCTTATCTTTCCAAGTGGCAAGTCGCAGTCATCACAGATTATTATTATCTTTTCTGGCTCAATATCAAAGGCCTCTACAAGCCTTTTAACAGCAATACCACTCTTATTCATAAAAGTAGTTGGTATGGCAAGTATTACTTTAAGGTCTGCTGGGTCATCCCCCTTTTCGGCCCCCTGCTCGGCTCCGTGTTCGCCCAACTTAAGCCCCACTTCTTGCCATAGACAAGTTGGGTCTTTTCTCCACCGTCCTTCTCCTGTTGAGTTCTCAGGTAGAGCGAGGTTTTCGATGGCCATAAAGCCAATATTGTGCCTAGTTAGTTCGTACTCTTTGCCCGGGTTACCGAGTCCTACTACAAGAAACAAGGGTTAACCTTCCTGCTGAAAAAAATGGGCTCTGTAATGCAGGCCTTGCTATCATTGCTAAGATACCAGCCTGCACCCTTTAGCCTAAAACTTTTTCTATTTCTTTTCTTCTGAAGTATCCTCAGAGTCTTTCTCTGATTTGTCCTCAAGGCTTGCGGCAAGTTCAGCCTCTGCCTCTTCAGGTGTTTTCTCTACCTCTTCTTCCTTTGGAGCGGCAACAAGTACAACAGTTAGACCTTCGTCATCAAGGACAGTTACGCCCTCTGGAAGTTTAAGATCTTTTATGTGAAGAGAATCACCAAGACCAAGTGTTGTTACATCCACCTCTATTGAGTCTGGGATATTATCAGGGAGACACTCAATTTTAAGCTCTCTTGCTTCCTGTTGAAGCATTCCTCCAAGGCTCACACCCACGCACTTGCCAGTAATGTGAAGTGGCACTTCAATTGTTACGGCATTTTTCACGTCAATGCCAACCAAGTCAATATGAACCAAGGTGTCCTTGGCTGGATGCCAATCAAGGGATTTAAACATAACGGTTCTTGTTATTTTCTCACCCTCTATTGAGAGGTTCAGGAGTACGTTCGTACCACTATGGGTGTGTAGGGCTTTATTTACATCTTTTGTAACGAGCTTGAGGTGGAGATTCTCTTTTATCCCTGATCCGTAGAGTACGGCTGGGACAAAACCCTCTTTACGCATTCTGCCAGTTACTTCTTTTCCTAATACCTCGCGCGGCCACGCCGCAATATCCAACTGTTCCATCTACTTACTTCCTCCTAATTAATTCTTATAATTTTTTTAAAATAACTCTGGCACAGTACGGGTTCCTAATGACCCACCCCTACCTGCGTCAAACAAATAGCGAGCTTACGGACTTTCCGTGGTGTATCCTCTTTATTGCCTCACCAAGGAGCGGCCCTGTTGAGACGTATTTTATCTTCTCACACTTTACCCGCTCTGGCACAGTATCTGTTACAACTATCTCTGAGATTACAGATTTTTCTATTCTCTCAATTGCTGGGCCAGAAAAGACCCCGTGCGTACAACAAGCGTATATTTTCTCTGCCCCGTGGTCTTTTAATGCCTCTGCGGCCTGAGTAAGAGTACCAGCCGTATCTATCATGTCATCAAGAATTATAGCTGACTTTCCCTCGACGTCACCAATTATATGCATCACCTCGGAGACATTTGCTGACGGACGTCTTTTATCAATAATAGCAAGGCCTGCCTCTAGTCTTTTTGCAAATGCACGAGCTCTCTCAACACCACCTGCGTCCGGGGAGACCACAACAAAATCATCAATATAGTTCTCTTTTATGTAAGGCAAGAGAACAGGGGTTGCATAAATATTATCAACTGGAATATTAAAAAACCCTTGAATTTGACCTGCGTGCAGATCTACACAAACAACACGCGTTGCACCAGCGACCTCAATTAAATCAGCCACGAGCTTTGCTGATATCGGCGTCCTAGGGGCTACCTTTCGATCTTGTCTGGAGTAACCATAGTACGGTATTACAGCGGTGATGGAGTATGCACTTGCACGTTTTAGGGCGTCAAGCATCAATAAAAGCTCCATCAGGTTATCATTACACGGAGTACACGTTGACTGGATAACGTATATCTCCATTCCTCTAACGCTCTCTTTTATATCAACACTAATCTCACCGTCACTAAAACTCTTTACCTCGGCCTTGCCAAGCTCAATACCAAGAGAGTCACATATACCCTTTGCAACACGCTGATTGGAACTCCCAGAAAAAACTCTAATCCTCTCGTACACAGGTAACCTCATAATATATTATTTTTATTACGACTCAACTAATTTAACTCCAAATTCGTGACTTTAAAGAGTTGCCTCATGAACAAGCTCTAGGTAAGTTAATATCCCTACAACCATCTTGCGAGCAAAGTTGGCTGGGGCGGGAGGGTTCGAACCTCCGAATGCGGGGATCAAAACCCCGTGCCTTGCCACTTGGCTACGCCCCAATTTAAATAATACTCAGCGTCTTTTGGAAGTAAGACCTCAAGCAAGGCCCTCGGCTTTAAAGATTCTAAGAGGTGACATAAATTTATTTTTTAATTTTTCA
>JAGLUZ010000098.1 GCA_023134165.1 Deltaproteobacteria bacterium | reverse complement strand
AATCCCTCCTGGCCTGCCATGATTTAAAAATAAATGAGTTTTGGAATAACTGGTGAGTTGATTATGGGAAAATTAACAGACGCAAAACAATTTGTAGTTGAGGCAAAAGGTGAGCTTAATAAGGTTACTTGGCCTTCAAAACAACAAACAATTAGCGGAACCTGGGTGGTTATCCTCCTAAGTGTTGCGCTAGGTGTATTTTTGGGAGTAGTTGATTTTGGTCTCTCCAGACTAGTTGACTATGTGTTGAAGTAGTTATGATTGAAGAGAGAGAGAACATGAAGTGGTATGTTGTGCACACTTACTCAGGGTATGAGTATAAGGTGCAGGCCGCAATTGAAGAGAAGGTTAAGACCGTAGGAAAGGAAGATTTATTCTCCGAGATACTCGTCCCTTCTGAGAAAATTGTTGATATGGTTAAGGGCGTAAAACGCACCTCATCTAGAAAGTTTTTCCCAGGCTATATTCTAATAAATATGACCTTAAATGATGATACTTGGCATCTTATAAAGGATATACCAAAGGTTACGGGTTTTGTAGGTGGATCAAGTAATCCTCCAGCTATATCGGTTGCAGAGGTCGAGAAAATAATGCATCAGATGGAAGAGGGTGCAGTTAGACCTAAGCCAAAGGTTCTCTTTGAAGACGGAGAGAATGTCAGAGTCATTGACGGGCCTTTTACTAATTTTATTGGCATTGTCGAAGAGGTCAAACCAGAGAAAGGAAAACTTCGTGTTCTGGTTACTATCTTTGGAAGGGCAACACCGGTTGAGCTTGATTTTGTACAAGTTGAAAAAACCTGATAATTGGGTTTTAGATTTATTAATCAAAAAAGATAATAACAAAAGATAACCAAGAGGTAATGTAGATGGCAAAAAAAGTAGTTGGACAGATTAAATTACAGATTGAGGCTGGTAAAGCAAATCCTTCGCCACCAGTTGGCCCAGCACTTGGTCAGCACGGTGTAAATATAATGGAATTTTGCAAGGCCTTTAATGCAAAGACACAAAAAGAGGCTGGCATGCTAATCCCTGTTGTGATTGAGGTCTATGCCGATAGGTCTTTCTCTTTCATCACAAAGACACCCCCTGCCTCTACCTTGCTTATGAAGGCCGCAGGAGTACCAAAGGGTTCAGGCACTCCGAATAAAGATAAAGTCGGAAGTGTTACTGGTAAGCAAGTAGAAGAGATTGCAAAGTTAAAGATGCCAGACCTTACGGCCGCAAGCATTGAGACAGCGATAAAAAGTATCGAAGGTACAGCTCGAAGTATGGGCATAAAGGTTGTAAACTAAATAGTATTTTTTTTAAACTTTGTAAATTTGCAATATAAAGACTCAAAGAGTTTAAGGAGTTAAAAGATGGGAAAAAGATATAATGCAGCAAAAGAAAAAGTCGAGACACGCAGTTACGGACTTGACGAAGCCTTTAAATTAATCCCTGAGCTTTCGGGAACCAAATTTGACGCCTCAGTAGATGTAGCGGCAAGGCTTGGAGTAGATCCCAGAAAGGCAGAGCAGATGGTTAGGAGTACGGTCATCCTTCCAAACGGAACAGGGAAAGATGTTAGGGTTTTGGTCTTTGCCAAGGGCGAGAAAGAGACTGAGGCAAAAGAGGCTGGAGCTGACTTCATCGGTGCAGAAGACCTAGTAGAGAAGATTAAAGGTGGTTGGTTTGATTTTGATAAAATCGTAGCAACCCCAGATATGATGGCTCTTGTCGGTAAAATAGGTAAGCTACTTGGCCCGCGTGGCCTTATGCCAAATCCAAAACTTGGAACCGTAACACAAGACGTAAAAAAAGCGGTAACGGATCTAAAGGCTGGGATGGTTGAGTTTCGTGTTGATAAGGCCGGTAATGTTCATGCCCCACTCGGACGCGTCTCCTTTGGTGAGCAAAAACTAAGAGAGAACTTTGATGCTGTAATGGGTGCATTAATGAAGGCTAAGCCAACAGCAAGCAAGGGCGTTTATCTTAAAAACATCTCAGTCTCTTCAACAATGGGGCCTGCAGTTAAGTTTGACACCATAGAGGTTCGTAATACCTTTAAGTAGTTTTTTTTAAGCTGTAAAATACAAACAAATATAGTCAAAGACAGTAGGAGCTTTCTTCTTAAGCTTAATAATTCCTACCGAGGCTAGGGTACAATCTTTATTTTGCGTGGGGCAGTTGGGGTAGCAAGCAAGTCGTGGGTGTGGGGGATAAGAGGACTTGGGGGGAGTTAGATGCTCTGTAAAACGGGCAACAAAAATCCTTAACGCAGATAGATTGTTTTATAAAGTACCTTCTCTTTATGTTTTTGGTTGTTTTGTTACGGAAGGAGGAATGGATAAATTTGAAAAAGCAAGATAAAATATCACAGGTAGAAGAGTTTCAGGAGAAGTTTTCTAAGGCAGATGCGGCTTTTATTGCCAGCTATAATGGTATTGATGCCCTTGATATGACAAGCCTTAGAGGCTCACTAAGAGAGTCTTCGGTTGAGTTGAAGATTCTTAGGAATACGCTTGCAAAACGCGCAGTAATTGGCACGCCTTATGAATCACTAAGTGAGCATTTTGTCGGCCCTGTTGCAGTTGCACTTAGCTATAAGGACGCAGCTCTTGCGGCCAAAACGCTTACAAGTTTTGCTAAAGAGCAACCGCTCTTTGAACTCAAAGTTGGAGCACTCGGCGAGAAGACTTTAGAACTGGCAGAGATAAAGAGCCTCTCAGAGTTACCATCAAGAGATGAGCTACTTGCAAAACTCGTTGGTGTTTTAAGCAACGTACCAGGCAGTTTTGTACGAGTCTTAAGTGGAGTTCCAAGAAACTTTGTAAATGTCTTGAGTGCAATAAAGAAGAAAAAAGAAGAGTAGGGCTTATACTTTGGCACTACATTTATTTGATTTTAATTACTTTAAAAAACATTAGATACTTAAATTAGGAGGTAGTCATAAAATGGCTGGTATATCAAAAGAAGATTTCATTAAACACGTAGAAGAGATGAGCGTACTTGAGCTCTCAGAGCTTGTAAAAGAATTAGAAGATAAGTTTGGTGTTTCTGCCGCCGCCCCAGTTGCAATGGCCGCGGCTCCAGGTGCCGCCGCTGGTGCCACAGCAGAAGAGAAGGACGAGTTTACTGTAGTCCTTAAAGCTGTAGGTTCAGAGAAGATTAAGGTTATTAAAGAAGTCAGAGCAATTACTGGACTTGGCCTTAAAGAGGCAAAAGAGCTTGTCGAAGCAGCCCCTAAAGAAGTAAAAGAGGGTGCTAATAAAGATGAGGCAGCAGAGATAAAGAAGAAGTTAGAAGCAGTCGGCGCAGAAGTAGAAGTAAAGTAGACTGACGTAGTTTTAAGTAACGACCCTCTTAATTAAAAGGGGGTCGTTACACTTATTTCTATCCTTGTTCTGTTTATGACAGACGAGCTATTATAAATTTTAAAAAGTGTGTTAACCCGCTTAAGGAGCAGGTGAGAATATGGCTTCATTAATTAACGGTCAGGTTTTAAGAAAAGATCACTCCCGCATAGGTAAGGTTGTAGATGTCCCCAACCTTATTCAAGTACAAAAACAATCATTTAAAAAATTCTTAGAGTTAGATGCTAAAAATAGCGAGACTCAAGACCATGGTCTCCAATCTGTCTTTAATGGCATCTTCCCTATAAAAGATTTCTCAAATACGGCTTCACTTGAATTCGTTAAATATAAACTACTTCCTCCTAAGTATACGGTTGGAGAGTGTCTAGAGAAGGGCATGACTTATGCCGCTCCTATAAAGATACTTGTGCGTTTAATTGTCTGGGATAAAGACCTAGAGACAGGTGCTCAGAGTATCCGTGATATTAAGGAGCAAGAAGTATACTTTGGCGAAATACCTTTGATGACCGATACAGGTAGTTTTATTGTAAACGGCACAGAGCGTGTAATTGTTAGTCAGTTGCACCGTTCCCCTGGGGTTTTCTACGAGCATGAAAAAAATAAAACAGCTTCTGGAAAATTACAATTTACAGCTAGGGTTATCCCGTACCACGGGTCATGGCTCGACTTTGAGTATGATCAGAAAGACTGGATGTATGTCAGGATAGATAAAAGAAGAAAGATGCTCGCAACGATTCTTTTAAAGGCTCTTGGCTATTCTGTTGAGGAACTACTCAATTATTTTTACCCAAGTGAGGAGATTGTTCTTGACGGAAAGATGATATCCAAGGGCATTGTTCCTCAGTATATCGTAGGGCAAAGAGCAAGCCGTGATATTAAAGATCCAAAGACCGGTGACTTGCTCGTACGGAAAGATAAGAAGATAACCAGACTCGCTCTTAAAAAATTCGATGCGGCTGGTCTAAAATACATACCTCTTGAAGTGGAGGATATTATTGGTAGAGTTGCTTCGAAGGATATTGTTGACCCAAGTACTGGCGAGGTTGTCCTTGAGTGTAATCAGGTCTTAACTCGTGAGGTCTTAGACGAGTTATCAAAGAGAAAAATTAACCGCTTTGATCTCTTGTTTATTGAAGCAATGGGCGGGGCTTTTAGAGATACCCTCCTAAATGACAGAGTCACAGGTGAGGATACAAAGCCTGTCTTGGATTATCGTAAAGATAACCCAGAAGATCCAGTCACAAATACAACCTTAAATGCACGAATTGAAATATACCGGAGGCTAAAACCCGGAGATCCGCCAACCGTTGTTACTGCAACGAACTTCTTGGAGAACCTCTTTTTCTCTCCAGACAGATACGACCTCTCAAAGGTTGGTAGGCTCAAACTTAATAGAAAATTAGGTTTTGATGATGTTCCCCTAGATGTTACAACACTTAGGAAAGAAGATATTATGGGTGTTGTTCGCTACCTAATTGGCCTTAAAAATGGTCAGGGTATGGTTGATGATATTGACCATCTCGGTAATAGAAGGGTTCGCTCTGTTGGTGAGCTTTTAGAGAACCAGTACAGGATTGGGCTACTTAGGATGGAGCGGGCTGTTAAGGAACGTATGAGCCTTGGTGAGTTAGAGACTCTTATGCCTAACGATCTAATAAACCCAAAACCAGTAGCCGCTGTAATTAAAGAGTTCTTTGGTTCAAGTCAGTTAAGTCAGTTTATGGATCAGACAAACCCTTTATCTGAGATTACTCACAAAAGACGTTTATCTGCACTTGGTGCTGGTGGTCTTACTCGTGAGAGAGCAGGCTTTGAGGTTCGTGATGTTCACGCAACCCATTACGGCAGGATCTGCCCTATTGAAACTCCTGAGGGGCCAAACATTGGTCTCATAGTTTCCTTAAGTACTTACGCAACCATCAATGAATTTGGTTTTGTTGAGACTGCCTACAGGGTTGTTAAGGACGGTAAGGTTAGTAAAGAGATAATGCATCTATCTGCCCTTGATGAGCAAGATCACATCATCGCACAGGCAAATGCTGTTTTGGATGACTTAGGGCGCTTTACTGCAGAATTTATCTCGGCCAGACAAGCTGGAGAGTTTATTATGTCTCGCCCAGAGGACGTAACCTTGATGGACGTTTCTCCTAATCAGCTTGTTAGTGTTGCGGCCGCTCTTATTCCGTTTCTAGAAAATGATGATGCTAATAGAGCCCTAATGGGTAGTAATATGCAACGTCAGGCTGTCCCGCTCGTTAAGACCGAGGCCCCACTTGTTGGTACAGGCATGGAGTGTGTTGTTGCTAAAGACTCTGGTGTTACTGTTGTTGCAAGGGCAAGTGGTGTGGTCGAGAGTGTAGATGCCATGAAGATTGTCATAAAAAATAGTAATGGTAATGTGGATCTCTACAACCTAACAAAATTTAGAAGATCAAACCAAAATACATGCCTTAATCATAAGCCACTTGTTAAGGAAAAAGACCGTGTTGAGGCTGGTCAGGTTATAGCTGATGGGCCTTCTACCGATCACGGTGAGCTTGCTCTTGGTCGTAACATTACTGTTGCATTTATGCCTTGGGGTGGTTACAACTTTGAGGATTCAATCCTTATAAGCGAAAGACTCCTAAGAGAAGACGTCTTCACCTCTGTTCATATTGAAGAGTTTGAGACTGTAGCAAGGGATATGAAACTTGGTAAAGAAGATATCACAAGGGATATTCCAAATGTTGGTGAGGAAGCTCTAAAGAACCTTGACCAAAGCGGTATCATCAGAATCGGTGCAGAGGTCAAACCTGGTGACATTCTTGTTGGTAAGATTACACCAAAGGGTGAGACTCAGCTCTCGCCTGAGGAAAAACTCCTAAGGGCTATCTTTGGTGAAAAAGCTGAAGACGTAAAAGACACCTCACTTAGGGTTCCTCCAGGTATTGAAGGTGTTGTAATTGATGCTAAAGTTTTCTCACGTAAAGGTGCAGAAAAAGACGAGAGAACCAAGGCAATAGAAGAGAGTGAGCTTGCTCGCCTCCAAGGTGAGCGCGACGGAGAACTTGATGTTGTTAAGGTTAGTGCTTACAACAAAGCAAGAAAAATTCTTGTTGGAAAAAACAGCGGTACTCGCATAAAGGATAAAAAAGATCAGACAATTCTTGCCAAGGGTAAGGCCATTACCAAAGAGCTACTTGAGCTTGTACCAAAGTCTCGTTGGAGTGAGATAATACCTGAAGGTAATGAAAAGGCTGAGCTGTCCTTAAAGGATATATTTTCAAATTTAGATGAGCAGGTCAGTGCCGTTAAATTTGTCTTTGATGAAAGAATTAACAGACTTAAGAGAGGCGATGAGCTTCCACCAGGTGTTATCAAGATGGTTAAGGTCTATATTGCCATGAAGCGTAGGATATCTGTTGGCGATAAGATGGCTGGACGTCATGGTAATAAAGGTGTTATCTCAAGAATACTCCCTGAAGAAGATATGCCTTACCTAAAGGATGGAACCTCAGTGGATCTCGTTCTAAACCCACTTGGTGTACCATCACGAATGAATATTGGACAAATCTTAGAGACTCACCTTGGGTGGGCAGCAAAGAACCTTGGTAAAGAGATAGGCAGACTCCTTGATGAAGATTACAGTATTAATTCAATTAGGGATAAGATTAAGAAATATTACGGTCAACTAGAGTTCTCTAAATTTATAAATGGTTTATCTGACGCAGAGGTCTTAGAGGTTGCAAATAGGATTAGGGGCGGTATTTGTATGGCAACCCCAGTCTTTGACGGAGCCTTAGAGGTTGATGTTAAGGACGCACTAGAGATGGCCGGAGTCTCAAGGTCAGGTCAGTCAGTGCTTTATGACGGTCGCAGCGGCGAGCCATTTGACCTTAAAGTAACGGTTGGAATCATGTATATGCTAAAGCTCCATCACTTGGTTGATGATAAAATTCACGCTCGTAGCACGGGCCCTTACTCTTTAGTTACCCAGCAACCACTTGGCGGAAAGGCTCAGTTTGGTGGGCAAAGACTTGGAGAGATGGAGGTCTGGGCAATGGAGGCCTACGGTGCGGCACATAGTTTGCAAGAATTCTTAACTGTAAAGAGTGATGATGTTCCAGGAAGGACAAAGATGTATGAGGCTATAGTTCGTGGTGATTATGTACTTGAGCCATCTATGCCAGAGTCCTTCAGTGTCTTAATTAAAGAACTTCAGAGCCTTTGTTTGGACGTAACAATGCTAGAGCAAGGCGAGAAGTAAAGTTACATACTATTTTTAGTTACTGCTATAATTTATTGAGCTGTATAAATAATGGAGGTGCTTAGTGAAAAGCCTCATGGCCTTATTTGAAAAACAAAAAAAACCAACAGACTTTAATGCAATCAGGATTGCTATTGCCTCACCCATGAGGATTAGAGACTGGTCTCACGGGGAAGTGAAAAAACCAGAGACCATTAACTACAGGACATTTAAACCTGAGAGGGATGGACTCTTTTGTGCAAAGATATTTGGTCCAGTTAAGGATTTTGAGTGTAACTGTGGTAAATATAAGAGAATGAAGCACCGCGGCATAGTTTGCGAAAAATGCGGCGTCGAGGTTATCCCTTCAAAGGTAAGGCGTGAGAGGCTTGGCCATATCGAGCTTGCAACCCCTGTTGCTCATATCTGGTTTTTAAGGAGTCTCCCGTCTAGAATAGGTGCCGCCCTTGATATGACCCTCAAAGAAGTTGAGAGGGTTCTTTATTATGAAAGCTACATGGTCATCGACCCAAGGGAGACAGAGCTTAAAATAGGCGAGCTCCTTACTGATGAAAAGTATCATAATGCGATAGAAAAATTTGGGATTGAGTCCTTTGATGCCCTCATGGGTGCTGAGGCAATTCGTGAGATGCTAAAGAGGCTTGATGTTGAGGGCTTGTCTGTAACCTTAAGGGAAGAGATGCGCCAGACCACCTCGGATGCAAAGAAGAAGAGAATTGCAAAGAGACTAAAGGTTTACGAAGCCCTTATATCTTCCGGTAATAAACCAGAGTGGATGGTTATGGAGTGTATTCCAGTTCTCCCACCAGACTTGCGTCCCCTAGTTCCACTTGATGGTGGCAGGTTTGCAACCTCTGACTTAAATGATCTCTACAGAAGGGTTATTAACCGTAATAACCGTTTAAAGAAGTTGATGGAGCTTAGTGCCCCTGATATTATTATAAGAAATGAAAAAAGAATGCTCCAAGAAGCTGTTGATGCACTTTTTGATAATGGAAGACGCGGGCGCATAATAACTGGTCAAAACAAGAGACCCCTTAAATCCCTAAGCGATATGATAAAGGGTAAGGGCGGTCGTTTTAGACAAAACCTCCTTGGTAAACGTGTTGATTACTCTGGACGTTCAGTTATTGTTATTGGCCCAGACCTAAGACTTCATCAGTGTGGTCTGCCAAAGAAGATGGCAATCGAACTATTTAAGCCATTTATTTACCACAAACTTGAGCAACGCGGTTATGCAACCACAATTAAGAGTGCAAAGAAGATGCTTGAGAAGGAAAGACCAGAGGTTTGGGACGTCCTTGACGAAGTCATAAAAGAACATCCAATACTCTTAAACCGTGCACCTACACTTCACAGGCTTGGTATCCAGGCCTTTGAACCCGTACTTATTGAAGGTAAGGCAATTCAACTTCACCCGCTAGTATGTACGGCCTTTAATGCTGACTTTGACGGTGATCAGATGGCTGTTCACGTCCCTCTCTCAGTTGAGGCTCAGACTGAGGCTCGTGTTTTGATGATGTCAACAAATAATATCCTATCACCAGCCAGTGGTAAGCCAATTATTGTACCAACTCAGGATATCGTCCTTGGCCTTTATTACCTCACTCGTGAGAGGATAAATGTTAAGGGTGAGGGTAGTATGCTCTCATCTTTTGATGAAGCTCTTGCGGCTTATGAAAACCGTATGGTTGATCTTCAGGCCAAGGTTAAGATTAAGG
>JAGLUZ010000097.1 GCA_023134165.1 Deltaproteobacteria bacterium | reverse complement strand
TGGTGTTGTCACTGAGGGAGTACTAAGAGCATTGGCCTTTATAATGCGGTTAGTTGGAAATATTACTATGTCCTTTTCGCGCGCAGGAGTTCACATCTATGACTTAATAATTTTCTTGCCACTTGGGATTGAGAGCCTTGTAAGGGGTGGCAAGCAGGGTATAAAAAAAGGTCCTAATACGGAGGGTTCACTATGAGAGATTTAAAAAGATATTTTCTGGTCTTTATCCTAGCTTTTTTTATTGCTGGGTGTGCTGATACAACGAGCCGTTCAACTGGAGTCTATATGCTAATTGACACCTCTGGCACATATACTAAAGAGATTGAGAAAGCACACGTCATAATAAAGTACCTGCTTGGGACGCTCCAACCAGGAGATGCCTTTGCTGTTGCAAGGATTGATACAGGAAGTTTTAGCGAGAAAGATATCATACAAAAAGTTCGCTTTGATACGAGGCCTTCTGTTGCAAACCAGCAAAAACGTGTATTTGATACAGAGATAAATAAATTTGTTGAGGGCGTAAAGGGGAGCCGCTACACTGATATAACAGGTGGAATGCTTCAAGCCATTGAGTACTTAAATGAGGCTGGGGCAGGGAAAAAATACATCCTCATCTTCTCTGATATGCAAGAAGAGCTAAAAAAAGGCTACGTCCGTGATATAGCTTTTCAACTAGAGGGCTATAAGGTGATAGCTTTAAATGTAACGAAGCTACGCACTGATATTGTTGACCCTCGTATTTATATGGACAGACTTGAGGACTGGAGGGCTCGCGTCGAGAGTGGTGGCGGACAGTGGGGAGTTATAAATGACCTAGAGCATTTGGAAGGTCTTCTTGGACGTTAAAAAATTTTCTATAAAAACAAATAAACGCTTTGAGCTTGTTGATATTACCTCGCGCGTTCTTCAGATTGTGAGCAGGAGTGAGGTAGAGGAAGGTGTGGTTGTGGTCTTTTGTAGACACACCACAGCTGGGATTACTATAAATGAAAATGCCGATCCTGCTGTTCAAAGCGATATGCTCTGGAAGTTAAAGAGCCTTATACCGCCTGCTGAGAGTGAGTATCAACACGCCGAGGGAAACTCGGACTCACACCTTAAGAGTTCTATAGTTGGCGTCTCTGAGACCATTATCATAGACGAAGGCAGGCTCTTGCTTGGCACTTGGCAGGGGATTTACTTTGCCGAGTTTGATGGGCCACGCTCTAGAGAGGTGCTCGTTAAGGTAATTGCTGGGTAGGGGGCTGGTTACGACAACGCAGGCAATTTGGTGAAGGTTGAAAAATTTGGGGTGGTTAACTCGTTAATGTTATTTAGTGTTAAGGGGCGGTTGGCTGTTGTGGGGACGGGGGAGAAGTATAGGGCAGTGGTTTTTTTAAAAATTTTTCAGTTAAGAATTTAGCTTTTCAGTTGGTTCTCAGGTCTTCCCATATAATAGTGCTATCTTTTTTAAAAATAAAGTCAGTGCAACGTCCGTCACCGCGACCAGATAAACCGCCGCTTGGATTACAGATTATCTCTCCTTCCTCGCTGTAAAGTACGCTTTGAATATCACAACACCTAGGTGGAAGTAGGTAAACGGTGCTGTTGTTATAAATACTTTGAATAACTTTTGCTGGCGGGTTTGCAACTGGTGAAGACCCTAGTTTTTCAATTAATTCGTAGACCCACTGTGGGTGTTTATTGTCGCTAGCGTTTGCAATACTTCTCGCGCCAGTTAAAACAAGTAAGACAGAAAGAAATAGAGTTAACCACAAAGCTTTAAGAGTGAACTGGTTTAAAAATTTTGGAGTTTTTTTTATCACCCTGAGATCTTTTTTTGGTGTGCTTTGTCTTTAGGGTCTTTTGAATCAGGCTTTGTGGTTTTTGGATTTACCAGTGGTTTTATTGTACCTCCGTTGCCTCCAAGAGCCTCGACCTTTACTTTTTCAATGCGTTTACCCTCAATATCAACAACTGTCATCCTGTGATTTTGATGTATCACAAATTCACCGCCTCTTGGGATACGCTGGAGTTTTGCAAGCATGAAGGCTGCGAGGTTTGGATGCTCCTCAAGTTCTGCAGTATTAAATGGCAACCCAGCCTCGACTAAATCCCTAAGTGAGGCTGAGGCGTCAATGATTAGGGTTCCGTCCTTAAGGTGCTCAATTAACCCAACCTTTAGTGCGTCATACTCGTCCTCAATCTCACCGACTATCTCCTCTAATATGTCCTCAATTGTAACTAGACCGTCAACATCACCTTGCTCGTCAACTGCTATGGCGATGTGTGTTTTTTGTCTCTGCATCTCTCGAAGAAGCCTGCTAATCATAATTGAGTTTGGTACAAAATACGGCTCACGGATTAGGTCTTTTAGAATTATCTCTTCCTTCTTCTCCATAACCTTAAAGATATCCTTATTAAAGAGAATCCCGACGATGTGATCCAGATTATCTTTATAGATAGGGTAGCGTGAGAACCCCGTTTCAGAGATAAATTTCAAGACCTCGTCAGCTGGTGTTGATATCTCTATTGCCTTAAACTTTGGTTTAGAGACCATGACCTCGCCAGCTGTTGTGTCAGCAAACTCAAAGACACTGTGCAGGATGGCGGCCTCTGTCTCCTCTAAGACTCCTTTTTTATGACCCTCGGTGATGATAAACTTTATCTCGTCCTCAGAGACAAAAATCCCCTTTGGCTTGCCGCGTATCCCAAAGATGCGAAGTACGAGGGCAGTTGATGTAGTAAGGATACCAACAAGAATGCTTGAGAGTTTTGAGAGTAGGTTGATTGGTCTTGCCGAGGCGCAGGCTATCTTTTCAGTATACCTAAGGGCAAGTGACTTTGGTGCAAGCTCTCCGATGACAAGTATTGCAAAGGACAAGAGTGAGACAACTACTCCAATTGCAAGGGGTTCTGCTATGTTTTGAATAGGTGCGTAAGGGATAGAGGCTAAGAGGGGCTTTAAGACCTCAACTGCGATAATACCGCCTGTAACTGATGCAAGGGTTCCGACAACTGTAATACCAATCTGTACGGTTGCTAAAAAACGCTCAGGGTCTTCCTTTAACTTTGCGACAAGTTTTGCCGAAGAACTCCCTTCTTTTGAGAGTTTATCTATAATGCTCTTTCTGGCAGTGATTAGGGCTATCTCTGCTGTGGAGAAAAAACCATTTATTAAAATAAGTACAAAAATTAAAAAAGCCTCAAGTAACAAGGTCTCTATGGGCACGGAGCCTCCTTAAAAAAATTCTTTTATTACCTGAAAATTATATCATATTTAGAGTAATTTGAAAAAAATAAAAAATAAAAGAAGGGGACGAGTTTTTATTAAAAGCTACTTATCCCCTCCTTGAGATTGTTTTTTTGTATTCTGTGAAGATTATTTTTTAAATACAGATGCTCCTGGGAAAAAAGCAACCTCACCAAGTTCTTCTTCGATGCGAAGGAGTTGGTTGTATTTTGCAATCCTATCGGTTCTGGAGGCTGAGCCTGTTTTTATTTGCCCACTGTTTGTTGCAACACTTAGGTCGGCGATAAAGGTATCTTCGGTCTCCCCAGAGCGGTGAGAGATAACACTCGTAAAGCCAGCTCTGTGTGCAACCTCAACAGCATTTAGGGTCTCGGTTAGTGTTCCAATTTGATTGACCTTAATAAGAATAGAGTTTGCGATATCACCTTCAATACCGCGTTTTAGCCTATCTACATTTGTTACAAAGAGGTCGTCCCCAACGAGTTGAACCTTACTTCCAATCTTATCTGTTAGAAGTTTCCACCCGCCCCAGTCGTCTTCATCTAATCCGTCCTCAATTGATACAACAGGGTAGTCCTTAACAATCCCCGCAAGGTACTCAACCATCTTCTCACTCGTTAGCTTTTTTCCTTCCATGATGTACTTTTTGTTTTTATAAAACTCACTAGAGGCCGCGTCCATGGCAATAAAGGCGTCCTTTCCAGAGCGGTACCCGGCCTGTGTTATGGCCTTTAGGATTACCTCAATTGCCTCTCTGTTGGATCCCAAATTTGGTGCAAACCCACCTTCATCTCCAACAGCGGTACTAAGCCCCTTTTTCTTTAGGATGCTCTTTAATGAGTGAAATATCTCAACCCCCATACGAAGAGCTTCACTAAAGTTTGGTGCCCCTGCTGGGACTATCATAAATTCCTGCATCTCAAGGTTATTATCTGCATGCTCTCCGCCGTTTATGATATTCATCATTGGCACGGGGAGGGTGCGGGCACTAACACCGCCAAGGTAGGAATATAGTGGGAGCATCGAGGCCTCAGCCCCAGCCTTTGCAACGGCTAGGGAAACCCCAAGCGTTGCGTTTGCACCAAGCTTCTTTTTATTTGGCGTGCCGTCAAGTGCAACAAGGAGACTATCAATATAGACCTGATCCGTAACATCAAGACCAATTACCTCAGGGGCGATTTTTTCCTCTATGTTTTTTACGGCCTTTAAGACCCCTTTTCCGAGGTAGCGTTTCTTGTTATTATCACGAAGCTCCACGGCCTCGAATTTCCCTGTTGATGCTCCGCTCGGAACGGCGGCTCTTCCAACGTACCCAGCCTCTGTTATAACCTCTACCTCAACTGTAGGGTTTCCGCGTGAGTCCAGAATCTCTCTTGCAAGTACATCAATAATTGTAGGCATTTAAGTTAAGACCTCCGTAAAAGGATTTGTTTATTTTTTTTAAAATAATGACTAAAGATTAATTATACTTTTGAGAGCGTAAAAAGCAAGTAAAACGTTACAAATAAAGATAAAAAAACTTATCCCCTTGCTCTTGATGCAAGGCGAAAGTAGGAGTAAACTATAAGTATGACCTCTTTGACACTTCTAACATTTGTTGGTGCGATACTGATTCTCCTCTACGGGATGCGTCTCCTCGGAGACGGCCTGCAACGAGCCGCAGGCCCAAGGCTTAGGTCTTTTTTACTCACTGCAACGGACAACCGCTTTAAGGGGGTTTTTGTTGGTGCCGTTATAACAGCACTCCTCCAAAGCTCAAGTGCTACGACTGTAATGCTCGTTGGTTTTGTAGGAAGTGGCGTTATGGGTATCTCTCAGACCATGGGGGTCATTCTTGGTGCTGATATTGGTACGACCATAACTGTTCAGATTATCGCCTTTAAGATATACGACTATGCCGTGCCAGTGGTTGGGCTTGGTATTTTTATGCGAATGATATCAAAGAGTGGGCCTTTTCACTGTGCGGGAACCTCACTCCTTGGCCTTGGTCTTGTTTTTTTAGCATTACAGATTATAATCGATACCTTTGCACCACTTGCCAAAGGCACAGTCGTAAGTGAGGTTCTCATCTCTGTTAGTAGTGATCCTCTTCTTGGGATAATAATCTCTGCCGTACTGACGGCCTTATTCCAGTCCAGTGCCGCTACACTTGGCCTTGCCATAGGACTTGCTTATAGCGGCCTCCTTACCCTGGATTCTGCGATGCCAATCGTACTCGGTGCAAATATCGGAACCTGCGCTACGGCTCTTATCGCAAGCATTGGAGCAAGGGTAGACGCAAAGAGAGTTGCCCTTGCGCATATTCTCTTTAAGGTCGCAGGCGTTATTATTGTTCTTCCTTTTCTTGGTTTTTTTACTGACCTTGTGGTCGCCTCAAGCAGTGATATGGCACGGCAAGTTGCCCTTGCTCATACCTTCTTTAATATCGCTATTGCTGTTCTTTTTCTCCCCTTCACTGGGCCCTTTACAAAGCTCGTAAAGTACCTCCTTCCTGTTAGGTTAGAGCCAGAGCGTTTTTCAACAAAGTACCTAGACCCAATTGTTCTAAACTCTCCAGCCCTTGCCCTTGGGCAAGCAACAAGAGAGACACTTCGACTAGCTGATATTGTGCAACTCATGCTCAAGGACTCGTTAAATGTTCTAAAGTACGGGGATAAGGCCTTGCTTGAAGACCTTGAGGAACGAGATAATGATGTTGATTTCCTTGACCGTGAGATAAAACTTTATCTAACAAAACTCACCAGAGAGAGCCTTGGAAAAAATCAGGCTGAGCGTGAGTTTGAGATATTTACTTTTTCAAATAATCTGGAAAATATTGGGGACGTAATTGATAATGTTTTGATGGATTTGGCAAGAAAAAAGATTGATAGAAATTTAAGCTTTTCAAAGAAGGGGATGGAGGAGATTGAGCTACTTCACAAGAAAATAATGGAGAACTTTGACGAGGGTGTTGCGACCTTTACCTCAAGTGACCCTGAACTTGCTAGAAGGCTACTCTTGCATAAATCAAAGATAGGCTCTCTTGAGCATGA
>JAGLUZ010000096.1 GCA_023134165.1 Deltaproteobacteria bacterium | reverse complement strand
TATCATTATCCCTTGCAATTTTCAGAACCGAGTTCCTCGTTATGCCATTTAATACTGAGGTAAGTGGTGTGGTCTTTATTACGCCGTTCTTTACGATAAAGATATTCTCCCCGCTTGCCTCAGAGACGTAACCCTCGGTATCGAGCATCACAGCCTCGTCGTAGCCAGAGGTAACGACCTCACGCTTTGCCATAATCGAGTTAACATAATACCCAGAGACCTTGGCCTTTGTCATTGAGACATTTACATGATGGCGAGTAAAAGAGGAGACCTTTGCACGTATTCCGTTCTTTATGCCGTCATCACCTAGGTAGGCTCCCCACTCCCAAGCGGCAATTATCACACGCACTGGGTTATCTTTTGGGTAAATCCCCATCGTACCCTCACCAAGAAATACAAGGGGGCGAATGTAGCCTTCCTTTAGGTCATTTGCAAGGACAGTCTCTTTTGTGGCCTTATTTATCTCATCCTCTGTAAAAGGTATCTCCATTTGAACAATACGAGCAGACTCAAAGAGTCGTTTTGTGTGCTCTTCCAAGCGAAAGATTGCACTCTTTCCGCCCTCACACTCGTAACACCTAACACCCTCAAAGACACCGAGACCGTAGTGCAAGGCATGAGTCATGACATGAACATTTGCCTCTTCCCAGTCCACAAGTTTTCCGTCCATCCATATTTTTTTTCCTTTGCTCACTTTTATATCTCCTTAATCTTCTTTGATCTTTTGATTAATTTTATGAAAAGCTTAATTTTTACTCGCTTCGTAACGAATAGCAAGCCCTGGGCGAGATTTTTTATTAAACCCTTTTGGGTCTTTTACAATAACACCGCCGTTTATTACATAATCAAAGCCCCTAGAAAACTGGTTTGGCTTCTCAACCGTTGCCTTATCCTTTACCTTAAGCGGGTCAAAGACTATGATATCAGCATCTGCACCAAGCTGGATGCGACCTTTTTTCTTCATCGCAGAGGACATCTTCTCTAACCTCTTTGCTGGCATTATCGTCATCTTGGAGATTGCATCCATCAGGGTTATAACCTTGCGTTTATATACGTACTCGCTAATGGTTCGTGCAAAGGCACCTGCACCGCGTGGGTGATTATTATGGTGGGTCTGAATCATGCCGTCACTGCCAATCATCACAAAAGGAGCGGCAATCACCATGTCTATCTCTTCCTCAGGCATAGCATATGCAACAGCCAATTTTCCCTGTTTTTTGTATTTTTTGAATGACTCTTTTGTGAGTATCTCTTTTGTGCCACCAAGTTGGAGGTCTTTGTAGGTAATTCTAAAACGTTTTTGCCACCCCTTGCTAAAGCGTGCTGAGTTTAGGTAGGTTGCCCAGTAAGGGTAGGGATAAGTGCAGGCCGTTATATCAACGCCTGCCTTCTTTGCCTTTCTTAGCATCTCTAGCGATTCTTTCATTGAGAAGGTTCCGCCGGTGCTGTTTAGGTGATCAATATGGATTGAAGCACCTGTTTTCTTGGCTAAGGTTAGAACTTCCTCTAGAGCCTCTATATTTGTACCAGGAGCTTCCATATCAGAGTGGCGTACGTGAAAAAATACAGGCACATCAAATTTGGCCGCTACCTCCATCATTGCTAAGACCTCAGCCCTTGTTGTACCCGGTGCGTACTCCAGGCTCATTCCAATACCGAGCGCACCCTTTAAGATAGCCTTCTTTGCCATCTCTGCGAGTTCTTCAACCTGAGTTTTTGTAGCCGTACTGTGATGGCCAATACCGAGCTTAAGCCTTGCCCCGTTATAGAAAAATGCCGCACCAAAGTTAACTGGTACGCCTCTTTTTTCAAATATCCTTAGCCACGAATTCGGATAAACCGCACCACCATGCATAGCAAGTGTGGTTGTCACGCCGTCTGCTACCTTAAACCAAACACCATACTCTGTTGGGTCGTAAGTAAGGAGATCTATTAAACCCGGCGAGGCAACTCGACCATCTGCATTAATTATCTTATGCCCTTTTATGGCCTTTGGCGTAATGGCCTCTATGGTTCGCCCTCTTATACCGATATTTAGCCCAGTCTTATCAAGCCCTGTCTCAGGGTCAATAACACGAGCATTTAAGATAACAAGGTCAAAATCATTTGCCACCTTTGTATCAGCAATTTTGCTACTACCTGCAAAAAGCTCTGGTACAGAGAGGAAAGCAAGAGCAAGTACAATTAGGCAAATAAACCGTAGTTTGCAGGATTTGCCAGACTTAAAGCTCCAACCAACTTTACGAGAAACCATTAAGCAGTCTCTTCTACGGGTTTTAGATCCGCACCTTTCTTGACCATAAGGCAATTACCCTCAAAGATAACCCCCTCGCCAATAATAAGTGTTGGGGTGCGGATATCACCGATGACTCTGGCTGGGGCATGAAGCTCTACCCGACCCTTGGCATTTACTATGCCTTGCACCTCACCAGAGATAATGGCTGTATCAACATTTATCTCAGCCTCAATTATTGCACCCTCACCAATTAGGAGTGTCCCAGTGGAACTTATCTCGCCCTTTACCTTGCCGTCTATCCTAACGCTTCCCTCAAAGATGAGTTTACCCTCAACTGTCATACCGTTACCAACAAAACCATTAATCTCTGCTTCCATGTGCTCGTCTTTCTTATTAAACATTTTCTCCTCCTCCGTAAAATTTTTCACTCACTACTTTATCGACCTAAGTTGCTCTTTTTAGTACCCACTTTAAAAGTTAGGTGATTTTTTTATTCTTTTCTACTTGAACTTTACTTTATCGACCTAAGTTGCTCTTTTGCACCCACCTAAAAAACCTATACGACTGGAAACTATCTTTTTATTAAATTAATTTATAGATCTAAGCTGCTTTTTTTAGCCCCCACAATAAAACTTAGTGGCTTCTTACCCCCAATTATCTAAAATCCCTACTTTACAGTTCTAAGTTGCTCTATAAGACGCTCCCTCTCCTCAGCCGAGTAAAACTCTATCACAACTCTGCCCTTACCACCTTTATCAAGGACACTGACTTTTGTACCAAAGACACCTCTAAGATCACTCTCTATTGTATTTAAATGGGTCTTTGCCTTGGCTGGTTGGGAAGTTTTTGTCTTTTCCTCGCCGTTTAAGGAGGCCTTTACAAGACGCTCTGTCTCCCTAACTGAAAGACCACCCTGGATAACCTTTCTGCAAAGTTCACGTTGTAGGGCATGACTCTCTACTGCAAGAAGTGCGCGTGCATGCCCCATCGACAAAGTACCTTTTATAATCTCGCCCTTAATATCATCAGCTAATTTGAGTAACCTTAGGTAATTTGCAACTGTAGCCCTGTCTTTACCAACCTTTACAGCAACCTCACCCTGAGTTAGGCCAAAACCAATCAAATTTTGATATGCCTCAGCCTCTTCTATTGCATTTAAATCTTCACGCTGAATATTCTCAACAATTGCAAGCTCAAGAGCCTTCCTGTCATCAACATCCATGATAACAACAGGCACTTCCTTTAAGCCAGCCATTCGTGAGGCTCTCCAGCGTCTCTCGCCAGCAATAAGCTCAAAACCAGAACCAACCTTTCTTACAACAAGTGGCTCAATTATTCCACTCTCTGTTATCGAGTCTGAAAGCTCCTTAAGTGCAGACTTATCAAAGTTCTTCCTTGGTTGGTTGGCACTTGGCTGTACCTTTTCAATGGGGGCAAGCAGAAAACGCTCCTCGCCTTGTCCTGTACCCTGCTCAGTAGCCTTACGCTTTGTACCAGCACCACCAATAAGAGCTCCAAGCCCCCTGCCAAGTACCTTTCTCTTTGGTAATTTCTTAACTGCCATTATTGTTTTATCCTTATTTCCTTCTAAGTGTTTAAAATATAAAGGTTTTTTAGTTTTATGTTGTGCTGGAAACTGCAGTTGCCACTGAGAATTCTCGAGCAAGCTCCATGTAGCTAATAGCCCCTTTTGAGTTTATATCATAAAGAATTACTGGTTTGCCAAAACTTGGGCTCTCGCTCAAGCGAACATTACGTGGAATAACTGTAGAATAAGCCTTATCGCCAAAGTGTGACCTCACCTCTTCAACAATCTGGTGAGTGAGATTATTTCTTGCATCATACATTGTAAAGAGTATGCCCTCAATCTCTAAATTTGGATTAAGGCTCTCCTTAACAAGATCAATAGTCTTTAGTATCTTACTTATCCCCTCAAGTGCATAGTACTCGCACTGCAAGGGAATGAGGACAGACTCTGAGGCAGTAAGTGCGTTAATAGTTAAGACACTAAGTGAGGGCGGACAATCAATAAAAATAAAGTCAAAGTCCTTACGATAAGAACCAAGGATATTCTTCAACCTCTCATCTCTCTCTGGGTCATCAACAAACTCAACCTCAGCTCCGATGAGATCCACAGTCGAGGTAATGACCTTAAGCATTGGAATCTCGGTATCACGGATAATATCTGCTGGCTCAGCTCTTCCAACGAGGGCATCATAGATGCCGACCTCATCCTCTTCTTCTGAGGACGCAAGACCAACCCCGCTCGTTGCATTACCCTGAGGGTCAAAATCAACTAAGAGTACTCGTTTTTCTGCAACAGCTAGAGAGGCGGCAAGGTTCACGGGTGTTGTGGTCTTCCCAACCCCGCCTTTTTGATTTGCAACAGCAATTATCTTTGCAAGTTTTGGGGCAGGGCTCTGGGCAAA
>JAGLUZ010000095.1 GCA_023134165.1 Deltaproteobacteria bacterium | reverse complement strand
TTGACCTTGCCTTGGCCTTAATTTTAAAGACGCGGAGCAGTTCTTTCTTCACCCCCGGGGTGACAAAATCCCGAAGCTCCCCACCAAGACGCGCAATCTCCTTAACAAGTCTTGAGCTAACAGGGGCATAGCTCTCAGCCGTCATCATAAATACAGTCTCTATCTCTGGGTCAAGTTTCCGATTTGTAAGTGCCATCTGAAACTCGTGTTCAAAGTCTGAGATAACACGAAGCCCCCTAACAACAACAGCGGCTTTTTTCTTCTTTACGTACTTAGTGAGAAGTCCGTCAAAACTCTCGACCTTTACCTTCTTATACTTTTTTGTTTCATTCTTTATTATCCGAACCCTGTCCTCAACGCTAAAGAGCGGGTCTTTTCCGCTGTCGGTGGCAACAGCGATTATCAGTTCGTCAAAGAGTTTAAAGCTCCTTGTAATAACGTCTATATGTCCTTTGGTTATGGGGTCAAAGGCACCAGGATATATTGCAATGTGTTTTGGCATTTTTTAATCTTCTTTAAAACTCAAAATCAACTGAGGCTCTTTCTTTGCAAAGTGCATTTACTTTTTCAACAACAAGTACGTGCTCTGGGTGTACTGCGTACTCCCCAACCTCGGCAAGCGTATTAAAAACAGAGTTTAGGGCAAGGTCAAAGGAGTTTGGTTTTTTGGCTACGTCCGTGCCAACCTCAAGCTCTTTTATAAGGGGTATCTTATCTTTAAGTGCTAAGAGGTCGTCTATTAATCCTTGCTGGTCAGCTTCGGTAGCGTTATCCTTAAATTTAAAGAAAACAATATGTCTTATCATCTATTTATTTTCCCTTTTTTTCTTTAGATTTTTTCTTTTTAATCAAACCTAAAAAAACAGACCTTTGTATCACCGTATTTTTTTTCTTTCTCCAGCAGAAGCCCCTCAATACTCGGAAGTGCCTCACCCTTGCTTGGGATCTCTACTACGAGTGTCGCACCTTTGGCTAAGAGGTTAAGTCTTATTAGGTCTTCCATGGCACAAGTGGTCGGGGCTAAATCTTTATACGGTGCGTCAATAAAAACAAGTTCAAATTGTACTTTTTTTGTAGAAAGAACTGGCAGGGCTTTTTCTACAGTCTTTGTTATAATCCAAGAGTTTTCCTCAAAAGAACAGGTCTGGATATTTTTCCTGATAATATCAGCGGCTTTCTTGCTCTCTTCAATAAAGACACAGAGCAGGTTTTCTTGTTTGTTCTGCTTGGCTTGTTCTTCATGTCTTGGCTCTAAATCTAGTTCTCTATCTTTGTAGTCTGGGGTAGCCCTGCTTAGGGCTTCAATGCCAAGTGCGCCTGTGCCAGCAAAGAGGTCGAGAATTTTTTTAGCCTTCTTCTTTGTGTGGGGTAGAATGCTAAAGATAGCTTCCCGCACCTTGTCCGAGGTTGGCCTGATTTGATCGTGATTAAAGGGCGAAAGCTTCCTACCCCTACACGACCCACTAATTACTCTCAAAAGAGATTCCTTATTTTTTTAAATTTATTTTTTCTCTGAAAAAAAATAGTTATTTTATTTCCCTGTTATTTTAACAGAGACAAGCCTTGCGCGAGGGCCGTCAAATTCGGAGAAATAAATTGTCTGCCACTGCCCAAGGGCAAGGCGACCTCTGGTGATAGGTACAGTCACGGCATTGCCAATTAATACGGACTTTAGGTGGGCGTCTGCATTTCTGCCGTACTCGCCCTTGTTGTGTTTATAGTTTTCATTATTTGGCACGAGGTTATTTAAAAATTCGTGAAAGTCTTTCTCAAGTGCACTATCAGTGTTATTTAGGTGAAGGGCAGTTGTTGTGTGGCCGGTAAAGATAAAGGCCGTACCCTCGGTTATCTCACTCTCGGCAAGGATTGCTTGAACCTGATCTGTTATTCTTATCTCTTCCTGCTTGTTCTTAGAATTCAGTCTAATGGTACTGCTAAATATCTTCATGGATAGTACGCGGCCTCCCTAGTTTTAATGCTTTATTTTTTCAATCTTATTCTTCAAATATCTTTCTGGTATGATAAATACAAAAATTGGTCTTAATTTACATTATGGCAATTTTCTAAAGTTTTTTAAATCTTTTTAAGCAGGTATCATTAAAGGTAAGGCATAAGCCGCATTCTCTGTAATTGTAATATCTGCGATAGGGCTTATTGGTGTCTTCTCTGGGTTCACCTCTATCACAAAACTATTACTTTGTTTTGCTAGCGTTGCAAGAGAGGCCGCAGGCTCGACCACCCCAGAGGTTCCGATAACGAGCATTACCTCAGAGTCCGTAACTGCTCTGATTGCCTCCTCAAAGATCCCTGGTTGAAGGGACTCACCAAACCAAACAATATCAGGTCTTAGTAGCCCTTTGCATCTACATCTCGGAAGTGTCTCTACCGAGGGGGTAGCGTCATTAGTGTTTTTATCTCTAAAGATTGGTACGACTTTATTCTCCTCTACGGCTAGGCACTTTGTACATCTTGTGCGCCATATATTACCATGAAGCTCAAGGGTTTTTTTACTCCCGCCGAGTCTGTGGAGGTCGTCGACATTTTGCGTAATGAGTAAAAAGTTAGATATCTTTTTCTCAAGACTTGCAAGGGCCCTGTGTGCTGGATTTGGCTCAAGCTCTATTAGCTTTGTTCTTCGCCAATCATAGAATTCCCAAACAAGGACTGGATTTTCTTCAAAGGCCTCTGGGGTTGCAAGCGTCTCTGCTCGCATGTCTCTCCACAGGCCGCCATTACCCCTAAAGGTTGGCACTCCACTCTCAGCCGATATTCCAGCCCCTGTTAGTATCGCAACAGAGCTTGCTACCCCGAGTTGCTCTTTACAGAGGGCTATATTAGAAAGAGTCATATTTTTTAAAGTCCAAATGATTAAAACTTTTTGGTTCTTTACCAGAGGTAGATTTTAATAAAAAAAACCTAGAAAATTAAAGTGTAAAATCCCCGCTCTTAGCAATTATCCCTTGAGTTATGGCGTCTGTTATAATCCTCTTTGCGTCCTCCACTTTATCCTCTTCTACAGAGACGCGTTTTTCCACGGGTTCTTCTTCGTCTTTAACATCATAGGAGAGGTGCTTTACCATGCAACTTATTTGGTAATCCTCAAGGAGACTCTCTATGACAGTTGCGTCCATGTCACTGTAGAGTGAGTAGATATCTATATAACGTATGCTAGTAGCCATAAGTTCTTAGAGTATAATTGAAAAGATTGGTCTTTGTCAATAAAAAGAGGTAGGAGCTTTAGCCCTAAGCTTAGGGCTTATTCCTTGACTTTATAATGACTCTAGAATAAAGTACGAATTGTATAGTTAGTAATTCTCACTAAGTTTTTTTCCTTACTTTTAGGGGGTCTTTTGATGGTAAAAATAATAAAAAAATCTGCTCTTATTCGCACTGTAACTCTTGTGATGGTGTTTGCTTTTGGGTGGGTTTTTTTAACAGGCATGGGCGGGCGTTCAAGTAGTTTGCCTGAGCCTGATGTGAATTTTCACGCAACCCTCACAGATGACCAAGGGGTTAGGACAAAATGCACCAAGGTTAGTTGGGAGGGGGCAACCTTTATAAGTGCCAAACGCGGGAGTGCGATGGTGACTATTCCCTTTGAGAAGGTACGGAAGTTTGTCTATATAATTGAAGGTGAGAACCATAATGAGATGGAGTTTAGGGTAACCTTAAGGCAGGGGGAGGTTGTTGCCGTAACAGTGGATGCCTCAACGAGACTCTTTGGGCAGACAAGTTTTGGTAACTACAGAATACCTCTTAGGAATGTTAGGGAGGTTATCTTTGATACAGTAAACTCTGGAGAAGTTTTAAAGAAATAATTTCACGCCCAGTCAATTTTTCTAATAGGATTTTTTTAACCCCTTGTACTTTTAAAAGTGCAGGGGGTTTTTTATTTCAAAACAAGGCAAGCTCAGCTGAGTGTGTAAGTAGGGGGATTTTGAGTGATAGTTGGTGGGATAACAGCCGTTTGTAAGTGGCGAATAAAAGACCCTTAGCAATCTGCGAGGATATTTTTAAAGAGGATAGCAGTGGAGGTATCGCCGCTAATCTCTAGGCGGCGTGAGAAGAAAACAGTATCGGGGTCAATATCCCCGAGGAGTAAGTCAAGGAGAATCTCTAGCTCTCCTTGCATCGTGACATCTGGTTTATCAGCTGAATGTGGGGTGACTTTAATATTATCTTTAGTTATTTCCATGTGAAAGGCCTTGCCAGTATCAGTTGCTTTAAAGAGAAAGTGTTTTCCCTGAAGCTCTTTTAGGCGTCTTTTAAAACGAGGGTTTCTCTCAACTATCTCGCTGATGATGACGCCCGCACCGATTGTTTGAAAGACAAGCGGGGTATAGCGAAGTGGAGTCTTTAGTCTCTTAAAAAGTTTGTCCTTTAGTTCTTTCTTCATCTTTTTATCTTAGGCCTTAATCCCCGTGTGAATAGCGGCAACACCACCAAAGAGGTTTTGATACCTTACGCGAAAAAGCCCAGAAGACTTCATTATGCTCTGGAGTTCGTCTTGTGGTGGGAACTTTCTAATTGATTCAGTTAGGTACTCGTAGGCACCCTTGTTGCCAGTGATGGCTTCTCCAACAGCAGGGATAACTTTAAAGGAATATATATCGTATAAGAGCGAGAGGGTTTGACTCTTTACGTGGGAGAACTCTAAGCAGACAACTCTACCGCCGGGTTTTACAATGCGTGTCATCTCGGTGAAGGCTTTCTTTAGGTCTGTGACATTTCTTATGCCAAAGCCAATTGTTGCACTATGGAAGGTGTTGTCCTCAAAAGAAATATTTTCTGCGTCACCCTGGATGTAGGTTATGTTTTTTAGGAGGCCTTTATCAATACACTTTTCTCGCCCTATTTCGAGCATCTCAATATTTAGGTCATAGACCACAACAGAGCCGTCCTCACCAACTCGGTCTTTTAGGAGCATGGCTATGTCGGCGGTACCTCCTGCAACGTCAATTGCCCGCTCACCTTTTTTAAGTCCCGTTGCCCTTGCAACACTTCTCTTCCAGAGTCTGTGGATTCCAAAACTCATGAGGTCATTCATTAGGTCGTACTGGCCAGCAACTGAGGTAAAGAGGTCTTTTATGCGAGGTTTTTTCTCTTCTTTTGGAATTAACTCACGGCCGTAAAATGTCTTTTCTTTGTCCATTAAAGTTCCTTCGCTTTAGTAATTATCATTATCATCGTCGCCGTAATTATCTATTAGTGGGTCATCTTTTTTGTTGTGGAAAATTCTAACTCCAAGGAGGAGTGCGAGCATAACGCCAATTAGGCTAAGTGCTGGGACGCCGAGGACTGTAATGGCCTCTGAGCCTTTATTAATAGGGAAAATGGCTGTTAGGGTTGAGACGAAGAGAAGCATTGAAACGATAATAGCCATGGATATTTTTTTCCCTGCACTAAGGAGTGAGCTTGCAAGGGAGCCAAGCCTGTAGTGGACAAAACCAATCTTTAGCTCCTTTGAGAGTGTTGTACCTAGAAGAGAGTTAATCTGCTCTGGAAGTGCTAGGAGGTTTGTTGCGATCTCCTCTGTTAATTCGCGTCCTTTCTTTATGTAAGGCAGAGGGCTTGCCTTTTCTTTTATCATCCACTTAAGCATTACCGGCTTTGCCTCATCCCACATATTTACATCTGGGCAGAGCTGGCGACCAACGCCCTCGATTATTATCATGGATTTTTGGAGGAGCAGGAGTCCTGGTTGTAGTGTCATATCAAAACGCTTGGCAGTCTCCAGAAGTTTTAGGAGCATGGCTGAGGCCTCAATCTTCTTTAGGGGTTGATCAAAGATTGGTTCAGCAAGATCCCTAAGTGCGTCCTCAAATTCAATTATGTCTACGTCTTTCCCAATTAACCCCATCTGGCGGTGAAGCTTTGCAACCTTTCGGTAGTCCTCACGCAGGAGGTAGAAGAGGATGGAGGCAAGGTAGGAACGAAGTTCTTTATTTAGTCTGCCGATGATGCCAAAATCAAGGTAAATTACTGCTCCGTCATCACGAACAAAGATGTTGCCGGGGTGCAGGTCAGCGTGGAAAAAACCGTGATCAAAGACTTGTGTGAAAAAAGACTGTGCGGCATTTTTGGCTACAGCCTTGATATCAAGGCCCATTGCTTTAATCTTCTCTACCTCATCAAGCGGGATACCGTAAATACGTTCAAGGGTAAGGACTGAGCTTGAGGAGTATTCCCAGTAAACCTTTGGAATCTGAACAGTCTTGCTTCCTTTAAAAATCTTTCCAAAACGCGTGGCATTTGCACCCTCTACTGTCAGGTCAAGTTCGTTTTGAATGCTACGGGCAAATTCGTCTACTACTTTTATGGGGCGGTAGCGACGTGCGGCTTTTACGTGTTTTACGAGTAGTCGTGCAAAGGTGTACATGACCGAGATGTCAGCGGCAATGATATTATCAATTCCAGGGCGTTTTATCTTTACCGCAACCTCAATACCTCCAGGGAGTGTTGCGTAGTGAACCTGTGCAATAGAGGCAGAGGCGGCTGAGGTTTCATCAAAGCTTTGGAAGAGTTTTGAGATTGGAGCTCCGAGCGAATCCTCGACTCGTTTTTTTATTTCAACGAAAGGGGTCGGAGGCAGGTCGTCTTGGAGTTTTTTAAATTCTTCTATCCACTCTGCGGGAAAGAGGTCTGCTCGAGTAGAGGCCACCTGACCAAGTTTTATAAATGTTGGGCCAAGTTCTTCTAGGACAAGGCGAATCCTTGTGGGGACGTTTTTTACACTCTCACGACTCTTTGGTGTAAAGACCCTCTTGAAGGTAGAGAAAAAAGGCAAAAGGCGAAGCTCTGAGACAAAACCCCCAAAGCCGTACCTAACAAGGGTGGTCAGTATTGTCTTTATCCTTAAAATATCTCTTATGGCGTGGTATTTAATCATAATTGTTTTAAGTTTTTAATTCTCTTTTGCTCTGTTTTCTTCAAGTTTATCAAGCCTCTTCTCAAGGGAGTCAACTTTTTCTCTAGCAACCCTGGCCATCTCTTTAACTGTATCAAGCTCAACCTTTGTTGCGATATTTAGTTTTTCACCGAGGCTCTCAGTGCCAGAGAGAAACTCATTCTCGACCTTATCCTTGCCTTCCTTAAGTAAGGTTATGAGCTCTTTTATTGCGGCTGTGCCATCGCTTACAATCGCATTCTCAAGTCTTTCCCTTGGTGGAAGTTTTTCTTCGCCTTCGCTATCCTTGGTCTCGGTGTCACCATCACCGCTGAACTCACTAGCAATGTCCTTTAGTTTTTTCTCAACCCCTAAACCAAGGAGTATGGCTTTATCTAAAAAATCAGTCATTGTGGCCTCCGTCTGTATTTTAACTAGACATTCAGGATATCATTAATCTCTAAAAATTCCATACCAGCTTTGTCATTATAGTAGCCATTTGTAAGTGGCTTTTTTATAAGTGCTTGTAATCTCTCACTGCTGTCTTTGTAGTTAATTTTACCATTTATTTTATCTCTAAATATTTTAATAACCTCACCTGTGTCTTTGTACTGCGGTGAGATACGAAGTGCGTCTACCTTGGTATCACGAAGGTCTTCGGTGAATTCAAGTAAAGAGAGGTTCTTGCCACTTAGTATTGAGGTTCCGTTTATGGTAAAGATTGGTGCGGCCTTCTTGCCATTCTCTTTTGTATCAGCCCTAAGATCGATACCCTCAGGGTGGTCTTTACAGTGCCATGCGCACTCTGATTTTGAGAGGCCGTAGGTGCGTTCCGTATAACAACGCCACGAAAATGCAAGAGGGATTTTTCCAAAAGCAAATACCTCGTATTTTAGGTTTGTGTTCTGGGCAATATCCTTTATGCTCTCCTTTGGTAGCTCTACTGGAAGGCAGATGTTCTTAACCCCAATACTCTCCAAAAAAAAGGCGTCATGTTTATTATAGGTCTTTATGTGTGGCCCTGCAAAGATAGTACGTCCAGCGTCCTTGGCAATTTTAAGGGCACTTGCGTCATTTGCCTCAATTGAAAAACCTAGCTTAGAGAGTTCTCTAACAAGCTCAAGTTCCTCCTCATTAGAGACTATGGCAAGGGTTGAGAGGACGACTTTTTTACCTGCTTGTTCAAGGTCTTTGCCAATCGTCTCAATGTCCTTTATTGTGAGTGAGCGTTTTTTTACGCACACCACCTCGCCAATATAAACGGTATCAACGGGTAAAGTTAAAGCGGCTTTATAGAAATCGAGAACCTCGCTACGTTCCCACTCAAATAGTATTGGTCCAAGGGTTAGTTCCATTTTGTCTCTCATTTTCCTGCGTAAGAGCCAAGTGTCGAGCTTGTGCCTTCAAATGTCTCTCTGGTTTTTTCTGTCCATTCTTTTTTTACTGCAAAAGAGGCTGGGTTTACGTAATACGAATCAACGGCCTCTCTTAGTATACCTGTAACAGTGCCAACATAACTCTTTGTTCTTTGGCGACCCTCTATCTTTAATGCACTTACGCCGGCCTCAATTAAATCCGGAATAAGGCTCAGTGCATTTAGGCTCTCAGGCTCTTCCATGGCATAAGAGAGTTCGCCGTCTGAGGTGAGGTAGCGTCCCTTACAGCATGTTGGGTAAGGGGATTTTTCACCGGCTGAGAGTCTATTTAGGGTAATCTTGTTTAAAGATATAGTCATACCGCCGCCGTCAGTAGGGCTGAAATCAACGAACCTTGAGGGCGAACAAGCACCCTCGGTATTTGTTGAGGCCCCTGTTACGTAGCTTGAGAGGTAGCACCTGCCCTCGATATTTATACATAACCCACCAAGGATAAATGCCTCAAGCTCAACATCGGTATTCTCACTGATTGTCCTTATCTCGCCTGTGGTTAAGACCCTTGGCAGGATTACTCGTTTTATATTAAAGTGTTTTTTATAAAAATTTATAGCCTCATAATTGGAGGCACTTGCTTGAACACTAAGGTGGAGGCGTGTGGTTGGGTACTTCTCAGATGCGTACTTTAGTACCCCTGTATTTGCAAGTATCAGTGCGTCTGCTCCAAGAGTGACGGCCTTGTCTACTGAGTTTTCCCAGTCCTTAAAGTTACTTGCCTGAGGGAAAGTATTGATTGCAAGGTAGAATTTTTTGCCCTTACCTCGGAGGTATTCAATACCCTCACGAAGGTCGTCTTCTGTGAAGTTTAGCCCCTCAAAGTTTCTGGCATTTGTGGAGTCATTAAAGCCGAGGTAGACTACATCTGCTCCAGCGTCAACAGCGGCCTTTAGTGAGGATAGGTTGCCCGCAGGCCCTAGTATTTCTGCTTTTTCCATAATATCCTAAACCCTTTTTGAGCCTATAATCTTACAATAGAGGCACTTAAAAGTCGATAGATTTTTTTATCCCCAGTTAAGGATAGTACCGCTTTCCCTTGATTTTGAATAGGCCTTGTGCTACCCTTCAACATCATTTAAAGGGTAGTGTGTAGGTTAACTTTAAAGTCATTTAAAAAAGAGAGGTAGAGAAAATGTCAGATGTATTTGAAGTAAACAAAAAACAACTTAGTCAGAAAGGGCCTTTTGTTATAACAGCGATAGCTGTAATAGTTA
Organism: Deltaproteobacteria bacterium; assembly: GCA_023134165.1. Lineage (GTDB taxonomy): Bacteria > Desulfobacterota > GWC2-55-46 > GWC2-55-46 > DRQE01 > JAGLUZ01. The sequence continues at coordinate 1,018 of JAGLUZ010000095.1, read as the reverse complement.
TCTTATTAATTCTAGTGAGCTCGGCCTTTGTTACCATTGGACCTGGGCAAAGGGGTGTTGTCTTTAGTCGCCTCGGCGGTATTAAGGACGTAGTCTTGGGTGAGGGCTTGCACTTTAAGCTCCCATACTTTGAGTTTATTATTCCAATTGATGTTCGTATCCAGAAGGCACAGACCGATAGCTCGGCGTCCTCAAAGGATATGCAGATGGTATCTTCGACAATAGCTGTAAACTATCACGTTGACCCTGATAGGGCTAATATTGTTTATCAGGAAATAGGTAAAGATTTTAAGTCTAGGATTATAGACCCAGCCGTGCAGGAGGCTGTAAAGGCCGCAACAGCTGAGTTTAAGGCAGAAGAGTTAATCGTTAAGAGGGAAGAGGTTAGCCAGATGATAAGGGATAACCTCACCGCTCGTCTAAAGCCCTTTAATATCTTGGTAGATGAATTTAATATCGTGGACTTTACCTTCTCGCGTGGTTTTAACGAGTCAATTGAGGCAAAGCAGATGGCAGAGCAACAAGCCCTCAAGGCCGAGCGTGACCATGATAGAATAAAGGTTGAGGCTGCTCAGAAGATTACTGCGGCAGAGGCCGAGGCCGAGTCGCAGAGGATTCAATCCAAAACCATTAGTGCTGAGATTCTCCAACTTCGTGCAATTGAAAAATGGGACGGTCAATTTCCGCAGGTCGTAGGTGGAGCACTTCCGTTTATAGATATCGGTGAGGTTAAGCCAAGAAGGAAGTAAGATATTTTTTAGTTAGTGAAATTAAAACCCCCTCCTTATACTTAGAAGGAGGGGGTTTTTGCGTTTAAGGCAAGGTTTGGATTAGTTCTCGGAGTGTTTTTTAGAGAATTTGGTAGGCAAGAAAAAACCGCCCTGTTAATCAGAGGGCGGTTTTTTTTAAGTTTTTTAAATTTTAAAAAAATTTAGAACGGAATATCATCATCCTCTGTTGGTGGTGGCGGGGCATCTACCTGGCTCTGACCGCCGCTTCCTCCACTACTACTGCTACC
>JAGLUZ010000094.1 GCA_023134165.1 Deltaproteobacteria bacterium | reverse complement strand
ATAGGGAGCACAATCTCTTTACGCATTTTCCAGCCATGGAAAAAATGATTAGTGCCGAGTCTCACCGCTTTGTTGCGTTTATGATCGTCCCATAAAACCCCGCAACCATCGCACGCGTAGCGAGCAAGTTTTTCTCTCTCTATAGTATTAGCAATCCGCATTTTTTCTGCGTCATCTGCTTTGGCGATTTGTTCAGTAAACGGCCAGATAAAATGCTCAAAATGCATAATTTGAATTTCTCCACAATCAGGACACTCAACGTGAAAATCCATCTGCGCGTCACAAGCATTAAACTCCTGAATAATAGGCCCACCGTCAAGACCCGGAGTAGAAAAAATACTAGCCGTACCCGTCTCATCATAAGTTGACAGCCTGTCTTTAAGGTCTTCTAAGTTAACTACGCTTTTCCATTGGTCTACCTCATCAATTTGTAGATGTTCGCAAGGGTCTGACGACAAAGTAGACCTGGAACCCGACCAGCCAAAGATAAAGTTGAAGTTATTCTTTAGGACTATATTAAATTTACTTGTATCGTCGGGGTTATTACTAATTAAATCGGCAAGGCGGGGCGAGTCTCTGAGTAATGGCTGGAATCTATGCTCGTTAGTACGTCCCACTTTCTGCTGTGTTTCCATGGCGACAAGCGCACTTTGACTTGATTTTTCTGCTTTTCTTGCCGTGACTATTTGCTCAGCAAGGGTTACGCCCTGCTGAACTCCTTTTACAGTAACTTTGAATTTTGTTTTCTTAAAAACCCCTTTTCGGTCGGAGATATTCATAATACCTATGAGTGGAGGATTATTGTTATTACGATAGCGCCCCGGAAGTGCAGATTTTGAGACATAAATATACTCTTCAGCAAAATCTGAGGTTGAGAGATATTTTTCTATCTCCATGAGTTTGCGTTCAGATGGAAACCACCTGATTGTCTCAAAAAAGTCGCCCTGTTTTCCTATTGGTTCAATCTGCATTTTCTTCCTTAAATTCCTCAGCACCCAAGACTGAGGCTTTTGGTATCGTATAAGTCGGAGCCTTGGCGTACTCTGTGAGTATTTGTTTAAACTCCTCACGTAAAAATTCCCGTGCTTCGGGTAATTTTTTCATATCCCCGCCAACTAGTTCCACTACCTCACCAAGAGGTCCACCCTTTAAAAGATGATCCACTGCTGTTATAAAAACTGCAAGTTTTTTGGTGTGTACCTGTTCCTCCTCAGAACGCAAAATAAGTAGCCTGGCGGCAATATCGTTTCTATTTTCGTAATATATGGCACGAGCCTCAGCGGCGCGAGCCTCAGCCTGCATTTTTTTCTCCGCAGAAGGGAGGTTTTTATCAGAGCCGTCAAGTGGAGTTAAAAATTTACGAGCATAGATTAACAAATCTTTTTCTGCAATTGACCCGTCTGGTTTTTTGGAAAACAACCTCCCAGCATCTTTTGCTAATTTAGATGTCCCTATTTTAAAACCTCTACCTACAAGAAAATCACAGGCCGTCTCTATAACGTCAAAGTAGGTCTCGTTAGAATCACGTTGCCACCTCGGCTTTTTCTTGGCGGGCGTTTTCTTGCCCACTTTTTTAGCGGTGACGGTTTTTTTCTTTGTCGTTTTTTTTATTACCACGTAAACCTCCTATGCGGCGGGCTTGAATGCTGGGGGTAACCCCGCAATAACCCACTCTCTGATATTGCCACCATGTTTTTCAAAGTAATCTGTTGGATCTTTGCCTTGCGGCGTAGGCCAACGGACGGCTGTCTGATATTCTGCCTGCCACCGAGCCCAAACTTTTGCACCTGCCGTATCAAAATCTAACGCCACCAGAATATATGGCGAGGCCTTTAATATTTTTACTGAGGCCTCGTCGGGTCGAGCCTGCGCATTACCCATGGCAATGACCGTGACAATATCCCCAGCCTCTTGCGCAATTAGTATGGCGTCAAGCTCGCTCTCAACAATTATTACGGCCTCGATGCGTTCATTTTTTTGAGCAATAACCATCGGTGTCATGGCACCGCCTGCGAGGATAATATAACGAGCATCATTTTTATCTCGAAGTTTTGCTTTACGAAAACGAATGCGGACAACCTGTTCGTTTTTTATACATGGAATGATGAGACCAGATGGGAGATATAAATCCTTATCGTCTTTTCCGTGTACAAGCCCCCAGTCTCTACGCTTAAGAAAAAAATCTTTAGGGTTCCAACCAAGGCCAAACTCCCACGCCGTCAACTCGTCAATTCCACGTTTGTCATTTAACCAGTCAACTACACGTCCGTTTTTTTGAAGTAAGATTTTTGAACCTTCGATAAAAAGTGAGGCTCGCTTTTGCCATAGTTCGGGTGGTTCAACGCAAACCCTGTGAGCCAGAGGTGCGGGTTTATTTTGTACGGTGCGTTGCGTGCCTTTACGAGAGACAAGTTTGTGATTTAAATATTCGCAAGCCGCTTTAAAATCCATACCTTTTGTCAGCCCTAGGAGTGTGACAGAGTCGCCCCTTGCCTCACAGCCACGGCAATAAAAAGTGCCTCGCCCGATTGATGTATTTTTCTCTGGCCAAATACAAAAGCGGTCGTCCCCGCCACACATAGGGCAAGCCGAGGAAAATTCCACCTCTCCTCTACTCGTGCCGTTTCGTTTCGGGGTAACTCCGCAAGAACTCGCTATATCAAGTATGGTCATATTTAAAAAAACTCCGTCTTAATCATAAAATCTTGGGTAAATCTTAGTAAAATCATAAACTCCAAAAACCTCTAAACCCTCAATTCTCTTTTCTTTTTTTCTTTTTTTTTAAAAAACATGATTTCATGATGATAAATAAAAAACTATTGAAATAAAAAGACCCTTCCTATTAAATAAATTCCAAACTTTTGTTTTTTTCATCTTAAAATCTTAGTAAGCGATAAAATCTTAATATTTACATGGTGTTAAACGTATGATTCTTTTTATAACTGACTATGATTTCATGATTTCTAAAGTATTCTTTCTTGACCTGCTTCTTCTTCTTTGAGCTTTATCCCGTAAAAGTAGACTTGTCCTCCTGTTGTCTCCTTGTCAAAACGCTCAGAGAGCCACGCAGAGAACTTATTATTGGAGGGTAAAAACTTTTTATACCTACTAGGGTATGCCTCAATCATCCAAGCAGTAAGGGCCTTATAGATAACCTTGAGTTGTACTCTTTCTTTAGGGCCTGTTTTCTCAGGTTCAATGCAACTATCTTCAATGAACTGAGAAAGAGAGTCTTGGTTGTATTTATATTCCTTTGTTGCTTCCGTAACAGCAGGAGGAGGGTTAAGGCCTTGGTTTTGCCATAACATACAACCTTTAACTAGCCAAGCAAGGATACCACGGGTCTCTTCTAATAGCTTTTTACCTAAACCCTTTATACGTGGTCTTTGATTTTTTCCTTCCGGCTTTGCCATAAAACGCAATTTAAAAGAGATAACATTCATTCTATCCCAAAAGGCCTCATCATCTGAGGGGGCTTCTGGGAGTTTATTGGTCTGAAGTATTAATAAGTGTGTTGGCGGAAAGTGTTCCTCAAATTTTCCATGTACACCTCTAGCGATAATTGTATCTCCACCAGTAAGCCACTTGATACGCTCGGCACTAAAGCCACGCTTGTCGTCAGTCTCAGAGGCCAGTGCCATACGCAAACCCTTTAAGGTCATTATATCGGCATCATGTCCAGCACTTGAACGAGCTATCGGTTGTGCGAGTAGAAGCTCACTTTTTATTGGTAGGGCAAGTGTTGGGAAAAGATAAGTTAAGGTCTCTATGAGTGTGCCCTTCCCGTTACGGCCTTGCTTACCGTGAAGAATAAGAAAGGCGTGTTCATCAACAACCCCTGTAAGGCCGTACCCAAGTATACGTTGAAGGAAAGCAGCAAGCTCCTTATCATTGTCAAGTATCTCCAAAATGAACTTTTCCCACATAGGCGCCTTTGAATCATGGTCACCCCACTCATGAGGGACAGCCTTGGTAATATAGTCATCAGGTTTACCATCTCTAAAAACACCAGTTTTTAAATTCATGACTCCGTTAGCAAAGCCCAACAACCAAGGGTCTCTATCAAATTTTTCACCAATAAAACCGAAGCCGCCTTTTATGTGATGCGTCATTTTTAAACATTTGCCAATACCAACAGGATCACGCATGCGACGAGCTCGGGAAAAGAAAGCACCTTGTTTTTTCTGGAGGCGTTTTTCTAATTTTTCGTTGTCGTTCTTCTTGGCATCTCCTATCTCGCTCAAAAGTTTTTCGCCCTCACCTTCATAAAGTGTTGCGAGACTTTCTATGGCCTCATGCGCTCTATTTTCCAAGTCTAACTCCCAGCTGTGTCCTTTCCAGTAGTACCAAGCAAAATCTGGGTGAGCGGTCTTGTCATATAAAAACTGATTTTTAAAAACACGCAAGAAAAGTACTGCGTCACCTCTAAAGTTATCCTTTAAACACTTCTCTATAAACTCTGACGTTTTTCCGTCGGCATTTTCTTTTTTAGGAGGATTATCTTTTACAAGAGTCAAGGCCTCACTGGTAACTCGCTCGTCAACCTGCGCTTTAATGTCGTCTTTGTTATCAGTCATTCATATCCTCAAAAGTACTCATCCATTTGCGTGCGGTATCTGGTGAAAAACCGAGAAGCTCGGCAATTAGGGATGCATTGATAGAATTATTTTTTAGTTCGTAGAGAAACCTCAGCACAACTATTTGTGCAAATGTTAGGTGAGAACCCTGCAAGAACGTTCCAGTGGTAGCAGTAAAACTGGATTTGCAGTTTTTACAGATACAACGGTTGGCACGCCAAAAGTTCGCAAGCGTGGTGGTGTCGGTTACCTCTATCTCACACGCTGGGCAACGTGCCACCCCCTGATGCAAATCTCTCAGAACCAAATCACGACAGTCTTTCTCATTTAGCAACTCGGAAAACAAACGAGTCTCCTCGCCGTGAGAGTCCGCAAAACTAAAAGTCAGGCCGTTATTAGAATTATTATAGTTGTCGGTTTTTTCCATTTTTCCACACCTAAAAAAAGTTGAATCGCTATTACTCAAAGGGGGTCGAATTGCCCTTTTAGCCCCCTTTCCCTCACAGTACCTTTTTCTTTTTTTGATTATTTATTGCCTCTATGTCCTCTAAATCCCGCTTGTTTTAGGATTATGTGACGCTTCTTTGGGGGAGGGGGGAGAGGGGGGAGCGAGGATAAGGACAACCCCCTCCCATAATTTGCCGTACCTCTCCCGTGTTGTTTGTTCTTCGGTGAAAGTTCTAAAAGGTGTGGCGGCGTTGCCGCCCTCGATTAGATCCCTCAACTCTCCTGGTCTTACCACTATCTCTCCCTCACCTGTTATCGTTTGCGTGTGTTCCATGCGTGCTTGAATGCCTTGCTTAGCTCGCGTGGAAAATGCTTTGTTGCTACTTTACTAGCCAAACCATGAAAATCAAAACGCTTCTTATAGGTTGGCTTCTTAACGAACATCAATATGCCCCGCACCTTGCTCCCGCCCCGTCCGTATCTCATATACACACCCGGAGGAAAACTTGGGTGATTACGCTTAGGCACAAAGAACATCCCCTTGACACCCTCGGCTCTATATTGCTGACGTTGCTCCTTTGAGCCACCAATCCTCAAATCAGAGAGCATCTTCTTAATCATCCCGCCCGTTATATTGCCGTACCTGTTTAACTTAAATCCTTTCGCTGGTACAGCTCTCTCTCCCCACAGCATCAATCCTCGTCTGGCTAAGATCTTCTCAAAGGCTTTCATGTTACGCCCGCCGCCCTCGATTAGTGGCTTTAGAAACCGCGTGGGTGGCGTGCCGCCCTGAGCCCTGTCTCTTAAAAACACCCTCGCCGAGGGTTTTTTATGTGTACTTTTCTCATAGAGGACGGCCTTCTGGGTCATCCTCGTTGGTCTGTCAATCACGCTATTGAGCTCTTCCTGGACTTTCTTTCGTGCCTTTACGACAGTATTTGTCGCCGCTATCCTTCCAGCAAAAGGGATGTGCTTTTTCTCAATATCATTTAGCCGTTTCGTTAATTTATCTATCGCACCTTTTGTCTCAAATTTTATATTCATACCCCTCCATCAAAACTTAACTGCCACTGCCCAGTTAGGGGCTTTTGCAGAGTTACCCAGCTTCTCTTGCTCTGGTATTGTATCGACCTTTATCACCACACCATCAACATCATAATCTAGCTCCCTACGCTTATGCTTCAACTCCTTAACGCCATTTAGCATATTATCTATCCCCTTATAACTTTCAGTATGCTTATTTAAATTAAAGTCGAGAAAGTTTAAATCCCCTAAGACCTCTGAGCCGTGCGCGTAGGGTTTATACTTCCCTACAGGTACGACGCCATAACAAAACATATTTAAAGGACTCTTAGCCGTGACACCAGGGTCAAGACGTCTCAATGTGGCACTTGCCGCACTCCTCGTATCAGGGTAAAGTTTCTCTCCGTTCTTTTCCCTAACCTTGTTTAGAGCCTTAAGTCCGCTCTTGCTCATAAAGACCTCACCTCTTACTATGAACTTCTTAGGCATAAAACCTAGAACCAACTTAGGCTTATACAAGGTTAGTGGCACAGCCTGTACCGTCTTTAGATTCTCTGTTATGTCCTCACCAATAAGACCATTTCCTCTCGTCGAACCTCTAACAAATACACCGTCCTCATACTCCAGCTCTACTGCCAACCCGTCTATCTTCAGCTCTACCGTATAAATAACATCGCCTGCCTCTTCAGACAAAACCTTCCTTACGTTTTTATCAAACGCCACAATCGCAGCCTTGCTCCTTACAGCTTCAAGAGAGAGCATAGGCACCTCACGCTCAACCTTCTTGAACTTCTTTGATGGCTCTCCTCCAACACGCTGTGTTGGTGAATCAGGGGTTATTAAATGAGAGTGTTTGGCCTCAAGCTCAGTAAGCTCACGCATAAGCGCATCAAACTCTGCGTCACTTATCCCCGGAGAATCAGGTGGGTCTAACTCAGGATAACAACACTTGGAAAAATCAGCAGTATAATAATAGTAGTTATATACAGCTATCTTTTCCCTGAGACCTTTAATTTTTTCTTCTATATGCTCTTGTATTCTCATCTCTCCACCTTTACACGGCTGGCCGTGCCTTGTTAACGGTCTCGGTCGCCGCTATCCTCACTGCAAAAGGGAGGTGTTTTTTCTCAATATCGTTTAGCGTCCTCGATAATTTATCTATCGCACCTTTTGTCTCAAATTTTATATTCATCTGGCAAATCCTTAGAGTTCCCTTGAAAACAGGTAGGTCCTATCGTGGTCCCCTTGTTTACAATTTTTACAGATATCAACCTCTCTATATTCTCTGCTCTTTCTTTGGCAAAAACTGCTCGCTGGTGACTACTAACAGCTTCTGCATAAGGTGTATCTAATAGATACACTGGTATCTCCACGGCCTTTGCAATTAATCTTACTGTACCTTTCATATACCTCTCAAAGGTAATGTGCTCATCGCAATAATTGTACAGACCGCTTATCTCTTTAGCGCAAGTAAAGCATTTGCCTTTTGCGTAATTACAATTCATAACAACCCCTCCATCAAAACTTAACTGCCACTGCCCAGTTAGGATACTTTGCAGAGTTACCCAGCTTCTCTTGGTCGTGGGTAGAGTTAACCTTCACTACAACGCCATCTGCGTCGTAGGTTAGCTTCTTACGGAGGCTACGCATCTCTTTAACAGTCTGCCTCGCCCAGTCCATACCGTACCCAGCCATAGTGTGCGGGTTCACTTTGAAGCCAAGTTCTTGCAACATTTCAGTGCTTGATATCTGCGTTAGAGGACTGACGTCCTCTGTAGGAACAATGCTATAGAAAAAGACATCGAGTTTTCTCTTGGCCGTAATGCGGTGGTCAAGCCTGCGTAGTGACGCACTTGCCGCAGTACGGGTGTCTGGGTACGGCTTCTCTTTATTTTTCTTACGCTCTTTATTTAATTTCTTCAGGTCTGCCTTGTGCATAAAAACCTCACCCCGCACAGTAAGCCGCTTGGGTATATGCCCAACCACATCCTCTATCTTATCTAGCGTTAGCGGCACAGCTCCCAGGGTTTTCAGGTTTGCCGTTATGTCCTCACCAACCAGTCCGTTACCTCTCGTGGATCCTCGAACAAAAAATCCGTGGTGATACTCCAGCTCAACGGCAAGGCCGTCAATCTTCAACTCAACGGCATACTCGACCTCATTACTGTCGGTTGCCTTCCTAACTCGTTTATCAAACTCAAGAGCCTCTGCCTTGCTCCTCATCGCACCGAGCGAGAGCATAGGTGTCTCACGTTCTATTTTCTTAAATTTTATTGCAGGCACGCCCCCCACGCGCTGTGTTGGGGAGTACGGCGTTACGAGGTACGGATGCTCTGCCTCAAGTGTCTCTAGCTCACGCATCAGGGTGTCAAATTTCTCATCACTAGTCTGAGGGTCATCATGGACGTAGTACTGTTGATTAAAGTAATTTATCAGAAGCCTTAGTTGCTCAACCTCTTTTTTTATATGCCCTTGTATTCTCATCTCTCCACCTTTACACGGCCGACCGTGCCTTGTTTTTTGATTTTATTTGTACTGTTATATTTATTTTTTAAAATACTCAGAGAGGCGGTGACACGGCTCTCAGCGTATTGCTCAGAGAATGCCTTTAAATAAATTTGATTACTCACCTCAAGGGATTTTATCCGCACTCGACAAACAGCCTCTTTGTAGAGAGCCGTCTCTATTAGCTCTCCTGCTCTTGCCAACTCAATCCCAGATTGCCTGCTCTCGCCTGCAACGAAAAATATTGTGGCCGTAACAATTAACACAACGATTGTCGAAATAAAATCTTTCACGGCAGTTCTCTTGACACCACGCTCGTCTTTAAAATCCCACCCATGCACATGGACATCATTACCAAGTCTTTCAGTTTTACCTCTGGATAACGGTCAATTATTTTTTTCAGGTCAAACTCGAATACTGGCTTGTCGTCTAGGTTAGGTTCGCAACTTATCCTTAATATCCCCAATACATCCAATACCGCGTTAACTCCAGCCAAATAAATATCATCTGCTGTTATAGGGATTTCATGCCCAAGCGGACACGTTTTGCCGTACTGTGTAATCGAGTACGTCACAAAACAAACCCGACAAACGTTATACCCCTCAGGTACAATCCACTCCTTTGGTGTATCTACTTCAAACTCATCTGGTATATAAAATAAACCCATAATCTACCCCTCTTTCTTTACTGTTTTTCGGCCTCTACCTTTAGAACCGTGATGCGATTAAACGCCCGCTTTTTTTAATTCTTCAATGGCGGACGATAAATACGGTTTGCCGTGTACCTTTTTCTTTGGTAAGTTTGGCTTGAGAGTCTTACCTGTATAAACATCCCCTGCGGGTCTTCTAGCTATTAGCAATTTTTCGTAGGCGACAAAAGCTCTCTCCTTTGCCACTTCATACGCCTCTCGGCATTCAACAAAATATCTTTCCAATGCTTTCAGCTCTTCATCATGCTTGAGCGGACACTCCTTGCCGTACTGTGTAATCGAGTACATAACAGAACAGTCAGGACATGAGTTATACCCCTCAGGTATAATCCACTCCTTTGGTGTATCTACTTCAAACTCATCTGGTATATAAAATAAACCCATAATCTACCCCTCTTTTAGTGTGCGCTCTAAACTGTCCATACCACAAGTACACTCATTACTTATAGGAAAATGCCCCATCGACAAATGACAATAAGGGGAATGCCTAAAATCTTCTACTTTATTTGCCGCCGTTCTGATATTGTCGAGGCTGGCTTGGACTTCTGCTATCTGCTTATCTTTTAACTCGGTCATTAAGGCTAGCGTCTCGTCTGCATTACACAGTTGTTTAAATCTAGCCTCTATCTCCTCATCCTTGGCTTTTATGGTGACGAGGAGGTTGCAAATATCGCAACCCTCCAGGGCCTTTATAAATTCCTCCTTTGAACCAGAGTGAGTATCGAAATGCTTACGTGATAAATCATATAGTTGGTCTACATTAAAACCTTTACCCATAATCTACCCCTCCTTTAAGAGTAAGCCGTGCAGTACCAAGACTGTTGAAATTGCTACGTGAAAAAATGCGTCGTTTATACAGCCTTCCTCATATTTCATTATTGCCGTTACTAGGAATATGGAAGAACCAACAAACATAATTATTTTCGCCATTACTACCCCTCTTTCTACTTGTTAAAAAATGCCTGTATAAGTGCGTGCGTGACGATGGCACAAGCCACATAAGACAAACCTCTTTCTATAGGGGTTACCGCAGAGGTATCTCCCATTGAACCAGAGCATCCAGACAAAACCAGCAACAAAACAATTAATAATATCTTCACTTACCCCTCCTCCTTCCATTTAAAAATACCGTAAATGCTAGTGCCTAGGTAGGCAAGAAATAACGTACTCTGTGCGTATATCTCCGCCTCGTAATTAACATATATAAAACCCACGTTGGCCACCGTCCAAAAATAAAAGCCTGCCTTCTGCTTAACCGTAACAAGGTACGTCCCTGTGAGAGCTATCCCTGCCAATATCCATGTAAAAATGATCATCTTAGTTCAGCTCCTTTTTTATTCACACTCAAAACTCTTTGCCAGCGTAGGAGGCATTTTCCCCTGCAGGTCATCAGCGAGGATTGCTGTGATAGTGTCCCCTTTTTTTGCCGGTGACATACCCTCACCAAAAATCGGAGTTATTTTCATTTCTTTTATAAAATCCGTGAGCTGGTTTTTTGTCATGGCCTTTAGATATTCCTCATCAACGACAACCTCATTACTGAGTTTTATTCCCGCCTCTTCTATGAGAGCCGTCAAAACATCGCCCTCGATATGCACCGCTGACTCAATTATTGCCCGCTCTATTACCTCGTCCAATTTTTTAGCTGGTATTTTCTTTATTTCCTCAAGAAATTCTATAGCAAATGGCATATAGATATCTTTTGTTCCAGGATATGCAATTTTAAAAACCTCCTCCCTGTGATCAGTTTCAATACAACAAATCACCGAGAGAAGAATTAATCTTTTTTGCAACACCTCTGAACCCTCAACACGCATAGGCATATTACTCAGGATAAATCTATCCCTACACTCAACGGTTTTTTGTGGGTTATCGAATACAGCAACAGAAGGTGCGGTTGATTTATCGTCAGTCGCCTCAACTGAATTTGAGGTTGGCTTTGGTGTGTTCATTTTCTTCAAACACTTGGTATTGAGACACAGCTCACCAAAAGAAAGATGGTTTTTGTTATCCACAAAAAACCAAGCGTGATTT
>JAGLUZ010000093.1 GCA_023134165.1 Deltaproteobacteria bacterium | reverse complement strand
TTCCTCTCTAAGGTTCGCTCCTTTCCAAAGTGCATAGATTACCGGTATAACAATTACTGTCAGGATGGTTGCACTTATCATCCCGCCAACCATTGGTGCGGCAATGCGTTTCATTATCTCGTTTCCTGTACCACTGCCCCACATAATAGGAAGTAGCCCGCCGATTATCGCCGTTACTGTCATCATTATTGGTCTAATTCTCCTTGAAGCTCCATCATAGATTGCAAGGCTCAGTGCTTTTACCGAGGTTAGGGTTCCATCTTTCTCCCTTTTTTTGTGGGCAATATCCAAGTACACAATCATGATGATTCCAATCTCAGCGGCGACACCAGTAAGGGCGATAAAGCCAACACCTGTTGCGACACTTAGGTTGTAGTCAAGTAAGTAGATTAGCCAGACCCCACCAACAGCAGAGAATGGGAGCGAGAGCATGACGATTAAGCTCTCGGTAATATTTTTAAAATTAAGGAAGAGGAGCAAAAATATTATCGCAAGCGTTAGAGGGATGACAAGCTTTAGTCTCTCCTTTGCACGTTCCATATATTCGTATTGACCACTCCAAGCAAGGCTGTATCCTGCTGGAAGGGTTATTTTTTTATTTAAGATTTTCTTTGCCTTAGCAACGTAAGTACCAATGTCTGTGTCACGCAGGTCAATGTAGATCCAGGCATTGAGCCGTGCGTTCTCACTCTTTATGGCTGGGGGGCCTTTTTTTATCTTTATCTCTGCGACCTGTGCAATGGGGATTTGAATTCCGTTTGGTGTTGGAATTAGGATGCGTTTTAGTTTTGAGATGCCGTCACGAAGTTCTCGACCGTAGCGAAGGTTTACGGGGTAGCGTTCACGCCCCTCAATTGTGTGCGTGATATTCATCCCACCAATGGCTGAGGAAATGACGTCTTGCACGTCACCAACTGTTAGCCCGTACCTTGCGGCTCGAAGCCTGTCTATCTCAAAATCAATGTAGTTGCCCCCGACAACACGCTCGGAATAGACAGATAGAGTGCCTGGAATATCTCTTATAACTGATTCAATCTCAATGCCAAGTTCTTGCAAGACATTTAAATCATCTCCAGCAATCTTTATCCCAACCGGCGTTTTTATCCCTGTAGAGAGCATATCAATTCGAGTCTTTATGGGCATGGTCCAGGCATTTGTAACGCCTGGAATCTTTACAACATTATCCATCTCACCAATTAATTTTTCTATAGTCATTCCTCGTCGCCACTGGGCTTTGGGTTTTAAGGTGATTATAGTCTCTATCATCGAGAGAGGGGCAGGGTCTGTTGCCGTCTCTGCGCGCCCAACTTTCCCAAAGACTCGCTCTACTTCAGGGAAGGTCATTATCATTTTATCTGTTTGTTGGAGTAGTTCCTTTGCCTTTGTAATTGATATGCCCGGGAGTGTGGTTGGCATATAAAGGATGTCACCTTCATTAAGGGGCGGCATGAATTCACTGCCAAGTTTTTTTAGCGGATAGATTGTGAGTACTAAAAAAGATAGGGCGATAATTATTGTTAGTTTTTTATAATTTAAAGTTAGCGCAAGAACTGGCGAGTAGAGGCGCGAGATAAATCTGTTTATTGGGTTCTCCATCTCGCCCCTAATTTTTCCTCGTACCATGTATCCCATCAAAACGGGGACAAGGGTTATGGCAAGGAAAGCACTTGCGCCCATGGCATAGGTTTTTGTAAATGCAAGAGGGCCAAAGAGGCGACCTTCTTCTGCTTGGAGTGTAAATACAGGGAGAAATGAGAACGTAATTATTAGGAGTGAGAAAAAAAGTGAAGGGCCAACCTCTTTTGCTGACCTTGCGATTAACTCCCACCTGTCTGTTGTATCATCTTCTTCAATATGCTTGTGAGCATTCTCAATCATCACGATTGCCGCATCTATCATAGCTCCAATTGCGATTGCAATTCCACCAAGGCTCATTATATTGGCATTGATGCCTTGCTTTTGCATGATGATAAATGAGATGAGTATGGCAATAGGGAGCGTTAGTATCGCAACAAGGGCACTCCTTAGGTGGAGGAGAAACAAGATACAAATCAGTGCAACAACCAGACTCTCTTCTATGAGTTTTATCTTTAGGGTATCAATTGCACGCTCAATTAATCCTGAGCGGTCGTAGACAGGGATAATCTCAACGCCCTCAGGAAGACCTTTCTTTAGGATCTCTAGTTTTTCTTTTACGCCGCGAATGGTACTAAGGGCATTCTCACCGTAACGCATAATAACGATGCCGCCAGCTACTTCGCCAAGCCCGTCAAGCTCGCTTAGGCCTCGCCTAAGTTCAGGGCCGATTTGAACATTTGCAATGTCTCGTATAGTAATTGGTACGCCTCGCGAGGTTGTGCCAATTGAGATATTTTTTATATCCTCCAAGCCTTTGATATAACCAAGGCCACGCACCATAAACTCAGTCTCGGCCATCTCTACCAAGCGACCCCCGACCTCGTTATTTGAACGCATTATTGCGTGCTTTACCTTGCTTAGAGGAATATTAAAGGCAAGAAGTTTTGTGGGATCAACCTCAACTTGGTATTGTTTTACGTACCCCCCGATGCTTGCGACCTCACTTACACCCTCTACTGTTTGGAGTTCGTAGCGAAGGTACCAGTCCTGTAGGCTTCGAAGTTCGGAGAGATCTAGTTGGCCTGTTTTGTCGACGAGTGCGTACTCAAAGACCCAACCAACACCTGTGGCGTCTGGGCCAAGGGTTGGGTTTACTCCGCCTGGGAGTTTGCCTGAGACAAAGTTTAGGCTCTCAAGAACCCTGCTCCTTGCCCAGTAAATATCAGTTTTGTCCTCAAAGATAATATAAACAAATGAGAGGCCAAAGAAGGAATACCCGCGAACGGTCTTTGCCCCAGGGACGCCGAGCATGGCAGTCGTAAGCGGGTAGGTTATTTGATCTTCAACCACCTGAGGGGCTTGCCCTTGGTACTCGGTGTAGACAATAACCTGAACATCTGAGAGATCAGGGACTGCGTCAAGTGGGGTCTGCATCATTGCCACGATTCCGAAGCAAGCGACTAGTACGGTTGCAAGTAAGACAAGAAATCTGTTTTGAATTGATAGATCAATTATCTTTGAGATCATAGTGTTACTCCGTTTTAGTGCTGCATGCCTTCGTGGTTCATCTCGCCCATATCGTGGTTTGTGGTTTTGTCCTCAGTCTTCATTGGCATGTCATCGTGAACCATGCCACTCATATCGTGGTTCATCTCGCCCATGTCGTGGGTCGTGGCTTTATTTTTTGCTTTAGTCTTATTCTTTTTTTCTTCAGATTTTTTCTCTTTGAGCATCTTTGAGATGGCCTCTTTTAACCTTGATTCTGAGTCAATTAAAAACTGTGCAGAGGTGACGACTCTGTCATTTTCTTCTAGTCCTTTCTTTACCTCAAAATAACCACCAGCCTCTCTTCCAAGGGTGATAGGTCTTGCCAAAAATTTACCCTCACCAATATCAAGTATGACGACCTCTCTCTCTCCAGACCTTATGACTGCCTCAGTTGGGACGGCAAGTGTTTTCTCGGCGGTAGTAGATTTTATAGAAATACTTGCATACATCTCAGGCTTTAGTTTTCCTTTTGGATTTTTAAATTCAAGACGAACTTTATTTGTGCGGCTTTTGTCCTCCAAGAAAGGATAAATAAAAGTCACTTGACCTTCAAAGACCTCGCCTGGGTATGCCTCAAGGGTCATCTCTGCAACTTGTCCAACCTTTACAAGTGCAATCTCGTACTCATATATATCTGCGTAGACCCAGACCTTGGAGAGGTCCGCTATGGTGTAGAGGCTCATTCCAGGCTTGATGTACATCCCCTCTGTGACGTGTTTTTTTACGACAACCCCGCTTGCAGGGGAGTGAATGTGAAGTTTTCTGATGACTGTGCCTTTCTCTTCAAGCTCCTTTATTTGGTGGGCTGGGACGTCCCAGAGCTCAAGGCGTTTTTTGCTAAGCTCGCTTAAGTTCTCACTCCCGATGCCTTTTATATTGCCCTCGTGTTTCTTTGCAAGCAGGTACTCTTCCTGAGCACTGATTAGTGTTGGGCTATAGATTTCAAGTAGCATATCGTCTTGCTTTATTTTTTTCCCTGTAAAATCTACAAATAATTTTTCAACCCACCCGCTAACCTTTGAGTGAACTTCTACGACTTTTTTTTCATTATAATCAATACGTCCAATGGTTGTTATGTCGCGCGTAAGTGAGACTCGCTTTACGAGTTGACTCTTTACACCAATATTTTGAATTATTACTGGGTCAATACTAATGAGTCCTTCTACGCCTTGGCTCGCACCCTCATAAACAGGGACAAGTTCCATTCCCATCGGTGACCTCCCTGGCTCAAAGCGAATGTAGGTTGGATCCATCGGAGCTTGATAGTAAAGAATTTTTCGCTCCTCTTTTATTGCTGTCGTACTTGGATCTGCACTACCACTGGTGTTCTTGCTTTTTGATAAAAAATGCGAACCACTAGCACCGATAATTATTCCACCTATGATGGCAATTATTATAAAGATATTTTTACTCATAGAAATTAATCTCCTTAAAATAAAGCTCGGTTCAAGAGACGCTCAAGTTCTGCTGTACTCTTTAGGTAGTTAGCCTTTGTCCTTGCAAGGGTCAAGCGAAAATTAAGCCACATGCTTTGGGTCTCTAAAAGTTTTGCAAGTTTCTCTTCCCCACTCTTGTAGCGTGCCTCGGCAAACAGAACAGCACTCCTTGCTTCTGGAATAATCTGCGTATCATAGAGACTAAAGATACGCAGAAAGTTATTTATCTCAGAGATAAGTGTCTCTACGTTATTCTCGGTCTCAGTTACAAGGGCGTCCTTAATAACTTGTGCTCGTTCTTGGAGGAGCCTTGACTCAGCTCCTTTGGCACGGTACTTACCAAACCAAAGCGGTATCTTTACCCCGAATGTAAGGGCGAGGGCGTCTTGCCCTCCGTCTTCGATTGTCATTACTGGCTCCCCAATGGATGAGTAAGTAACCCCAATTTGGAAGTCTGGGAGATAATTATAAGAAGTGAGGTCGCGTTTTAACCTAGTTTTTTCTATTCCAAGGTTAGCAATCTTTATCTCATTTTGATTTAAGAGAGCAAGCCTTATTGCTTCATCTTCTGTGATTTGAAGAGCCACTACATCTGGAACCTTCAAGGTCTTTCCAGAGAGCGGTGATTTTTTATTAAGTAGGACTTCGAGTCTGCCACGTAGAGTTGTTTTTTTTTGTTCAAGGTTGATGAGCTTAAGGGCGGTCTCGGCACTTTGTTTTTGTGCGCGAATCAAGATATCAAGCCCGCTTAATCCGAGGTTGTAATTTGACTGACTGATTTTTTTAAAATAATCTAGGACAGCATTTTTCTCTTTTGTGATGATGATTGCCTCTTGAAGATAGTGTAATTCAAAAAAGGTCTTCTTAATAATTGCCCGTAAATTGGTCTTTGATTGCTCATACTTTTCTTCTGCAATCTCTGCTTCTTTTTTTGCAATTAAACTTTTTTTGCCGAGTTTTCCAGGAAAAGGAATTTTTTGGCTAAGCTTAAATATATGCTCCTGAGGGCCAAGGCGTGTCTCTATCTCACGCATTGGTTTTGTGTAAGATATGAGAGGCTCGTCGTAGGCTCTGGCCTGCGTTTCAAGTTCAGCTGTACTTTCCCATAAAAGTTGGTTGGCCTTTATGCGTGGATTACTGCTAAGAGCCTCTTCTATTAGAGCCTGAACTGTGATTGTATTCTCAGAGGTGTTTTTACTAATCTTTGCCGTAGTCTTTGGAGAGTCCGCGGCAATGGATACGCTCCCTGAGATAGAAGTCATAGTCACTGCAAGTACAAAGATAAGAATAAAATGTAGTAGTTTTTTTCTCATAGTTTACTAGTGTTGTTCTAAGATTTTCTTCTACGTTACGTAGAATGTTAGGGTAAAAAAATGTTTTATTAAAAAATTATAAACCCACCTTGTCCTTTGCTCTACAGTGCGTGACGCAGTCCGAACCTTTGTTGTGTGTACTTATTGAGCAGTGTGTCTTGTCGCAGCTTTTTGCAGGTGAGGCAGAGGTCAGAAGCGGGAATGTCGTAGCAAAGAAGAGTAGAAGTGCGATAGCTACGCTCTTAATGGTAATTAAAAAAGGCAGGGGGGTTTTTATCTCAGGTGATTTTCTTTCATCTAAAAGTCTTTTTACCCTAAGAGCAAGGTGTCCTCCATTGCCACTAATAGAGGGCTGAAGGTCGAGGTCTGTATTGACGTTAAGGTTAATTGAGGTTGCGACCTTAACAAGTGCGTTTGCAAGCTCTATTGGTTTTTTTGTCTTTTTTGCTGCAAAGTCGTCGGCCTCAAGCTCTAGGCGAAGAGTAGATTCATTTGAAAACCACCTGCATATTGGGAGGTAGAAAAAAGTATCTTTAAGGAGCGAGAAGAGGAAAAAACGTAGAGGGTCTTTATTTTTTTTATGTTGAATCTCATGGAGTATTACGCCTCTTACCTCTCTTCTTGAGAGTTTGCTTATAAGCCCGCTAGAGACAAAGATGCGTGGCCTTATTAGGCCGTAAGTAAAGGCAAATTTTCGAGTCTTGTCCTTTACTATCACAACAGAAAATCCTCTGTCAATTAGCGGGAGTCTTAAAAAAGCGAGGTGACTTTTTATTACTTTAATACTCCCATTTATTACGGCGTAGAAGATTCCAGAGCCAATTATAATTGCACTTAGGTAGAGGAGTGCAGAGGCTGTGAGCAAGGCGTAGGGCAGGCAAGCAAGCATAATCTGTTCACACCAAACTGTAACCTCATTTAGGAGGGCAGGCAAATGCGAGATACCAGCCATAAAGGTAAGGGTGGTAGAGATTAAAAAAATAAAAAGTAGGTGCGGCGTATACCTCAGTGCTCGGTTATTTTTTAAGTTCACGTCTCTTTGCCTCGATGAGTTCCTCTAGTTCTTTAAGCTCTTCAGGGCGAGTCTCTGCCAAGATTTCAACAAAGTTGGCACTAGCATTACCACTGCTCATATCAAGGAGACCTCTTAGTACCTCTCTTGATACTATAGCTGAAAAATCATCCCTTGTGTGGACTGGGGCAAAGTGAAAATTACCCTGAACCTTGGTCTTACTCACAAGCCCCTTCTTTACAAGTCTCTCAAGAACAGTTAAGACTGTTGTTAGGGCGATTTTTTTTCTCTTTAAAAGCTCATTGAATATAATACTCCCTTTTGCACTCTTTAGTTCCCAGAGGGTATTCATAATCTCTTCCTCTAGAGTGCCGAGAACCTTGCCAAGACCAGAATCTGAGGCTCTAAATATTTTTGCTACTAGCTTCCCCATACTTAAAGTATATTCTACGCTGCGTAGAATGTCAAATAATAGAGGGATGTTTTTTTATTGTAAGGTAATTAAAATAAGAGAAAAAAGTTCTGCTAGATTAGCCCTCGCTCAAGGGCTATTGCAACGGCATGGGTTTTATTTGAGGCATTTAATTTTCTTATAATATTTTGAATGTGAAATTTTGCAGTTCTTTCACTTATCTGGAGTATGATAGAGGTCTCCCAGCTGGTCTTGCCGTAGCGCATCCAGTGTAGTACTTCTTTCTCGCGTTTTGAGAGTAGGGTCTGCTCTACCATCTTGCTCTCGTTATGTAATTTTAGGTAGGCTTGGTGGATATGTGGGGATATCAACTCGAGAAGAATTTTTTGGTGATCTTGAAAAGACCCCGAATTTTTTGAGAAAAAAAGTATTGACTTTATATCTCCTCCAACAATAATTGAGAGGCTCTTGCCGTGGGAGTAGTTTGGGAAGGGCGAGGGGTTGGTTGGCTCTAGGTGAAGGGTTTTTGAGCAAGAGAAATCTGGCCAAAAAGAAAGCCTTGACTCATCAGTGATATGAAAAATAAGCGGGTCATTATTTAGTAAATTTTGTTGCAGATATTTGTAGATCCACTCTTCGGTAGAGTGGAGATTTGTAAAGTGGGAGTTATCAACCCTAGAACCTCTATCGAATATACCTAGAGCTCCAATTGCAAAATCGGCATTAATTAGGTTTTTTGTTCTAATTAAGATGCTACCAATATCAGAGGGCTTATGGGCTGATATTGCGGCCTGGGCAATATCAATAAAACTATGTGATTTTTTTTTAAATATTACAGAACCTTGCATTAGCTCTCCGTTGAGCCTTATGCTTCTTAGGCATAAAGAAAACAATCTAGATGTATAAACTCATTAGTGAGTTCATATGTTAATTAGAAAATAAAAAAATACGCCGTATATTTTAAAACATGTAAAAAAAAACAAGAATAAGCAATAACCCAAATTTACTGTAGTAAGTATATTTTAACAGAGTTACGTAAAAAAGCAATGGTTTGGTCCTTGCTTATTGAACTAACCTCACCCTCTGGTAAGTTAAGTTTGTTTCCTCAAATTTTGATTAGTTGATTGGTTTAAATAATTGGGAACATAGGTTTTAATGAGTTTGTGGGAGCATTATGCTTTTGACTTAAATCTTTTCTCTTTTGTGGCAAATGAGAGCATGGTAACGGGAATATTATCTAAGGAGCAGACCCTGTCGACAGCATCTAAGGTAACGGCCTCCTTTGGCATACCATAAACTACAGAGCTTTCTTCGTCCTGGGCAATGGTTAATGCTCCGGCCTCGCGCATCTTTAAAAGTCCGCTTGCTCCGTCACTTCCCATGCCTGTCATTAAAACACCTGTTGCATTTGTTCCTGCGTAGGTTGCAACTGAGTCAAAGAGTACGTCAACAGATGGGCGTTGGTGGTGTACGGGTTCCTCTTGATTTAGTTTTATAAAGTACCTTGCGCCGTCTCTTCTAAGCACCATGTGATAGCTACCAGGGGCTATTAAGGCTGTTCCAGGCAGTACACCGTCTCCGTTCTTTGCTTCACGAACCTCCATAGCGGACTGAGTATTCAGTCTTTCAGCAAATGCTTTTGTAAACTTCTCTGGCATATGTTGAACAATTAGGATGGCTGGGGCATCTGGGGGCATTCTAGTTAATACCGCCTTAATGGCCTCGGTTCCACCAGTTGAGGCCCCGATTGCGATTATCTTGTGCGTGCTTTGTTTTAGAGCCTTGCTTTGAATCTGGATAGGCTTTGATGAGTTTGTTTTTTTGGTTTCTGCTTTGCCCCTTTTCGCTACCCTTGCCTGAGCCGCGGCTTTTACCTTTGAGGTAATATCTAAAGATATCTGCTCAAGCCCCTTAACAAGGGACATCTCTGGCTTTGCAATAATATCAACGGCACCCTCCTCCATGGCTTGGAGGGTCGTAGCGGCACCTTTCTGTGTAAGTGAGCTCAGAATTACGACAGGGACAGGGTGGTAGGTCATTAATTTCTTAAGAAAGGTTATGCCGTCCATGCGTGGCATCTCAACATCTAAGGTGATGACATCTGGCTCGTAGCGAAGAATCTTATCCCTTGCAACGTAGGGATCAGGGGCTGTGCCAACGACCTCAATCTCACGGTCTTTATCAAAGATGTCCTTTAGAAACGCTCTAACAACAGCGGAATCATCAACAATTAAAAGCTTAATCATTATTATTTATCCTTAATCTTTAGCATATTAAGCATTCTTATCCTAACAATCCCGGTATCAGTAAAGAACAGAACCTTTCTTCCGCGACTACCACCTGTGTCGCAGTTTGTTACAGGGATACCTTCTTCATCAAGCATCTTCTCTGCTATTTTGATATTTTTTCTACCGATATCAAGGGTGCTACTTCCGTTTTTATAAAGCGAAGAGCCACCAAATATCTTTGCTTGCAGGCGTTTTCTCTCTGCACCGTTTAGTATCATTTCGTTAATTAGCTTTTTAATAGCCACATTGCCAAACTTTGGAGTAGCAAGTCCTTCGCCGTTCCAGAGAGGTATCATGAAATGATTTATACCACCAACACCACTGACAGGGTCTGTTAAAGTGACAGAGATGCAAGAGCCGAGCACAGTCGTTACATTAAACGGAGTGCGGCTTACAAATAAGGTGCCGGGGTAGAGGTAATGTTTGTTTTGATTGTCCAAGGTAGTTGCCCCTCCCATTTAAAGTTCTATCTCTTCGCCTTCTGAGGTGAAGAACTCGGCGCCGTCTATACAGACGTTCTCAACTTCGACGTCTTTGTTTGCAGGGGCTGTGAAGATAAATGTGCTCCCTGTATTTGGTTTACTCTCAACACTTATCTGACCACTTAGAAGCTCACTTGAGGCCTTAGCTACACTTAGACCAAGGCCAAGCCCTGAGTATCGTTTTGTGGAGCCTGTCTCAAGTTGAGAGAATCTGTTAAATATTTTTTGCTGGTCATCTTCACTAATACCAATGCCGTGGTCACGAACAGAGAAAAAGAATTCGTCCTTGGCATATCCTGAGTAAATCTCAAGATCACCGTCATCTACATTAAAGATAATCCCATTACTAATTAGATTTGCAACGATTACTGAGAATTTGTCAGGATCAGTATTTACCCATAAATCTTTGTCGCAGTCACAGTTAACCTTAATATTCCTCTTCTCAATTACCGTGGAGAGACTCCTTAAGGTGTCATCAACTATGGATTTTACATTAACTCTTGCAAGCTCAATTGATACCTCCCCAGACTCTAGCTCTGCGGCACAGAGGAGGTTACGCATCTGTGCGTCAAGGTTTAGTGTTTCAGATAGGAGCATACCCGCCACCGCCTGATACCTTTCCTTATTGCCAAGATCAAGCGTCCTCATCTCTTCGCTAAGTGCGAGGAGCGAGGTCATTGGGTTGTTTATCTCATTACGAAGGTTTGAGAGAAAAGAAGACCTTGTTCTCTCAGACTCAAAGAGCCTCTTGTGAGCATCCTCTAGTTTGGAGTAAGATTCTTGAAGATTTGCAAGAGCCTTATCCTTTTCCTTAAATTTTTGCTCAAGTGTTTCAAGCAGTACTTTATCAGTTATCTCTGCCATGCTAATTCCCCTTATTGTTTTTTGTATACAGCTGGTGCCGCATATTTAAAGCCTGGGTAATGCCCAGCCATTCCTTCGGAGTGACCGAGAAAAAGGTAACCCCCAGTCTTTAGGTACTTGTGATACTTTCCAACGAGTTCCCTCTGTGTTGGTTTGTCAAAGTAGATTAAGACATTTCTACAGAATATAAAATCAAATTGTCCTTTAAAAGGATATACCTTGTCTTGAAGGTTGAGGTGTCTAACAGAGACCATTGATTTTAATTTATCCTTTACCTGTAAATTCCTCCGCTCATCAGTAGAGAGAGTAGTAAAATAATTAGAGACGAGGTGTGCGGGTATGGTCTTTAAGGCCTTTGGCAGGTAAATGCCACGCACTGCGATATCTAGCGTCTTTGTTGATATATCAGAGGCCAACAGTTTTGTGTCCCAAAGGGTTGGGTCTTCTAGGAACTCTCTAATTGTAATTGCAATAGAGTAGACCTCTTCTCCGCTTGAGCAACCTGCTGACCAGCCTCGTATTTTTTTTACACCTCCGCGTTTCTTATCCTTAACGATCTCCGGTAAGACAGTGGACTTTAAAAACTCAAAGTGGTCTTCTTCTCTAAAGAAAAAAGTGACATTTGTTGAGATGGCCGTTAACATCTCGCTCATCTCAGTGCCGCAGTGATCATCCTCCATGATGTATTTAAAGTACTCAGAGAAGGATTTAAGCCTTAGAGTATTTAGCCTTTTTCTAAGCCTATTCTTTAGGAGTTCTCTTTTGTGGTCTCCAAGTTTTATCCCAACTTTTTCATGTATGAGACGACTAAGAGAGGTAAACTCTTTATCAGTTAATTCAAAGTTGGAAAATTGTAGAGTCATTAAAATCTTCTCCTAAAGAAAAAAACAAAAGCCAGATAGGTTATAAAGAATTCCTGTGTTCTTGCTCTGATCTGTTAGCTAAGGCAAGTTGCTCTGGGGGCATTAACTTGTAAGTCTCACCCTTGAGGTTGCTTTTTTTTTTTATCATAATTAGCATCTGCCTCAGAGTTTGTATTATTACCATCCACAATAGTTGAAAGGCTCTGGATTACGTCCTCAAGGCCGCGTGACTGTGTGACAAGTTCAGTAGAGCTTGCGGCATTTTCCTCTGAACTTGCACTAACGCCTTGCACAATCTGCTCCATCTGATTAAGTGCCTTTGAGACTTGAACAAGCCCTTCTGATTGCTCATTACTGGCTGTTGTAATATCACTGATAAGCGTCTCAACTTGTCTATTGTGAGTAACTATTTCATTTAGTACAACACCTGCTTCTGTTGCAAGTTTTGTTCCGTCCTTTGCCTTGTTAATTGAGTTCTCTATTAAGCCGCCTGTTTCTTTTGCCGCCTCAGCACTTCTCTTTGCAAGGCTCCTGACCTCTTCGGCAACGACAGCAAATCCTTTGCCGTGTTCTCCAGCGCGTGCGGCCTCGACAGCGGCATTAAGTGCTAGGAGGTTTGTCTGAAAAGCAATCTCATTAATAACCTTTATTATCTGGGATACCTCTTCACTGCTTTTATTGATATCTTCCATGGCAGTAACCATATTTGTTACTGAACCTTCACCTTTCTCTGCTGTATCTCTTGCTGATACTGCCAGATTACTTGCTTGTGCTGAGTTATCTGCATTTTGTTTTACCATTGAAGATATCTCCTCTAAGGAGGCACTTGTCTCCTCAAGGGTTGAGGCCTGCTCACTTGCTCCCTCAGAGAGCTTATGTCCGGCACTTGCTAATTGATCTGAGGCTGAACTAATATTTAAGGCACCGTTTTTGAGCCTTGTAATAACCTGAAATATTGGGTTTGATATGGTTCGTCCAATAAAGAAAGTTAAAATAAGTGCACCTGTTATGGCAAGCACTGCAATGACGATACTGACTAAGAGTGTTGAGCGTGCGGAACTCTTTAGCGAATCACCAAGCAGGTTTAGGTCCACTGAGAGTTTATCCTCAACATTCTTCAACAGCTCTATCTTCTCTGTGATGGTGCTAAACCAGTAAGATGCCTTTATGCCAAAGTTGCCAAGTGCGGCCTTATTTAGGGCTACTTTTCTCATACGTTCAACCTCATCAACTGCGCGTCCTTGAACTGTTTTATTATAAAAATTTATCTGTGCCTTTGTGGCCGTTGCCTTAAAGACATCAGCATAGGTGTTTTGCTCAGTAAAGAGGGTTATAAATGTTTGATGCATGCCGTCTGCAAAGTTATCTCTTGCAAAGGTATTGCTAAGTACGGCTCTCTCTAGGCCAGCTCTTTCTTTACCGAGGAGAAAGTTGACGTAGGCTGATGTGGCCTGAGTCATCTCTACGTTCTTACTGAGTTTTGAGATAAAGCCAATAGTACCTAGCATCTCATTATTTATTAGGGTATAAAATTTAATAGCCTCTGGTGCACTAATTGACAAAGCCATTGTTCTGTCCCTGATAATCTCCAATTTTTGAAGAAGCATCGTTGATTTGCTAACTGTTTTTTTAAATTCCTCACCAAATTTGTCTTGGTTAAAGTCTGTTAGAAAATTAAGAAGAGTTTTAATCTTTTCATCAGTAACATTTTTTTGTCTCTTAAGTTCATTTGAAAAAAGTTTTCCATTACTTCCAAGATATAGCGCTGAAGCACCTCTCTCTTTTTGTTGTTCGTGTACAAGTGCACTTAAATCTACGGCTAGGGTTGAGAGGGTTTGTAATCCCTCAATCTCTTTTACAGTATTTGACTGCTCAAGCACAACGGTAACGGAGAAGTACAGTGCTACTAATACTGGGAGAACCTGCATGAGTATGAGTTTACCTTTTATTCCTATCTTTGCTATATTTGACATCTTTTTTCCCTCTCTAGTAAGTTTTTTTTAAGCCGTATCGTAGTGAACATTTACTTTCGTAGAGATTATTCTTGGTGAGGTAAATCGTGCTGAGTGAATACTTGAATAACTTCTCTTGTTAAGGTTTCTTTTTAGTTTTGAAGTGCTAACGTCCTCCCTCCTACTTTGAAGGGCAGGGGGGACGCTAGCTCTAATCCATTAAAAGAACCTAAAATTCTACTGCTATCTGTGCTGTGATAAGGGTTCTCTTTTCTTCTAAATTGCCTGTATCGTCGTATTCGCCTTGTAGGTACTCTACGGAAAAGTTGGTATTTTCA
Organism: Deltaproteobacteria bacterium; assembly: GCA_023134165.1. Taxonomy (GTDB): domain Bacteria; phylum Desulfobacterota; class GWC2-55-46; order GWC2-55-46; family DRQE01; genus JAGLUZ01. The sequence goes on along the minus strand of JAGLUZ010000093.1, from coordinate 2,839 downwards.
AATACCTCGTATGAAGCGGCAACTCCGTACTGCGTCTCTGGGAGCTCAAATAGGTCGGTATTACCCTCATACCTTAGAGCTACCTCTATGTTGTCATTTACTTCGTAGGCAACCTCTACATTATAGGTAGAAGGTTTATCGCCTTTAAGGTCTGTGTCAACGTCAAGGTCAAGAACGTCAAATTCGTCCAATGCACCCAAGTACTCTGCCTCAAATGCAACTGGGCCAAAAGCTAGGCTTAGGAATGCACTGATGCCTGCGACGGAGTCATCAATAAGGTAACCAAGTGTAGGTGATGCACCCCATGCCTCTGTAATCTCGGCGTCTGTATCAGCAAGGTCAGAGATCCAGGAGAGACCAAAGCTTACGCCATCTACTGGGGCGACCTTAACTGAGGCAACGTAGTTATCAACTCTGTCATTATCGGTTAGGGCAAGATTACCGCCGTCAAGGTCACCATTAAAGAGGCCAAGTGCGATCTCTACAGGGCCTTTTTCGTAACCAAGAAGGACAGCACTCTGGTTTGTCTCACCAAGCTCTAGGGTCTGTGGGTCGCTTACAAAATGAGACTCAAAGTTACCAAATGGTACGTACTGTTTACCTGCTGTTAGGGACAAACCGTAGGAAGAGTTAATGGTAATTGTACCTTCATCAAGGGCAATAGGGCCGCCGTCTTCTTCCCATAGGAAGAGGATGTGACCTTCTACGTTCTCATTTATCTTTGCATCTATTGCAACCTCAACGGTAGCAAGTGTAATATCAGAGCCGACACCGTCACGCTCATTATCTTCATTAGTGAATTCAACTTCTAGCAAGCCGCCAAGTGTGATATTTTCCGCTACGGCACTACCAAGGCCAGCTTTCTTCTTTTCCTCAAGTGAGTGATAAGCTTCCTCAGCTAGTGCTAGGGAAGGCCCACTTGAGATAAGTAGCGCAAATAAAAATATTGCTAGTTTTAGTACAAAATTTGTCTTTCTTGAATTACTTCTTTTCATTAAAAAATCTCCTATAGCCTTTTTATTTAAAACTCAAGTTGTAGCATCTAACTACCGCTCGCAGAGTACAAACCAAAGTTGCCACGAGCGGTAAGCTTTTAGCTAGACTTAAAAATCCTTAAAGTCATCATCAAGAGGTAGAGTCTCTTTGGTCTTGGTCTTTTGTTTCTCAAGCCCTGTTACGGCTCTAACCGTATTAGGGTTTTTCCCTCCACCAAGAGCATGGGCATCAACCTCGACGTGATATTTTCCATTGTCGTCGTCATCATCGTTGTGTCTTCTGGTGCGTGTAAGGTGATCACCACCACCTGCAGTGGCTTTCTCGCCTCCAATTACTTGGGCAAGGTTCATGACCATGGATTTTAGACCATCAGATTGGGCTGAAAGCTCCTCACTGCTGGCACTTGTTTCCTCACTATTTGCACTAACTGCTTGAGTAACCTGATCCATCTGCATTAGAGCTTTTGTTACCTGATCAAGGCCATCGGATTGCTCCTTACTTGCCGCCGTAATCTCGCCGACCAAGTCCTCAACTTTTTTGTTATTTGTTACAATCTCAGTTAGGATAACTCCAGCCTCTTCAGCTAGCTTTGAGCCGTCCTTTGCTTTGTTTACTGAACTCTCAATAAGTCCGCCTGTTTCTTTTGCCGCCTCAGCACTTCTCTTTGCGAGGTTACGTACTTCTTCGGCTACAACAGCAAAGCCTTTGCCGTGCTCACCGGCACGTGCGGCCTCAACAGCGGCATTAAGTGCTAGGAGATTTGTCTGAAAGGCAATCTCGTTAATAACCTTGATTATCTTTGAGACTTCCTCTGAGCTTTGATTTATCTCTGTCATGGCCGTTACCATGCTTGTTACAGAGTCTGAACCTTTCTCAGCCGTGGTTCTTGCACCAATGGCAAGTTGACTTGCCTGAGTTGAGTTCTCTGCGTTTTGCTTGACCATTGAGGATATCTCTTCAAGCGAAGCACTCGTCTCTTCAAGGCTTGAGGCCTGTTCACTTGCCCCCTCAGAGAGCGACTGACTAGAGCCTGCGAGTTGAACCGAGGCACTGGCAACCTGAGAAGAACCCTCACTCATCTCATCAATAATGCGCGATATTGGTCTTGCAATGGAGCGTGCAACGAGTACACCTACAACAGCCACAATACCAGCGATAATTAGGGCGATGATAAAGGTGATTTTCTTTAGAGCACTAAGAGAGGCAAAGGCCTCGGCCTCATCAATCTCAGCAAGGATACCCCAGTTAACGCCATCAATATCTACTGGTGCATAGGCACTAAGGACAGGGACTCCCCTGTAGTCATCAACAATCTCAGCACCATCTTTTCCACCAATTGCCTCGTGAGCACTATGAGTGTTAACAGGTTGAAGTCCAATTGAATTATCTGTCTTTGCGATATGATCAAGAACGTCTTTACGAATTGAGGTATTGCTTAGAGCCTCAAGGTAGCCTTCTTTATCATCAATTAAGAACCTTGAGTTACTCCTTAAGGTCATGTCCTCTGCAACAAGGTAGGTCTCTCCAGAGTCGCCAAGGCCAACGTCTTTCCATCTATGATTGCTGGTCATAACATCATTAATCTTATCAACTGGCATCTGGAAGACGAGTACACCTATGAGGTCATTACCATCAAAGATAGGGGAGCTTATAAATGACGCTGGTGCATTGTAGCTTGGAACGTACTCCTCAAAATCAGTAAGGAATACGGGGTCTACGCTCCCAGCGTTTGCCGCTTCCTTAAAGACATTTGCAAAATTAGTAGAGCTGTAAGGGCCGTTTCTTAGGCTCGTCGCAAAGTCAACTTCTTTGTAAACAGAGTAGACAACGTAACCAGTCTCTG
>JAGLUZ010000092.1 GCA_023134165.1 Deltaproteobacteria bacterium | reverse complement strand
CGTAGAAGCCAAATTTCTTTAGGTAGTCCCTTATAGTTGGGTGGTACTTGGCATGGTACTTTGAGTAAGAGCTTGCGTCTTCAGCCGCAATAAGGCCGTCCTTACCACCAAGTGGGTTTGGGTTATCTGCGATATAGTTATGTTGGAGTATAATTGAAGCAGTCTCGCTTGGGATGAGACTATCCGCACTTATATTTTCGACATTGTTTTTTTTAAACTCACTATAGTAGTCATTTGAGTAATAACTCTTTAGAGTATTTCTGTACTTTGCAGCCCTAGACTTGGTTGTGCCTGTATCTCTTTGAATATTTTTAAAGCCCTTTGTAAAGTCCTTCATGGCATCAATAATCATGAGGCTCTCTGAGAGCGTGTGGACTTGGTTGTTAATGGTACTAAAGTAGCTCTCTATCTCGGCTTTTTTCATCTCTCTTACCGAGGTGAGCTGGTTAAATGCCTGCTCTTGCAGAGCAGAGCTTGAGTTCTTGTAGCTAATAGCACCGATTAGGACAAGCGGCAAGATCCCTACAAGCATGAAAAGGCTTATGAGCTTGACGTTTAGTGTCATTCCTTTAAACATATTAATACCTCCGTCTTTTAGTAGTGTTTTTTAAGGGAAATATTTTCCCTTTAATCTATAATCTCAGTTGAATGACGAATCTAGTCTGCATATTCAAAACTCTGATTACTCTTAAGCCTTTTGCATCTTCTCGACCATGGCAAGTTCTTCACTCGTTAGAACCTTGTCAATATCAAGGAGTATCTTTACTTTCTTTCCAATCTTACCCATACCAAGGATAAAGTCTGTCTTTACCTTTGTTCCAAAACTTGGTGGTGGCTCGATATCTTTGGCAGTAATATCTAAGACCTCGAGTACTGTGTCAATGATTATGCCCATGAGCATATCCCCAACCTCGACAACAATTATGCAAGTCTCTTCGTCGTAAGATATCTCTGGTATGCCAAACCTTAGCCTTAAGTCAATTACCGGGATGACCTTACCGCGAAGATTTACAACCCCTTTTACGTAATTTGGCATCTGCGGAACTGTGGTTATATCGATAATCCCGATAATCTCCCTAACCGAGAGGACATCAAGACCGTACTCTTCGTTGTGCAGTAGAAAACTTAGGAACTTTCCGCCGACAACGCCTGCACTCTCGCTACTACCTTCTCGAGCTTCTTCTTTTGCCTCTTGTAGAGCTTTACTTACTTCTTCTTTTTCGCTACCCATAACACCTCCTGCATACTTACTTTTAGTAGTAATTTGTTCTTTTTAAAATTAAAAGTATAACCTTCTTTTTATATATATAAATCAACAGCCTTAAAAAAGGTCTTGGTAGTGCATCTAAATTTACCTGTAATCTAATCTTTCTTAGGCCGTAGTTAGGTTTAAGATGCCTCCGACATCGAGTATTAAACCAACTCTGCCATCGCCAAGGATTGAACACCCTGAGACGCCTTTGACCTCTTTGAAACTTTCATCAAGGCTCTTTATGACAACTTGTTGGTGACCGAGGATATTATCAACCATAAGACAGCATTTCTTCTCATCACTCTCTACGAGAACAAGTATGGAGTCTTCTGGGGCTTTATCATCTTTAAAGTTTTTAAAGAGTCTATTTAACCTAACGAGTGGGAAGAGTTGGCCACGAACCTCGACAAGTTCACCTCTGCCAGCAACAATTGTTACGTCTGTGCTCTTTGGGCGAGAGAAATTCTCTATTGAAAGGGCAGGGATTATGAAGCGGTCTTCATCAATACCAACGACCATGCCCTCAATACTTGCAAGGGTTAGGGGGAACATAAGAGAGAAGACAGTACCTTGACCCTCGGTGCTGGAAATCTCAATGCGGCCTCTAAGTTTTTCTACGTTCTTTCTAACGACATCGAGGCCAACGCCTCTGCCTGATATAGCCGTTACCTCGGCTGCGGTAGAGAACCCTGGAGCCATTATTAGAGAGTAGATATCATTATCCTGCAGGTCGTCATTTTTATTAATAAGCCCCTTTGATATAGCCTTTTCACGAATTTTTTCTTTATCTAATCCTTTCCCGTCGTCACGAACATCGATGACAACGCTACCACCCTTGTGATAAGCATTTAGCTCAATTGTTCCAAGTTTTGGTTTCCCAGCTGTTATGCGTTCTTCAGGGGTTTCAATGCCGTGGTCAACGGCATTTCTTACGAGATGTGTTAGGGGATCCCCGACCTCATCAATAACAGTTTTGTCGAGCTCAGTATCTTCTCCGTGAACCTTAAAGGTAATCTCTTTGTTTGATCTCTTTGTTACGTCTCTTGCCACGCGCGACATCTTCCTAAATGTGGCATTTAAAGAGAGCATCCGCATTGACATGACTTGGTCTTGAATACCCTTGGTAATCTTTACGAGTTGAGAGAGGTTTTTCTCAAGCCTTGGGCTTGTTACCTCTTCAAGGGATTTATCCTGGCTAACAAGAGCCTGCGTTATGACAAGTTCACCGACCATATCCATAAGGTTATCAAGGCGAGTGGCATCGATTCTAATAGAGGCAAGTGCCCCAGCTCGCCTATCGGTAGAGGTACGCCTGTCTTTAGATAATTCACGTCTATCGTCTTCTCTTTCCTCGATTTTAGGCTCTACTATTTTTTTCTCACTCTTTTGTGTTGTCTTCTTGGTAGCCTTAATTTTAGCGGTTTTTTTATTTTTTGTAGAACTTTCTTTTAGACTCTTAACCGTATCTGTTGAGTTAGGTACCTCTGTGGTACCAGTAGTAGTCTTAACAGGTAAGTCTTCCTCTTCTTCGCGCGTGCTAATGACGAGTACAGCCATAGCTAGATCTTCGGCACCTTTTTTTATCTTTAAAATATTTTCTTCATTAAAGAGTACTTCACCTGCTCTAATCTCCTGAAGTAGTAGCTCTATAGGGGAGGCGCACCTTACTATAGTCTCTAAGCCAAGAACCCCGGCGTCCCCCACAAGGCGGTGAAAGAATTGACTAAAGTCCTCAGTGGCGGCGTAGTTTAAGGAATCGTCATGAGGGCCTTCCAAGCTCTTTATGGTCTTTAATATTCTGCTAATACTATTATTAACATCCAAGAGAAAACCGTCAATATCAAGGGCCGCCCTTAGGGTATCTTCATCAATCTCATCGTGATCAGAGGAACCCTCTTCGTGCCAAAAAGAATCAAGTTCTGCATCATAGTGGGTCTTTAGTTCCTCAGCGGTAAAGAGGTGGATGCATATCTCGCCTGCCTCCATGGCAAATTCAAAGATATCCTCTATCTCGTCTCTGGAAATATTTGAGGTGTAGAGTAATTTAATCTCTTCAAGGTAGAGATGTAGAGGGTCAAATTTATCAAGTTTTGGAATATTATGGGTACTAGTTGAGGCAATAACATCACCATCGCTGCGAAGGTATCTAATGAGGGGTAGGGGGTCTAGACCATTTTTTATGCAATCAGCCTCAAGTCGTATCTCGATTTGATAAAATTTACGACCTTCCTCTGCCTTGGCCTTTGCCTCTTTTAGGGTTTTTTTATTTAATTTTTTAATTAATGCAAGGTCTATTTCTGTATCCAGTGCTCTTTTCTTCTCATAGATAACCTCTTCAGTATCAAGTGGAATATACTCCCGTAGTTGCTCGACCATCTGGGCGTAGAAGTCCTCACTGACCTCTTCTTTATTCTGTAATCTCTCTGTAATTAGGCGAGTTAGGTCAACTGACTCAAAGAGGGTATCTATTATATCTGGAGTAGTTGTTACCTTTCCTGAGCGCATATTATCAAGGAGATCTTCTATATGATGAGTAAAGCCCTCAAGAGCAGTGTGTCCTACTGTTCCTGAGGAACCCTTTAGGGTATGAGCGGCTCTAAATATAGAATTTAAGATATCAGCGTCTTCTGGGTCTTTTTCAAACTCAAGAAGGAGTGAGTCAAGGCTATCTAGAAGTTCTTCAGCTTCACCAAAAAAATCAAGCCCTTTTAGCTTTTCAAAGTCATCCATTTTTTATACCTTTACAAGTAATAGTAGTGATAGTAATGTAGGGTGCTTATAGTTTAAAGTTCTAGTCTATGAACAAATCTTCTTCATCGTAGCTAAGAGCATATCTGGTTTTACTGGTTTTACGAGCCACCCCGTTGCACCGGCCTTCTTGCCCTCTTCTTTCTTTGAGGTCTGAGACTCTGTGGTTAGTATTATTATGGGTGTGAACCCGTACCCCGGGAGTTTCCTTATCTCTGCGGTGAGGGTTACTCCGTCCATATTTGGCATATTAACGTCAGTGATGATGGCGTTAAACTTCTCCTTCTCTCTCTTTAGTACATCCAGTGCATCTACTCCGTCTTTTGCGGTCTGTACAACATAGTCAATTGACTCTAGTACTATGGCTATCGCACTTAGCACTATAGGGGAATCATCGACCGCAAGTATTCTCTTTACCATTTTTGTTTCCTCCTTAAAAAAGATCGTCGTTGGTCTTATTTAGGTTTTAATTTACTTCTTTTAAAAAAAATTGGTTCTTGTAAAATGTCTGACATACTGAAAATTTATATAAAAAATCACAGATGATACTACCTAAGGGTTTTCTTTAAGGGTAAGGTAGGTAAGTATCGGCTATTGGTTTTTTTTTAATATTTTGGAGGCAGGTATCGGTGGGTTTAGCATGATATTCCCTCGCTGTTTATTCCTTGTTGTTTGTAGATCAGTTCTTATCTTAAAACTTTATACCAAGTGAGTTAGTGTCATCAGTTACTGAAGACGCAATATTTTTATTTAGTGTAAAGTTCTTAAATGTCTTTTTTGCACTAAGTATAACTTGTATCAAAGGTGTTGAGATAGAGCTTGCCTTGGATATATCAAGGCTTACCTCTTGCTCGCCTTTATTGTTGAGCTCATCAAAGACCTCTTTTAGATCCATGGCTACATAGATATTTAAATCCTCTGTAGTGATACTTACCTTATTTTTTTTAACTTCAATATCCATAGTTTTTTTTGCCTCTCGTAAAAGTATATCATGTTTTAAGTGATAAGCTAGTAGGGTTAAAGAGGGATATAATAAATACTAAGAAAACTACCCTGATGTTTCTCTAAGTGGGGTTTTCTTGTCCGTGTGGGTAGGTTTCTTAGTTCGGTGAGTATACTCTTGGTTTGCATGTTATGCAACTGTCCTTAAGTACAGTTTTAATGTCGTTTAATTAATAATATGCTTTATTATAGTGTTCATAAGGCTCTTTGCATTATATTTTTAAAAATTTAGGCTTTTAACCTTAAAAGTTTACCTTTATTTCCGATTAGGTTTTGAACTCTAGCGATTTTTGTTTTATTTTTCATAGTATGTCTTTGTTATCTTTCGTTTATTGTATGCTTAGAGTAACAACTGGATAATATTTTAATTCAACTGGGAACTAAGATTAAGGCGTTGATGCGAATTGAATTTTTTTCTGCTAAGAAGTTAGGCCTGATGTTAGATCTCGCTTCATCGGCAACTGGTTGCAATAGCTATGGTGATCTGCAAAAACTTGTAGAAAACCTTAAAAATATCATAGGGGCTGATTTTGCATTTTGTGCCATGGGACTAGAAGATGAGCGAAGCAAGCTACTCTTGTCTTCAGTCTCAACACTTCCACTCCTAGATAAGTGGCTCTTAGAGTATTTAAATGATAAGGAAGTGAGACAATCACCGGTATTAATTTACCTCTCTAAGGATGCAAAGGCACTTTACGGGGAAAAGAAGTTTAAGGCACAAAAGAGGATGGTTGGAAAAAAAAGCTGGGTCGTTCCATTTAAGTTAAAGCCAAAGGACTTATTAATCTACGTTACAGGGAGGGAGCTAAAGTGTATATTTTGTTTTGGCAACCTCAAGGGTTGTTTTAAGGCTCAACATAAGAGGGCTGTTATAGTTGCCCTGCCTCATATTCAGGAGGCTTTTTTAACTGTGCGAGAACGTCTTAATTGGATTGAAGATAACCTCCTGACTGGGCGCGAGAGAGAGATTATTGGTTGGATGAAGGAGGGGAAGACAAATTGGGAGGTTGCGACCATCTTGGAGATTCGCGAAAGAACCGTTAAGTTTCATGTGGGTAATATTGTAAAGAAGCTAAATGCCTCAAATAAAACTCACGCCGTTGCTATTGCAATAGAGAAGAGTTTGCTTTAAAGCCCTTAATTTTTGCTGTTTAATGAGTATTAATTTCTTAAAGGTTTGCCACAAAAAAGTGGCAGGCCTTTTTTTTGTGCTAATTTTTAAGGGTATGGGCATTAGGTAGCATTCTTAAGGTTTTTAATTAAATCTAGCTTTTGTGACAAATGTCATTTTAGGGTATTTTCAACCGTGGTACTTTATATTCAAATAAGAATGATTTGGAGGTTAAAAAATGACAAGAGATTCGGCAAGAAATATTTTTGTGGGAGGAACTTTGGTCGTGTCTGTAATTTTTCTCGTCATGACTTACCTCTCGCACGCTTCGTATCCGGAGAGAACACATCCGGAGAACTTAACAGAAGAGGTTGTGTGGGGTAAACATGTTTGGGAAAAACACGCCTGTATAAACTGCCATACACTCCTTGGTGAGGGCGCGTACTATGCCCCTGAGCTTGGAAACGTTATCGCACGGCGCGGCGTAGAGGGGACAAGGTTTATTCTTGAGACCTCTGCTAAGCAGGGCTGGGGGCAAACCAGAAAGATGCCACAGTTTGATTTATCAGAGAAAGACATAACCGGTCTTGTAGAGTTCTTTATCTGGATGGGTAATGTTGATACAAACAATTGGCCGCCTAATATAGAGGGCTAGAAAATAAAACAATAAGGAGTTGGATTTATGAAGATACAGTATGATTCACAACGGGTGGCCTATCCATTTTTCATAGCCGCCATGGTGCTCTTTGGAGCGCAAATTCTATTTGGACTCTTAATCGGGGTTCAGTACATATGGCCTGAGACACTTTTTCCAGCCATACCTTTTAATATCGCACGTATGATTCACATCAACCTTTTAGTTGTGTGGTTGATCTTTGGTTTTATGGGTTCTGCTTATTATCTCTTGCCAGAAGAGGTCGAGGGCGAGATATATTCTGTAAAGCTTGCGTACCTCCACTGTGTTCTCTTTGTAATTGGCGGAGCAACAGCCATCGTTGGTTACCTCTTTAGGTGGCATGATGGTCGTGAGTTCCTGGAGCAACCAACAGTTATAAAAGTAGCAATCGTTATCGTCGTACTTATGTTTATCTATAATATGATAATGACCATGGTTAAGGGTAAGAAGACAACAGGTGTTACAGTTGTCTTGTTAATTGGTTTTTTAGGGCTTGCTGTATTTTATTTATTTGCATTCTACAAGCCTGATAATATGGTAGTTGATAAGTACTTCTGGTGGTGGGTTGTTCATCTCTGGGTTGAAGGTGTTTGGGAACTTATAATGGCCGCTATCTTGGCTTTCCTCTTAATCAAGCTCACTGGCGTTGATAGAGAGGTTGCAGAGAAATGGCTCTACATTATAGTTGGCTTAACATTTATGACCGGTATAATAGGAACAGGGCATCATTACTATTGGATAGGAACACCAGAGTTTTGGCAAACATGGGGCGCATGGTTTAGTGCAATTGAAGTACTACCTTTTGCCGCAATGGTTGCCTTTACCTTTAAGATGATTAGCAAGAAAACAAGGGAGCATCCAAATAGAGCGGCTATACTCTGGACAGTTGGAGCAGCAGTTCTTTCCTTCCTTGGTGCTGGAGTATGGGGCTTTATGCACACTCTTCCGCAGATAAATTACTACACCCATGGTACGCAGATAACAGCTAGCCACGGTCACCTCGCTTTCTTTGGTGCCTACGTTGTAATATGCCTTGCGATGATATCTTACGCAACGCCAATTATACGCGGCGTAAAGGTCTCAAATCAGAAGCTTGAGATATTTGCCTTCTGGACAATGGTCGTATCAATGTTATTTATGACCTTTGCTTTAACAGGAGCAGGTATTTTACAGAGTTACCTCCAAAGAGTACTAGCTTACTCGTATATGGAGACTCAGGGCTATATGTCACTTTTCTACGGCCTACGTCTCTTCTTTGGGGTAACCTTCATGTTTGGGCTTGCAATCTACCTCTACGACTTCTTTACAATTGGTAGAAAAGAGAAGCATCTAAATTAAGGAAGGACAATATTTATGGGAAAAGCACTAAATGTAGAAGAGGGCGGGGCAACTGAATTTGCCACGCCCTCCAAAATAGCAGAAAACATCCAGAAGGGGGCGGCCTCGGCCGCTCCCTTTTACTTACCGGTTGGTAGTGAGGTAGAGGTCTTTCAAGCAGCCTTTGCAAGAAGGCTTCCTATACTCTTAAAAGGCCCAACTGGGTGCGGAAAGACTCGTTTTGTTAGCCACATGGCCGCAACCCTAAACCTTCCGCTCCACACAGTAAGTTGTCACGACGACCTAACAGGCTCTGACCTTGTAGGAAGGTACCTTATAAAGGGAAGTGAGACGGTCTGGACAGACGGTCCTTTAACAAGGGCAGTAAGAGACGGAGGAATTTGCTACCTCGATGAAGTTGTTGAGGCACGCAAAGACACAACGGTTGTGCTTCACCCGCTTGCTGATGATAGAAGAATCCTGACGATTGAAAAAACAGGAGAAGAGATAGTTGCACATAAAGATTTTCTCCTTGTTGTTTCCTACAATCCAGGTTACCAGCACGTTTTAAAGGATCTAAAGACAAGTACAAGACAGAGATTTATCTCTTTAGAGTTTGATTACCCAGAGGCCAAAACCGAGATAGAGGTTGTAATAAAAGAAAGTGGTATTGATAAGGCCACGGCAGAAAGGCTCGTAGCCCTTGGTCAAAAAATGAGGGAGACTACAGAGGCAACCCTTGAGACTCCGCCTGGAACGCGCCTGCTTGTTCATGCAGGGATGCTAATTAAAGACGGCCTCTCGCCAGCACTTGCAATAGAGACCGCTATAATCAGTACGCTAACTGATGACCAAGAGGTAAAGGAAGCTCTTATGGATATGGTGGCGGCGTATTTTTAGTTTTTTACAGTAAGTTTGTGAGGTCAGTATTTACGGGTTGCTTTGTTTTGATTTCGTAGATAGAGAGTCAGTTCATAAGAGAAGTAAAGAGAGGTTAAGTGGATTTAAGTGTTGAATATTTTGCAGGCAAGACCATTGACAATGTCTTTGGTTATTTTAATAAGGCAAAGTTAGAGAACTGGAAGACCCCTGGAGCTGAGCTCCACCTAAAGGGAAGTCTTCGTAGGTTCACCATTCTCTCCTCTATGATAGCCAACAGAGAGACGCGTGTAGTAACACTTCAAGGCGACGCAAGCCCAAGACCATATACCCCGGTACTAAAAAAAATAGCACACCCCGCAATCTTACCAGAGCATGGTTTTGCTTGGTGTGATGGTGAAAATATTTATTTACCTGTAACCCTTGTTGATATGGGGAGCAAAGCAGAGCAGAAAAAACTTGCAAGGCTTATGGTTTTCTTCTTGTCAGCTCACTTAAAGTACGACTCCTTAGTCCCGCCTGTAAAAAATAAGACAGAATTCACCTCAGATAAACTCCTCTCAGATATTTACTGGATGATTGAGAATATGAGGGTCGGTGTATTACTCCGTAAAGAATATCCAGGCATCTTTAAAGATTGGCAACCCCTTGTTACCCGTCTCTTGTATAGGCGTGCAGAAGGGGCAAGGCTTCGCCCTCCAGAGAGACGTATGGAGGAATTACTAAAGAGTATTCTTCGCTCCTTTCCCTTTAATCCCTTTACTTCCACAAGCCCTGAAGAGAGCCTTATTGAGGCACGCCTTGTAAAGAGAAAGTGGGGTGAGGCTGGGTTGGAACTTAAAAAATACAGAGGAATGATTCCATTTACGCCTTGGGGTAGGGTAATTCCAGAACGTATTGGCTCTCTTGAGTACCTTGCAAGTGACCAAAGTAGTAATAAAAAAAATGCCACTCCAGAGGACGACTCATCCGACACTGGTGATAAGGAAAAGGCAGATAAAGAAGAGAAGAGTCGGTACCTAACAAAGCACGAGGACTTTGATGAGGATGAGAATGAAGAGGCACTTGCTCTAAATATTTATGATAAGATTCTTTCGTGGGCAAGTTTTACAAATGTAAATAGACCGCTTGATGATGACCCAGAAGAAGATAACAAAAAACGCGCCGATGATATGGAAGAGTTAAATATGGCTGAGGTTGAGAAGACCACAAATGCTTATTTTGAGGCTGACCTTGAAGCCGATAAAATCCTCGTTAATGAAAAAGAAGAAATACCAAGTTTTGATAGAAAGAGATTTACCTATAACGAGTGGGATTATAAGGCGAATAAATATCTGCGTGATTACTCTATCCTAACGGAAGATACCATGCACACTGGCAAGGCAGGGGTTGTTGCTGAGATACTCACGCGAAGAGCATCCCTAATAAAAGAGATAAAGAGAAAGTTTGAGGCTCTTACTCCGTCTCAGCGTTTTGTGAAGCGTCAACTGGATGGCGATAACCTTGATATCGATGCCGTGGTGGAGATGGTTGTTGACCGCCTAAGCGGGAAGACCCCAGATGATAGGCTATACATTACTCAGAAAAGAATGGAGAAGGATATATCTACACTTTTCCTAGTTGACATGAGTATGTCAACGGATTCTTGGGTCGGTGAAAAGCGAATTATTGATCACGAAAAAGAAGCCCTTGTTGTCCTCTGTGAGGCAATGAAAAAATTAAAGGATCGTTATGCGGTTTACGGGTTTTCTGGAAAATCCAGGAAAAACGTAAAGGTCTTTCACATAAAAAAATTTGAAGAAAATTATAGCGAAGTTGTAGGAGAGCGGCTCGGTGCACTCATGCCTTATCATTATACAAGGATGGGCCCAGCCATTAGGCACGCAACAGGGATACTAAAGAAAGAAGGTTCAAAGTCAAGGCTCTTGTTTATTCTCTCGGATGGTAAGCCAAATGATGTGGATACCTATGAAGGACGCTACGGAATAGAAGACACTCGGATGGCGATAAAGGAGGCAGAGCGTGAGGGGATAACCCCGTTTTGCTTAACAGTAGACTTAAAGGCTGAGGAGTATCTGCCACGTCTTTTTGGGAAGGGGAATTTTGTTGTTAGCTCAAGTGTTGAGAAACTTGCAAGGTCGCTTCCTGAGTTGTACGCTAGGATTGCTGGAAGTATGTAAGGGGTAAATTTACCTTGAACTCGTAATTTAAAAAAGGAGAAATAAAAAAA
>JAGLUZ010000091.1 GCA_023134165.1 Deltaproteobacteria bacterium | reverse complement strand
AAGATTCAGCTCCCAAACCCGGCCTCTATTTACGGTGCCATGCTCGCTGGTGTTGATTACGTTCTCGTTGGTGCGGGCATTCCAAGAGAGGTTCCAGGTATGATCGATAGTTTTATAGATCATAAAGAGGTCTCCATAGCACTAGACGTAAATGGTTCAGGGCCAGGTGACGGCTTTAGAGAACATTTCGACCCAAAGCTCATAGCAAACGGAGCCCTTACAAAGGAAAGATTAAAGCGTCCTAAGTTTTTGGCAATTGTCTCCTCGGCTACACTTGCAATAACGCTCTCAAAAAAATCCACAGGCAAGGTTGATGGTTTTATAATAGAGACCTCTGAGGCTGGAGGCCATAATGCCACACCTAGGGGGCCGCTTAAATTAACGGAAAAAGGCGAGCCACTTTACGGGGCAAAGGATATAGTGGATCTAGCAAAGATTAAAAAAATTGGCCTTCCGTTTTGGCTAGCCGGAGTTTACGGCTCAAAAGAAGGACTTAAAAAAGCCAAGGCAGAGGGTGCGGTTGGTATTCAGGCGGGTACGGCCTTTGCCTTCTGTGAAGAATCAGGGCTCGATGATAATCTAAGAAAGAAACTAGTTGGTAAATCCATTGACGGCACATCAGAGGTCTTTACCGACCCCAAGGCCTCGCCAACGGGTTTTCCTTTTAAGGTTGCACGTCTAGAGCAGACAAACTCTGAAGATGATGTTTTTCTAGCTCGTCAAAGGGTCTGCGATCTTGGGTACTTAAGGCACCTTTATAAGAAAGAAGACGCCACCATTGGGTATCGTTGCCCCTCTGAGCCAGTCGAGAGTTTTGTTAAAAAAGGCGGAAAGAGGGAAGACACCGAAGGGCGGAAATGCCTATGTAATGGCCTTATGGCAAATATCGGTTTTGGACAGGTTCGCAAAAACGGCTACGTTGAAAAACCCCTCATTACGGCTGGTTACGATTTAAATAACGTAAAGGTATTTGTAAAAGAAGGGCAAAGTTCGTACTACGCAAAAGATGTAATTGACTCAATAATAGAAGAGTAATTTTTTAAAATCTTTAAACCTTAAATTTTTCAAAGAGTACAATCAAAGTTTTCAAATATATTTCTAAAGGCTAATTTTATTTGTTTTAGAAATACTCCCTTCTTTCTTTTTTTGCTGAGGCAATTTAGCGAGTAAAAAAAACCTCCTACTTATATAAAAACTCACGGTAAAAATTAATGCAAATCACGAGTATTATATCTTGGTTGAGATCACAAAAAGCAATGAGGGTTGTTTTCTCTCTTGTTTTTTTCTTTGTGCTATTTTCCCTCTCCATCATGTTTTTCTGTGGCGGCGAGCTTTATGCAGGTAATAAGTCCAAGGCTACTCGAGTAATTCTAACCGCTGATATCGACGGAAAAATTGAGGTTGATGAATTTGATTGCAGAGAGAAAGTCTTTATTTACCTCGAATTTAGAGGGCTAAAAAAAGGTACTCACAAAATCTTAGCAAGCTGGATAAAGCCTGGTGGCGAGGAGCAACAAAGATCCAATGTTGAGTTAGAGGTGAAGGCCGAGGGAAAAACCTATGCCACATGGCTTTGGTTAAAGCTCTCTGCTGGCACGGGAGGCGGCTTTTTTGGCGATATTGACCCAACCATGGGGATGGAAGATTTCCTCGGACGTTGGGAGGTGAACCTTTATATCGACGAAAAATTCATAATAAAAAAAATCTTCTACGTTGCCTGCTAATTTTTTTTAATCCCATTAAAATTATCTGGTTTTTGGATTTGGAAAGGGTTGGACAATCCTTGATTGCCGCTGAGAGCGGTTATATGTTGTTTCGGTTATTTGTTTTTTGTTGGAATTTGAGGCTTGAAGAATCTTTAAGGGGTTGAACAATCTTTGATTGCC
>JAGLUZ010000090.1 GCA_023134165.1 Deltaproteobacteria bacterium | reverse complement strand
TTTTTGTTTGAGCTAGAGAGGAAAAATTTTCAGTGGGTTAAACAATCTTTGATTGCTTGGATTTAGAACTCTCCACCCTCGGTTTCTTTGTCTATTGTTTTTTCATTGTAGACTTTGATTAATTCAGGATCTACGGTTGTGAATTTTATACCCATCCCGTTTTTCTTTATTTTTTCCAGCCCTCTGGGGACCTTAATTGACCACATGACAATGCCTTTTGCATTATAGTTACCCCCTCCAAAGTTTATTCGGAGATTTAGGATGGTATCTTCGTCATAAACGTCATTGGTTCTTATGCAAAGTCCGGTCTCAGACAAGTCTGAGATAAAGGCAAAGTGCTTTAGGTGTCCTGTGGTGCCGTACTTTACCTTGCCACGCATTGTGATGCGTTTGCTGTCTCTGGAATTGCTTCCCATTTTGAACCTTTTTTTAAAATTCTAGGAGATACTTCTAATCGCCATAGTCTTATATAGAGCTTGCAATTCTTTATCTGCTTTTGTAAAGTTCACTCCCATGCCACTTTTCTTCATAGTTGAGATTCCAGGTGGCACGGACTTACTCCATATTACCTCGCCCTCGGCGTCGTAGCGTTTCCCCCTAAGGTCAAAACGCATATAAATTGTCGTACCTTTTTTAAATACAATCTCTGTTCTGATGCATATGCCGCTCTCAGAGATATCAGTTATAAAAGCCCCGTGCTGGTAGTGCTTGGTCTTTCCAAATTTTATCATCTTGCCGGAAAACTTTATGCGTGTTCTAGGAAGATTATCCTGCTCACTCACGGTTTGCCACCTCTAGGTATAAAAAGTATAAGGGCAAAGTCTTTGTAATTTTTGAGCAAATATTTTTTTACTTTTCTCTCTAAGACGCACTCTCAAAACTAATGCCGCGTTCTTTTAAGAACTTGCATATAAGTTCTGTGTGTATTGCCCACCCAACACTTAAGGTATCGTCTTTTGCACTAAATTTTGTCTCTTTAGTAAGAGACGGGCTAAAGCCAAGGGGCAGGTGTGTGGTTCTGCTGTGAATGCCCCAGAGTGTGCCATCTGCGTCAAAGACTGGTGCTCCGCTGTGGCCAAGAAGTCCAGGTGTCGAGGTCTCTATAAATTTTATCTCAAGGTCTCTCTCCTCACTTTCTTTTGCGTCTTTCTGTGATTTCATGAGGATATTTCTTGTATAGATACCATCTAGCGGAAAAGGAATCATATTCTTTAGGTCAAGGGCAAATGCGCCGGTGGCCTTATCAAATTTTGCATCAATATCAGTATAAGAAAACCCAGTCTTACAGAGTGGCGTGCCAATTGGGAGTTCCACTCCCTCGGCTTCTTTAAAGATTGGAAACTGATTAATCGTTGACGGGTCAAAGGGGTCAAGGCGACCAAGGAAGAGGTCGGCGTCCGGGATGACGCTTATGTCCTCAATCGTTACTTTATCCTCCCCTGGCCAGACTGAACAGGCCGTTACCCAGCGCGGATTTGGTCTAAGGCGTTTAAGTTCTTTACGAAGGTTTGGATCGTCCTTAAATTTTGCGGCCTTTTCTTGATAATCCTCAATATCTTTCTTGTGGTTTTGCTCAAGAGCAATGGCCTCAAAAATATGAGCGGCACTTATGAACCACCCATTTTTATTGAGGATAACGATTGTACCCCCAATGGTCTCGACCCGTTCATCGTAGTAGCGTCGTGTTACAACGACTGGGCGAATGAAGTTACCTGTTTTTTCTATTGCATTAGCGAACATTAATTTTTCCTATCTGTAGAGTTATTTACTCTGTAGAACTTAATAAATGCAAGAAGTAAAGTCAATGAAAATAAGTTGTTTTAGGATTAAGGCAAAAAAATACGATTATATACCATATGAGTATACCTGCCTTTTCTTTATTTGCAAAACATGGTTTTTTAGGGCCTACAAGTCCTATTCTTTTTTTAGAGTCCTTAAATGGAAGTTATGTAAAAACACTTGACAAAATCAGGGAAATAGCATAAATTAATAAATTCCTTGTTCTAGTAGCAAGTGAAGTTGTACTATTATCTTTTGATAATGTTTTAGAGAAAACAATTTAAGAAGAGAAAAAAACTCTTTGGGAGTATCATTAAGTCATGAAAACGCACCTTACTAAAAAAGAAGAAGTTTCAAGAAAATGGTTTATTGTTGATGCAAAGGGCAAGACCCTTGGACGTTTAGCCGCTCGTGTGGCATCAGTTCTAAGAGGCAAACATACGCCAGCCTACTCGCCAAGCGTTGATGCTGGGGATTTTGTTATCGTTGTTAATGCCGCAGAGGTGGCAGTGACAGGCAATAAGCTTAAGGATAAAATCTATTACCGCCACACTGGGTATATGGGAGGCATAAAGTCAACCTCTCTTGAAAAGCTCTTG
>JAGLUZ010000009.1 GCA_023134165.1 Deltaproteobacteria bacterium | reverse complement strand
TAGTGAAAATTTTGCACCTTCAAGTTGATTCTTCATATTTGCGGCAATTGATATAATCGAGCCTTTAGTAATGATTAGCTCACCGACCAAGTTCATTAGGCTATCTAGTTTTGCGATATCAACTCTTACGGTCTGGGTGATGCTCTTTAGTCCGTCGTCTTGGGGAGATATAGTTGCGGTTTTCTCGCCCTCAGCCTCTGCGGCTTGGGTAGGTGAACCTTGCCCAGCGGACTCAACCCCTGCTACAAGGGTTATTAGTACATCACTATTGTCTATAGCTGTGGAGAGAGTTTCAATTGAGGAGCTACTTGCTACGATAAGGTCAAAATTGATGGTCTCTCCAGGTGTTGCCCCAGGAGTTGGTAGCGTTGTTATAATCTCTCCGTGCTCTTTTAAGATATTTGAGAGTTCTTCCAAGGCTTGATCAAAGGTGATGATTGGGAAAGAGGCCTGAACCTTAAGAACGCCGAGCTTTTCTTTTATTGATTCAATTAGCCTGTGCTCTTCGTACTCAGTTAAGACGTCTAGGATGGCAGAGTCAACCCCGTGGAGGAGTCCGCTTAGATCCTCACTTGAGACATTGCTTGTAATGGTATCAGAGAGTTGTTTACTAACGGAATCAACGAGGCCTTGAGGAGGTTCTTCACCAAGACCTTTGGCCTCTAGGAGCATCTGAATTACAGAGATTGCCTCAAAGAGAATGTCTAGGACAGTGGCTGAGAAACCGACTTTTCCAAGGCGAAGTCCGTCAAGGAGTTCTTCTAGGTTGTGACTAAGCCTAACCATTGGCTCGTACCCAAACATCCCAGAGATACCTTTAAGCGTATGTGCGCTTCGAAATATGGAGTTCAGTAGAGAGGGGTCTGCCTTGGCATCAGCCGCACCAGCGGAGAGTTTCATAAGATCAGAGTTAATGGCCTCTATTAATTCTTCACATTCAACGAGGAAGTCTTTTAGCGAAGAACTATCTTGTCCTGAGAATTCCTGACTCATATTAGCTCCAAATCAGTATAGAAAAAATAAAAAATTATTATTTTAAGTACTTTAAGACCTTCTCTTGCAAGACACTTGGCTTAAAGGGTTTTACAATATACTCGTTTGCTCCGAGAGCAAGCCCCTTTTCAACGTCCTGAGTGCTTCGCTCTGTTGTGATAATAAAGAGGGGAATGTCCTTGTAGAGCTCATTTTTTTTAATAAAACTTACAAGCTCAAGGCCGTTTATATCCGGCATATTAATATCAGTTATTATGAGGTCAAAGTCCCCTCTAGGGAGAATCTTAAGTGCCTCAAAACCACTCTCGCTTTCGCTAAATTCAAAGTCGCCGATTGCGTCAAGTGTTGAAATTATTAGAGAGCGTATTGTGGCTGAGTCTTCAACTATCAAGAGTTTATGTGCCAATTTAGGGTCTCCGTTTTCTCTTTCTTATGTTTAGGTTACTTGTTTATCTCTTCTTGTAGCATTAGACGCTCTAGCGCCATGCCAGTTTGAGCAAGGAATATCTCAAGTGAGGAGATATCGTCTATTTTTTCATTGCCTGGGATATTATCAGCGTAGATTATAATTATGGCGTTGCCACGTACCATGACAGGGGAGAGAAATGCCTCAGTTGGGTGTGTACCACCAAGTCTCTCAATTATATAGTCATTCCACTTTCCAGGCTCTATTGGTTTTACAAGTGTTCTTCTTGCCTCAATTGCCTCAGTTAGGATAGAAGGCTCATTTATTGGAATTTTCATCTTTCTAATACGCATATCAGCATTGCCTTCATTTAGCTCGATGCCGTACTGACCACCACCAACAATATTATCTTTACGTATAGAGAAGACCACGGCACGTGCCATTATCTCGCTCGTAAACCGAAGGATTAAAAGCACAATCTCGCTCATGGTAAGAGGTCGCGAGAGTTCTTCCAGCATCTCCTTTAATAGAGTTAGTCCCTTACTTTCTTCAATCCTCTCATCTGCCTCGCCGCCTTCTTCAAGGTCAATTAGGCCCTCACTCTCCAGTTCTTTAAGAAAATCACCGGAGAGAAATGGAAGCTCGTCTGTGCCCTCAGCAAAGACCTTAGAAGGGACAGGAGCCGAGGCCTCTTTGTTTACTCCTTCCTCTGTCTTTGGTGTTGGCTCTTGCGTTGGTGTTGGTACAGGCTCTGTTTCTTCGTATTCGCTTGGGTCTCCTGGCTTACCACCCTTCATAACAAATTCATCAAAGAGGCGTGAGCCTTCCATCGCAAGAAACTGTGGGTTTAGCCCATCTTCTAGTGTAAACTGAAGTTGATCAGCCTTTATAGTCTCAGGGTTTTCCTCAGGCTCAGTTAGCTCAAAGACAAAACTACCATCAGTCCAAAAGAAAAAAGAATATACAGTCTTCTCAATTAATTTTTTTGTAGCTTCCTCTACGTGTTCTGGGTTGACAGAGAACTCACTCATAAAAACTTGCCCGAGGTTTGCAATGTAGCCTTTTGCACTCTGCGAGGCCTTGGCAGCTTCAAGCACCTCAGCTGTAATTGCTCCGCCCTTTAGGAGAACCTCACCAACCCCTTCTTTTATGGCAGAGGTATAGGCCTTAGATATTTTGCCATCTTTAAAGATCATGGCACCAGATCTCTTTCGGCTTTTAAGTGCGAGGGTTCCAGATTTTTGACTAAAGCTGAGAATCTGTAATATCTCGCCAAGCCCCAAGTCGCCTATATTTCCAGCTAATTGCATAATAAGTAATCTAACTTCCTTTTTATTAAAATAGTACTAAAATGTAATTTAGGTAAAAGACTTCCTTTCGCACATTCGCAATTTTTTGCAAGCGTACTACTCCAAAGTACTAAAACTCTTCAATTATAAAGTAGTAATTTGCTAAAAGCAAGAATTTAATACCTTTTTTTAGCGAGAAGGCAGTTGCGGAAAATTAATTTAGGATAAAAAATAATCTTATTTGTTGACATTTGCGGTTCATATTTGTTATGATTTTCTACTGATGATGCGGGGTGGAGCAGTCCGGTAGCTCGTCGGGCTCATAACCCGAAG
>JAGLUZ010000089.1 GCA_023134165.1 Deltaproteobacteria bacterium | reverse complement strand
TTACCTTTGCGATATATGACGCAGACGCGGCAGGTAATACGCTTTGGACAGAGACGCAAGTTGGTATTGATGTTATTAACGGGTTATTCACTGTGACCCTTGGTGAGACGACCCCAATTGATAGTGCCGTTATAAGTCAGGCCAATCTCTGGCTTGGGGTAACAGTTGGCATAGAGCCTGAGATGACACCTCGTCAAGAGCTGACGAGCGTGGCATTTGCCCTCCAAGCTGGCGTCGCAGTTACGGCAGAGAGCATTGACTGGACAGGCATAACAAGTGTACCTACTGATATCGCAGATGGTGATAGTGATACGGTTGGTGCTCTTAGTTGCGCAGCTGACCAGGTAGCAAAATCTGATGGTGCTGGCACCTGGAGTTGTGCAGATGATATTGATACAAATAGCGGAGGTACGGTAACCTCTATTACGGCTGGTACAGGTCTTACAGGCGGAGCGATTACTCTCTCAGGTACGGTTAGTGTAGATGTTGGAACAGGGGCAAATCAGATAGTGCAACTTGATGCCTCGGCAAAACTTCCAGCAGTTGACGGAAGTCAGCTCACAAACCTTCCTTCATCTGGTGGTGTGCCAACTGGATTTATGATACTTGGCACAAGTACGACCCCTCCAACAGGGTACACATACACGGGTGATACTATGTCTATACCCATCTCTGATGGTGTGTGGACAGTGAAGGCTGATATGACAACGGCAAGGCAGAGGCATGGAGTGGCTGTGGTTAATAACAAGATATATGTTATTGGGGGTGACGCTGGGGATGGGTCAACAGTCTATTCAGCCAACGAGGAGTATGACCCTGCTACCAACTCGTGGACAACAAAGACCTCTATGCCAACGCCAAGGTTAAATCTTGTTGTTGAGGCGGTTAATAGCAAAATTTACGCAATAGGGGGGATGGATCTATTAGGGACAACATATTCAGTTAATGAGGAGTATGATCCTTCCTTAAACACTTGGACAACAAAGGCCGCCATGCCTTCGACAAGGCTTTGGTTTGCTGGGGCGATGGCTAACAACAAGATCTATGTAATCGGGGGCTACTCAGGTGGGTCATATATAACGCTCAACGAGGAGTACGATCCTGCGGGCAACACATGGAGTACAAAGTCATCAATGCTAACGGCAAGGGACTATCTTGTGGCAGTGACGGTTGATAATAAAATTTATGCAATCGGGGGCTGGGACGGATCCTCAGGACTTTCAGTTAATGAGGAGTATGACACCGTAGGCAATTCGTGGGCTACAAAGTCTTCTATGCCAGCGTCAAGGTATAGTTTTGCGGCGGCGGCGGCAGTTGGCACTAATGTATACGTAATGGGGGGTATTGGTGGAACAACAAAAAACGAGGAGTACGACACGGCTACTGATTTGTGGACAACAAAAGCCTCTTTGTCAGCGCAACTAGGTTCCTCCGGGATAGGCGTGGTTGATGATAAGATTTACCTAATCGGGGGTGGATGGTCTGGAGTAACCGCAACAACCGAAGAGTACGACCCCAATGCGAATAATTACTATTACTTCCATAGCAAGGACTAGGTTCTCAAAAAGACTTGTTTTTCTTTCTCTGTGAGGTTATGAATTTATTACCTAATTCCTCGGCGGAGTCTCCTGAAAGGGACTCCGCCGACTAGGAGCGTTTGAATTGTTCCGGCAGAGTCCTCTGCGAGAGACTCTGCTGGGGAATTAATTTATTAATTTTAGAATATATAAAGGAGGCTTAAAATGGCTTTTATGAAAAGATACTTCCTTGGGGTTGCTCTCTTTGTTTCCCTAATAGGCGGGCTTTTTCTTTCCAGTGCATCAAGTGCCGCTACGATGACTGATGGCACATATACCCTAACACCAGATGTATTTGCCTCTGGTGGTGGTGATAGCTCGGCAACAGGCGGGTCAAGTCTAAGTGGGACGATTGGTCAGCCCGTAGCTGGCTACACCGTAGGAGGGACAAATACCCTGCTCACTGGTTTTTGGAACTCCACGGTTCTTGGTTTTGAAGCACCCTACGGCACGATTGTCCTTAAGGACGGAGACGTGTATACAAATCTGGTTGATATTAATGCTCTGATAGATCCTGTATCAGACGCCATAAATACCGCTCAGGTTAGTCAGGTAATCCTAAGCACAGACGGCGTCTTTGATACCGAGAGCTGGGAGACAATTGGTGCGACTCAACCTGTAACCCTAGATACTGGTGACGGTGGTAAGGTTGTTTATGCTCGCCTTATGGACACCGATGGTTACGTCTCAAATACCATAACAGATGATATTGTTCTTGATCAGACAGGGCCCTCAGACGGCTCTCTTTCAGCAACTGGGCAAAACACTGTTGTTGAACTCGTAATGGACGGCTTCTCTGACGTAACAAGTGGGGTTGAAAATTATTCTATTGTTTTTGATGCAAATACACCTCCTGTAGATTGCCAGTCTGGAACGCTCATCTACACAGGCTCAGACCTGACCTACCTTCACAGCGGACTTGCAAACGGCGCTGCCACTGGGTACTACAGAGTATGTGCAAATGATTTTGCTGGTAATACCTCGCTTGGTGCAACTGGGAGTGCAGTTGCCTCAGGCCCTGGTGTTGACGGCATAAGTGTAGCTTTTAATAATACAGGAGGTAATCCAGGTATCGGAGATAACCTAGAGGGTGTCTCGCGCGCGAGTGAAGAGAATGACCTTGATAATTACCTCTTAGAGGCAACCTCAACCTTAGTACCAGCTGTTGATGCGGAGTATACATTTGAGTTTGTACTAACAGACGCAAGTGGCTCTCCATTACTTATTCAGCTTCACCTAACCCAAAGGGTTGGTTCAACCTCAGTTGGTGATTACGCAACCTACACTTTGGATCCCTCAGTAGATTGTACAGGCGACTTTGTAAGCGGAGCAAGTTGTAGCTTCACAACTCGCTTAGGGCCTTCAAATGGACATGCATTCTACTTTACAGCAACCCTTGGCGACCTCTCTGGTACGGTTATAACTTATCCTGTAACAGCTCTTGCTGGTGGTGCATTACCTGGGCCAGTTGTTAGCCTCCTAAATGGCTACAATATGGTTGGTATTCCAAGGGTAACAAGTGATTTAACTGACTTTGACGGTAGCTCTGCCTTTAATGAGCCTCACACATATAGATGGGTCTCTTCTGCCCTTAGCACAGTTGACGGAAATAACGGCGCTTATGAGCAGGTAGACCTTACGGCCGCTATAATTCCAGTTAATTTTATAACGGAGAGCGAGGGATATTACTTATGGAATAATCCAGCCTCAACACCAAACTCGCTCCCTCTTGCACTTAATGATAATCCAGATGTAGCGACAGCTACGCATAATACAGCAGACTTACTTCCGGGCTGGAATATAATCAGTAATCCTTACTCTGATAATATCGAGCTTAGTAGCGTTCTGGTAAGTAAAAACGGTGAACCAGCTGTTACGTGGGAGAGTGCAACCACAAATGGTTGGATTGTAAATGGTATCTACTACTATGACGGCTCAGACTGGGGTTCAACCTACAGTTTTGAGGCCGCTGGCAGTACTCCCGAGGCGACAATTACCCCGTGGCTTGGGTACTGGGTATACCTAAAAAATGACGACAGTAATACTTATCAGCTGGTGATGACAAAGCCGGTTACTCCCTAATTTAAAGAGTTAACTTTACACAATGAAAAAAGACCTTCCAGAGATGGGGGTCTTTTTTTTTTGTGGAATTTGATTTTTTATGGTTCAAAACTCTTTTGTCTTAAAGAAAATATATAACTAATATTTATTGAAAAAAAAGTAAATTCTGCTATTATGGAGGTGTAGACGAAAGTTTTATCTTTCTATTATTAGGAGGTTACGATGAGTGAGACAGAAGTACTCAAGAGAGAACTTGACCCAAATGAATTAATAAAGCTTGTTACAATGGGGCTTGGAACAGAACGTTTTGCCGTACCAATTGAGGAGGTCAAAGAGATTATTGCAAAATATGAGATTGTGCCTCTTCCAAAGATGCCTGCTTTTATAGAAGGGATAATTAGCCTTAGAGGAACGATTGTTCCAATCGTTGATATGAGAAAACGTTTTGGTATGGCAGCAAGAGAGGCAGGCGCAGATGCAAAGGTCGTTGTTGTTGACCTTGAGGGTCTCTCTGTTGGAATCCAAGTTGATACTGTTTTTCAAGTCTTGAAAATATCAAGGGGTGAGATAAAAGAGCCACCAGCCCTTGTTGCTGGGCTAAAGGCTGAGTACTTGGAAGGAGTAGCCGAGGTAGACGGTGCTCTTACGGTTGCACTAAACCTGGAAAATATTTTTTCATCTACCGAGAAGATGAGCTTGATTGAGAATATCGCCAGTGCAGAGAAAAATCACACAGGCGAGGGACGTGAGGTTAATACTCCTCAAGGCGAAGCTCATCAGTAATGTGTAGTTCAAAATATGTGCTTCAATCTTTAATTTTAACCGCCCCTTGAGTTTTTTTTAAGGGAGCGGTTTTTTTTATTTCTTTTAAAAGATAGATAAGAATATTGCACGTATTTTTTCATTTTTTTTTGCCTCTACCATATGTTATAGTCTTAGGGTATTGATTTTATACCTATTTTTTTATTCTATAGGATGCCGAACGTAGCATACTCTTAGTTTTTTTAAAAAGATAATTACAGCTCTTAACAATTTAAAGGGAGAGATTATGGCTCTAATATTTGTTCTTGACGATTCAGCCTTTGCATTAAAGGCCACCTCCATCATTCTAAGCGGGGGTGGTTACGAGACACTGCTTGCGGAGGATGAGGAAGATTTTTTTAAGGCTCTAAAGGATGATAGCAAGGTGCCTGATTGTATTGTTCTTGACCTTTTAATGCCTGGAAAGGGTGGCATCGAGATCTTAAAGGAGCTTAAAGAGAGTGGGGTTACTATCCCTGTTGTTGTTCAGACCGCTGATATCCAGAAAAGTGTTAGAGAGAAGTGCCTAGAGATGGGTGCAGTGGAGGTTGTTAATAAGCCCCCACAGTCTAAGGTTCTCTTGAGTGCTATAAAAAAAGCGATAGAGGGTTAGCTTTTATGAGCAACCTTGAGTTTACAAAAAAACAGAGAGACACCCTAAAGGAACTCTTTAATGTTGGTATTGGGAGGGCGGCCTCAAACCTTAGCGTAATGGTAGGGGCAAGGGTTGAGCTTACCGTACCCTCCTTAAATGTCTTTTCTTTTCATTCTCTAGGTGTTGAGCTGGAAGGTATAGGGCTAGATGATATTAGTGCCGTTAGCCAGCCCTTTAGCGGCCCTATTGCTGGTACAGCTATGCTTGTTTTCCCCCGCGCGAGTGCTCTAAAGATTGTCTCCCTTCTGGTTGGAGAAGAGTCAGATTCCGCAAAGCAAGAATTGAAAAAATCAACGACCTTAATTGAGGTAGGTAATATTTTTTTAAACGGTATAATGGGAACAATCGGCAATATGATGAATGTTGAGATAGGGTACTCTATTCCAACCTTTAAAGAAGGCACCTTACTTGAGGTCGTAAAGGATAATAGCAAGCCGTCCTCTTCAGTTGTCTTTATGGTCAAGGCTAATTTTAAGGTAGAGAGAAGTATTGTTGAAGGAGATTTTGTATTTCTCTACGATGGCAGTTCCTTTGATAAACTCTTTTCTGCACTTGACAGGGTAGAGCGTCTGGCTTAGGTATCAATTTATGAAGATAGCTGACACTAAAGACGGATTTTTTTCACTCCTGGATTTTATGCCAAATGAGGTCTTTGTACTGGATAAAAACCTTGATGTAATTTTTTGGAACTCCGAAATAGAGAAAAATACAGGCATTCCTAGAGAAGATATTTTAGATACAAATATAGGTGAGAAGTACCCTCAATTTAAGGAAACTTCTTATCTGAAAAAAATCAAAAAAACCTTAAGTGGTGGCCCTCCTATCCACTTCTCCTCTAAGATACAAGGTTTAATCTTCCCAGAACATCAAAACGCAACAGTAAATCACAGAGAGATGACTGTAAGTGCAATTAAGGTTGGTAAGAGTTCTTCCTTAAATGCCCTTTTTGTTATTAAGGAAGAGCCACGTCTGGAGAATAATCCAAGTGATATCTCAGAGGCAGAAAAATCTGTAACAGAGATTGACGAGAGTGAGCTTCGACTTTTTCGTCAGCTAATTGATGACTCCAGTGATGCGGTTTTTGTTATTGACCCCTCAAGCGGACGTTTTTTAGATGTAAATGATGAGGCTACCAAGAGCCTTGATTACACCAAAGCCGAGCTTCTGAATATGACGATAATGGATGTTGAGACCAAGTTCTCAGGGGACGCCTCTCTTTGGCGTAGCCACGTTGAAAATATAAAAAAGAAGGGTAAGGTTGTTATTACTGGGGCGGAGAAAAGACACGACTCAACTCTCTTCCCTGTTGAGCGAGGTGTTAGCTACCTTGAACTGGGTGATAAGGAATATATTGTAACCTTTGTGCGCGATATTAGTGAGAGAAGGGTTGTTGAGGAAAAGCTCCAAGAAAGTGAGAGGCGTTTTAGGGAAACAACAGACCTGCTTCCTCAGACAATTTTTGAACTTGACACAGACTCTAACTTTACCTTTGTTAATCGTTTTGGTCTTGACTCTGTTGGATATTCTAAAGCGGATTTAGAAAAAGGTGTCAATGCTATAGAGTTATTTGCCCCTGAGGACAAAGCGCGGGCGGCTGTTAATATTGAGAAACTTTTAAAGGGGCTAAAGGATGGTAATCACGAGTACACCATCCTAAGGAAGGATAAGTCAAGGTTCCCAGTACTTGTACTCTCCTCCCCCATTACACGTGATGGTGAGATAACTGGCGTGCGTGGTGTAGTCCACGACATGACAGAGGTGAAGGAGTATGAAGAGGGCATTAAGGTTGCCTACGAACAGCAACGCGTATTAAATGACATCTTGACCGTATCCTTCTCGGAGGTATCGCTAGGTACTATTCTTAAGAGTGTTTTGGATAAGATTCTTGATATGAACTCTCTTAGTGCATTAAAGAGCGGGGCTGTTTTTTTAGTTAGTGAGGATGAAGAGCATTTTGAATTAACTGCTCACAAAGGTCTTCCGCAAAAGATGCAAAGAGAGGTTGCAAGGCTCTCGGTAAATGAATGCATCTGTGGTGGTAGAGCTGTAGAGAATAAAGACCACGAGTTTGCCGAGTGCATAGAGGGAAGCCTTGCAAGGAAACTTGAGATTTCAAAGAATAACTCACCAAGGTGTGCTCACTACTGTGTGCCAATAAAATTTGGTGAGAGGTTGCTTGGGGTTATAAATTTATTTGCCGAGAACGGGTATGAAAAGAAAAAAGCTGACCTTGAATTTTTAGTCTCTGTTGCCACAACCTTAGCGGGGGTGGTTATAAGAAAGAGGGTTGTTGGGGATTTAAAAGACAGCCAAGAACGCTTGGAGCTTGCACTCCACGGAGCAAATCTTGGCATCTGGGACTGGAATATCAAGACTGGAAAATTTATCTTTGATGATAGATGGTCAGGGATGCTTGGGTACGCAGGTGGTGAACTTGGTGAGAATTATGCAACACTTGAACGCCTCGTGCATCCAGATGACCTAAGCTCGGTGGAGCGTGCCTTAGAAACACACATAGAAGGCAAGACGCCTTATTATGAGAGTGAACACCGCATGATGACAAGGTCTGAAAAATGGATCTGGGTCCTTGATAGGGGTAGAGTTGTTGAGCGTGATAAAGATGGTAATCCGCTACGTGCAACAGGGACGCACCTTGATATCTCTGATAGAAAGATTGCTGAGGACAGGCTTCGTAGTATTAATGAGTGTTTTATAGCCTTCACCCCTGACCCAATAGAGAATATAAATAGTATCACTGAGCTCTGCGGAAGGCTCTTGAGTGCAACCTCTGCACTTTATAATAGACGTGAAGGTGAGGATCTCTTTGCCCTTGGCACTTGGAATGTCCCCCATGGTTATGAGGTCTGGGACAAAGCCAAGGGCCATATCTGTAATGAGATTATAGAGAAATCTATTGAAGGTGTATTTTGTGTGCGTAATATCCCTGCAACGATTTACAGTGAGAATGATTGTAATTTAAAAAAATACGGTTTTAAGACCTACGTCGGTCACGGTGTGAAAGTTAGAGGTCAGTATCAAGGCTCTCTCTGTACTATCTTTAAGGACGACTTCATTCCAACTAGCAATGACAAGCGACTTTTTGGTATCCTCGCCTCTGCAGTTGGTGTTGAAGAAGAAAGAGCACTTGCTGAGGACGAATTAAAGAAGGCAAAGAATATTGCCGAGGCCGCAATGCGTGCAAAGAGTGATTTTCTTGCCACTATGAGCCACGAGATACGAACCCCAGTTACGGCCATAACCGGAGTAACAGAGCTTTTAAAGGAAACGCAGTTAAGTGAAGACCAGAGCAGGTTTCTAGATGTTACGATAAGTGCCAGTGAGACCCTCCTTAGTGTTATAAATGATGTTCTAGATTTCTCACGAGTTGAGTCAGGATTATTAAAACTTGAGTATGCAACCTTTAATCTTCGCACTCTGGCAAGTAAGGTCATTGATGTTGTTGAGGTAAAGGGTGCTCAAAAAGGACTAACCCTTGCACTCCATATTGACATAAATGTACCAGACTTTATAGTAGGAGACGGCGGGCGCGTAAGCGCAGTACTCTTAAATCTACTTGGTAATGCCGTTAAGTTTACGGATAAAGGCTCAGTTAGTCTCTTTATCTCAAAGAGTCAGAAGGAGAGGGAAGGCATAGTTGAGCTTGATTTTCACGTTAAGGATACAGGTATTGGCATAACAGAGGATAAATTAGAGCATATCTTTGACCGTTTCACACAGGCCGACACCTCAACTAGTAGAAAGTACGGAGGTAGTGGGCTCGGACTCTCTATCTCAAAGAGGCTCACCCAGCTTATGGGGGGTGAGATTAGAGTAAAGAGTGAGATTGGCGTTGGCTCAGACTTTAGCTTTACCGCAAACTTTGAGTTGGGTTTTGAGAAAGACGCTTTGGCTGAGGAGAAGCCAGAGGAGAAGGACAAAGGTATTCCTCCACTGAAAAAAAAACCAAGCGGGGTTTATCAAGAAAAAAGCATACTCCTTGCAGAGGACGCCGAGCACCTAAGGTTTATTATGCATAATTTTCTAGAGACACTTTTATGCAAGATTGATATAGCTGAGAACGGGATAAAAGCATTTGAACTTTTTTCAAAAAATAAGTATGATTTAGTTCTCATGGATATGGAGATGCCAGAGATGGATGGTTATGAGGCGACAGAAAAAATTAGAGAACTTGAAGAAAAAACAGGACGAGTGGCCACTCCTGTAGTTGCGCTTACCGCACATATTGGTGAGGAATCTGCTAAGAGATGTATTAGCGCAGGATGTAATGAGCACATTGCTAAGCCAATAAAAAAGGATAGGCTTCTTGAATTAGTGGGGAGGTACTTTAACGTGAGCTGTAATAAAGATAAAAAAAATGATGGTGAGACAATTTTTGTAAAGATTGATCCAGACCTAAAAGACGCGGCCAAGTGGTACATTACGGATATGACAAAAGACGTGGTAGAGCTAAGGGCGGCCCTCAAGGATAGCGATTATGAGGCTCTGCGCACGCTTGGGCACAGGATGAAGGGTACTGGTGGTACCTTTGGTTTTGATGAAATCACCGAGATAGGAAAAGGCATAGAAGATTTTATTGAGGGTGAGAATAAAGAGGATACAGAGACCTTAAGGGGCTTTGTTGATAGGCTTGCTAATTATATAGAGAATGTAAAGATGCTTTAATCTTGGGGGTTTATTCCTTTATTTATCCCCCCTTGGTGTGATAAAGAAAAGGCTAGCCTCTTAAGGTTATCAAAAAGGTCTAACATAATTTTTTAAAATAGAACTTATATTATGGCAAAAAAACATGGATGATTCAAAAAAAACAAAGGTTGAGCTTATAGAAGAGCTAGAGACGCTTCGAGGTCGGGTTTTAAAACTTGAAAAATCCGAGGAAGTCTTAAGGAAAGCTCAAGGCGTATCTGTTCGTCTAAGTACAATCCTAGAGGACTCCCTAAATGAGATATATATCTTTGATGCAAAGACCTTTAAATTTATCCAAGTAAATAAAGGCGGCAGAGAGAACCTTGGTTATTCCATGGCTGAACTTAAGGAGCTCACGTCCTATAATATTAAGGTAGGCCACACAAAGCAAACCTTTAAAGAACTCGTCTCACCACTTAAGATTGGACTTAAGCAGATGCTTATGTTTACCTCCACGCACAGGCGAAAAGACGGCACAACCTATCCTGTGGAGGTTAACCTCCAGTACACCACCTTTAATGATAACCCCGTATTTGTTGCCATAATCCTTGATATCACAGAGAGAAAACTGGCTGAAGATAAGGTCGATAGCCAGCTTCGCCTTCTCTCAACCTTGATGGATACTATTCCAAGCCCGATTTTTCATAAAGACACTGCTGGCAGATATGTTGGCTGTAATGATGCCTTTTATAAAAAAATAGGATTCTCAAAGGACGAGATAATTGGAAAGACAGTCTTTGATGTTGCCCCAAAGGAGCTTGCTGAAAAGTATTCTCAGATGGATAAAGAACTCCTTGATAACCCTGGCATCCAAAACTATGAGACAAAGGTTAGGTTCACTGACGGAGTAGAGCATGACGTTATCTTTAATAAAGCAACCTACCTTGGCAGTGATGGT
Organism: Deltaproteobacteria bacterium; assembly: GCA_023134165.1. Classification (GTDB taxonomy): domain Bacteria; phylum Desulfobacterota; class GWC2-55-46; order GWC2-55-46; family DRQE01; genus JAGLUZ01. The sequence continues at coordinate 6,149 of JAGLUZ010000089.1, read as the reverse complement.
CAAGTGGCGGGTCTTGTTGGGGTCTTGACAGATATCTCTGTTCATATGGAGGCTGAAAAGAAGATTCAAGAACGTGAGGAGCTTTACCGAAACCTTTTGGACTCAACAAATGCAATTGTATGGGAGATGGATCTAGATACTCTCGACTTTAAGTACGTAAGTCCAGGGGCTACAAAAATGACAGGTTACGCCCCGAAAGAGTGGGAAAACTTTGACTCGTGGGCAGAGATGCTCCACCCTGATGACCGTGAGGCAGCAGTTAGTTTTTGTCTAACTGAGACAGGCAAGGGAGAAGACCACGAGTTTGAGTATAGGATTGTTACAAAGGACGGCAAGGTAGTCTGGGTTAGAGATGTCGTATCAATTATAAAAAATACTGAAAAAGTCCCACTCGCACTAAGGGGCGTCATAATAGATATAACAGGGAGGAAACTTAGTGAAGAGGCACTAAGAAAATCAGAGCAAAAACTCGTACTTCACATCCAAAGAACCCCTCTTGCTGTTATTGAGTGGAATACAAATTTTGAGATTACGGACTGGAACCCCTCAGCAGAGAGAATATTTGGTTATAAGCCATCCGAGGCAGTAGGTAAAAACGGGGTTGGGCTTATTGTGTCAAGTATTGTTTTCAAAGACCACGTCAAAAAGATCTGGAATGAGCTTCTTGTCGGTAAGGGCGGGCTTCGTAGCACCAATGAGAACATTACAAAAGAGGGGAAGACCATATTCTGTGAGTGGTATAATACCCCGCTTGTAAATATCGATGGAAAGGTTATAGGGGTTGCCTCCCTTGTCCAAGACGTAACGGATAGAGTCGCGGCAGAGAAAAATTTAAGAGTTAGTGAGGAAAGACTCCAAGCCGTATTAGATAAATCAACTGCTGTAATCTACGTAAAGGATCTAGAGGGTAGGTATCTTTTAATTAATAAGCGTTTCGAAGAATTATTTAAAGTAAATAGAAAAGAGGTCGCCAGCAAAACAGACTATGACCTCTTCCCAAAAGAAACTGCAGACTACCTCCGTATAAATGACCAAAAGGTTATTGAGGCTGATACCTCCTTTGAATTTGAGGAAGTAGTGCCTCATGAAGACGGTCTACATACATATATCTCGGTGAAGTTTCTACTTCGAGACGCCACTGGAAAACCTTATGCCGTATGCGGAGTGTCAACTGATATAACTGAGAGAAAACACGCTGAAGACGCTCTTGAGGCTTCAAGGGAGATGCTTAGGCTTGTCCTAGATACCGTCCCTGTTGCGGTTTTCTGGAAGGATAAGGATTTAAATTATCTGGGGTGTAATACGAACTTTGCCAAAGATGCTGGTTTTAGTACGCCAGATGAGTTAATTGGCAAAGACGATCTCGACATGTCGTGGAAAGAGAGTGCAGAGATTTACCGTACCGATGACAGAAGTGTTATCTCCTCAGGCGAGGCAAAACTTAATTATGAAGAGCCTCAAGATGGTGTTGAAGACTCTAGACGTTGGTTAAAGACCAGTAAGATTCCTCTTCGTAACAAGGGCGGGGATATATTTGGTGTCCTTGGCACATACGAGGACATCACAGATAGAAAACTCGCAGAGGTCGAGCTAGAGAAGGCAAAGATTACAGCAGAGAGTGCAAATAAAGCCAAGAGTGCTTTTCTTGCTACGATGAGCCACGAGATTCGCACACCTCTTGCAACCATAATCGGTGTTGAAGAACTCTTATGTGATACCGAGCTTGACAATGAACAAGAAAAATACGTTAAGATCTTAAGAGACACGAGTGCAATGCTCTTAAAGATAATCAATAACATTCTTGATTTCTCAAAGGTCGAGTCTGGGCAGATAAATATAGAAAATAGTGAGTTTATCCTAAGAGAACTCTCCTATAGTATCTGTAGTGGTTTTGAGGTCTCGGCCGCAGATAGCGGGTTAAAGAGTGTGTGCCATGTTGATGATGACGTGCCTGATGCCCTAATAGGGGATGGGATCAAACTTAGGCAGATACTCTCAAACCTAATGGACAATGCTATAAAATTCACAGGCGAGGGTGGCGAGGTTTTTTTTAATGCCTCCATAGATAAAGAATCCCAAAGTGGAGGTAAGTCAGGAGAAGAGGTTCTTATACGTTTTGAGGTTGGTGATACCGGGATTGGAATGTCAGAGGAAAATTTGGAATTAATCTTTGACCGTTTCACTCAGCTCGACGTCTCTAGCACACGCGCCCACGGTGGTGCCGGCCTTGGCCTAGCAATAACAAAACGCCTAGTAGAACTACTCGGGGGAAAAATTTGGGCAAAAAGCACGCTTGGGAAAGGCACAAGTTTCTTCTTCACCTTTCCGTGTAAGCACTATGTTAGCACTCAAAAAGTAGTACAGGACAGATCAAATAAAAAGCCATTTCCAAATAACTCAGAGGTATCACTTAAAATCCTAATTGCCGAAGATGCCGAGCATATCAGGTTCATCCTTAAATCCTTCCTAAGTGGCAAAGGTTTTGAGCTGACCTTTACAGAGAACGGCCTTGAGGCACTTAATGCCTTTAAAGAAAATGACTTTGACCTCGTCATAATGGATATTGATATGCCAGTCATGAACGGCTACGATGCAACAAAACAGATTCGCAAATTTGAGGTAGAAAGCTCACGACCAAAAACCCCAATCATCGCACTCACAGCACATGCATTCAAAGAACATGAAGAAAAATGCTTTGAAGCCGGATGCACAATCTTTCTTGCAAAACCTGTGAAAAAAAATATACTCCTAAATATCTTAAATGACATCGCAGTAGATAAAAATAATAAACCCTAAAGGTTTTCCCGGTAACTATTCCCATCCTACTAATTATTGCTAGCAACGTGGCAAACCTTCAACCAACCTCCAAGTACGTCTTTAATCCTATCCCTAATCCTATCCCTCTTTCCCTTTCTTAATTGATTTTGCAGCAAAGTCATGACACCTCCTCTTGTAATATTTCAAATTTATCAATCTTAACTCCTTCGAAAAAAAACAATACAAAAAAAGATTAAAAATTTTTAATTTCCAACCTTTAAAGTGACAAAAACACATTAAAAAACACCTACAAAAATGCACATAATGCAGAAAAATGCAGTTTTTATGCATCTTTTATGCACAAAAACACAGTCTTTTAAAAACTCAACTTTTCAGTTGACATCCACTACATCTTGTGGTCTAATAACTTATGTACACCACATGGACGTATTTTCCTATATAAATCAAGATGTTGCCAAGTGGGCTGAATTTAAAGCAAGTGGGCTGGATTTATGGCGGGTGGGCTGGATTTATGGTGAGGCGGAACGGGGTAGCGGGGTAGGTAAATGGCCAAGTGGGCTGGATTTATGGCGGGTGGGCTGAATTCGGGAAGGGTTTCTCTAAAACAAACCGAAATCTGGGGCGGGGTTTTCTTAAGGCAACCCTAAAACGAGGGCTGGGTTTACTATAAAGTAAGCTAAAATCGGGGTCTGAATTGGTCAAAGATAACCCTGAAAAGGGCTATCTTTTGGGGCTGATTTTTCTTGAATAATTTAAAATTGAGGGTTGGAAATACCGAGTAAATTCTTCTAACCCATTGAATTTTAAGCATTAAAGTAATTTTTGAAAAACATAACATCAATTTGTTTTCATACTGTTTTTATCATAAATATATTTAAGTCTTATAACTTTACTTTCCAGGGAGGCGTCAAGTCATGGATCAAAATTTGCAGGGTAATTTAGGCGTTGAAAAAAAGTCAAAAACTCTCAAGCAAAACTCTAACACCTCGGTAGAATCTTCAAAAAAAGGCGGATTTAAAATGAAATTTGATATATCAGAAAATGCTCGAAATGTCCTTGAGCGTCGGTACCTAAAAAAAGATAAAGACGGCAACCCGATTGAAGCACCCGAAGATATGCTCAGACGTGTTAGCAAAAATATCGCAGAGGCCGAAAAAAACTATAACAAAAACGCAGACTTAACTGCTATCGCCGAAGAGTTCTATGAGATGATGGCCTCCCTAGAATTTCTTCCAAACTCTCCAACCCTTATGAACGCAGGTCGTGGTCTCCAGCAACTTGCCGCATGTTTTGTCCTCCCAATTGAAGACTCAATGGAGAGTATCTTTGAGACCGTAAAAAATACTGCCCTAATTCATAAATCTGGTGGTGGTACTGGTTTTTCTTTCTCTAAGCTCCGCCCTTCAGGTGATATGGTCGGCTCCACATCAGGTATATCCTCAGGCCCAATATCCTTCATGACGGTCTTTGATAGTGCTACAGAGGCCATTAAACAAGGCGGAACCAGAAGGGGCGCCAATATGGGAATCCTTCGCATAGATCATCCAGATATTGAAAGCTTCATCACCTGTAAGGAAGATAACAGCAAGCTCAATAACTTTAATATATCTGTAAATATAACAGACGAATTCATGCAAGCTGTTGATAATGATACTGATTTTGACCTTAAAAACCCCCGTAGTGGTGAGCCAGTTGGCAAACTAAACGCACGTGCGGTTTATGACAAGATCGTTAATATGGCCTGGAAAAATGGTGATCCAGGGATAATCTTTATCGATAGAATCAATAAAGACAACCCGACCCCACACATTGGTGAGATGGAATCGACAAACCCCTGCGGAGAGCAACCACTACTCCCGTATGAGTCTTGTAATCTTGGCTCAATTAACCTTAGTCGCATGTTAAAGAAAGCCTCAAATGGCAGTGGCTCTGATACCTTTGAGGTTGATTATGACCGCCTTGGAACTACAATTGATAAGGCCGTGCGTTTCCTAGATAATGTAATAGACATGAACCGCTACCCAATTGAAGAGATTGACAAAACAACCAAATCAAATAGAAAAATCGGGCTCGGCGTTATGGGTTTCTCTGATATGTTAATGGAGCTAGCAATACCTTACAACTCTGAGGAGGCCATTACAGTTGCTGATGAGGTCATGGGTTTTGTGCAAAAACGCGGCCATGAGGCCTCAGAAAATCTTGCAAAAGAGCGTGGAAGTTTCCCTAACTTTAAGGGTTCAATCTTTGATGGAAAGCACGAGATGCGTAACGCCACCATCACAACAATTGCCCCAACAGGCACTATCTCTATAATAAATAGTTGCTCCTCAGGGATTGAACCTCTCTTTGCCCTTGCTTTTACACGTAATGTCATGGAGGGTACTGAACTTTTGGAGGTAAACCCTATATTTGAAAAAGTCGCCGAAAGAATGGGCATCCTCACCCCGGAGCTACTAAAAGAAGCCGCAAAGACTGGAAGTATCCATGAAGTTGAAGGCATACCAGAGAGTGCAAAACGCATCTTTGTAACCTCCCATGAGATTGACCCAGAGTGGCATATCAGGATGCAGGCTGTCTTTCAAAAATACACTGATAATGCCGTATCAAAGACCGTTAACTTTAATAATGACGCTACAGTTGAGGACGTTGAAAAGGTCTACCGTCTTGCCTATGACCTTGGTTGTAAAGGGGTTACGGTTTATCGTGACGGTTCAAGGGACGCCCAAGTCTTAACACGCGGCGATAAAAGTGAGGCTCCAAAAGTAGAAACAGAAGCTACAACAACATCACCTCCACATGGTTTTGTAACTGAGGCTCACCTTAGACCAAGAGGTGAGGTAGCCTTTGGTATCACAAAAAAAATGAAGACAGGTTGCGGAAACCTCTACGTCACAGTAAACGAAGACGCCTCTGGTATGCCGGTTGAGATATTTACCCAGATAGGCAAGGCCGGAGGGTGTGCCACTAGTCAGTGTGAGGCAATCGGACGTATGGCCTCACTTGCCATGAGAGGGGGCATTGCACCGGAAGAGATTGTAAAACAAATGCGTGGAATTAGTTGTCACTTACCTGTTGGTTACGGTGCTGATAAGGTTTCAAGTTGCTCTGATGCTATGGCTCAGGCCATGGACTGGTACATGAGCTTTAAACGCCACGGTCAATCTGTCCAACTCGGTGGAGACGCTCTTGGTGAAGACTCAGGTAAACTTGCCTTTACTCTTGCCCCAGAACTCTTAAACCGAGGGGCTTGCCCAGACTGCGGCGGTACAGTTGAACACGCCGACGGTTGCGTTGTTTGCAGAGGGTGCGGTTACACAGAGTGCGGCTGATCTGCATGTGCAGGAACAGTAAACAGGGGCGGGTACTATCTT
>JAGLUZ010000088.1 GCA_023134165.1 Deltaproteobacteria bacterium | reverse complement strand
TAGTAAAATTAATACTTAACAAGACTGAGGCTGATGATAATCCAGGCTCAGATAGATATTCCCGCTCAGCAGAATTGCTACAGAATTGGCTCGAAGATGAGAGCCTTAAACGCGACGGAAAAGAGTCGCTCTACTATTATGAGCAGAGCTACAAGACCAAGGACGGAGCGGCAAAATCACGCAAGGGTTTTATTGCCCGCGTAAAGATTGAGGAACTTGGCAAGGGGGTCATATTCCCGCACGAAAAAACCTTATCTGGCCCAAAAAAGGACCGCCTGAGTCTTATGGAAACATGCAAAACTAACTATAGTTGTATCTTCTCTTTATTCAATGAATCCAAGGACTTACCGCTCGAAGAGAGGGTGCTTTATAACTTCAATTCTGCTCTAAACGGCCCTCCTCAGATAGAGGTAACCGGCGATGATGGGGTGCTAAATAAGCTCTGGGTTGTTGACGATCCAGCCGTAATTAGTGGCGTTTCAAGTGCAATGGAAGATAAAAAATTATATATCGCAGACGGCCATCACCGCTATGAAACAGCACTGAATTACCGAAATAAAAAACGTGCTGAGGGGGCAGGTGAAGCTCCTGATTTACCTCACGAATCAGTCCTTATGTACCTAACACCAATGGATGAAACCCTTGAGGTTTACCCCACACATAGGGTCGTACACGCCCTTAAAGATGTCGAGCTTGGCGGAGCTTTCTTAAAAGTTTTAGATGAATATTTCAACACGGAAGTCCTTGATTTTACAGAAAAAAATGAGAGTTATGTTCGCTCAGAATTTTTAGAAAAACTGAAAATAGGTGAGGAAGATCATAACAAACTTGGCCTCACTTTGAATGGCGAGAGCCGCTACGTAATCCTAACGCTTAAGGGAAAAGAGGTCATGGATAAGGTCTTTGGCGATAGCATTGGGAGCCTTTATAAGGCTCTTGATGTGACGGTTTTGCACTCCCTTGTTCTTGGAAAATTACTCGGTATTAGTATCGAAGCGCAGGAGAAAAAAACCAATCTCATTTACGTCAAGGATGCTGATGAGGCAATTGAGCTTGCAAACGCCGAAGAAAACCAATTGGCTTTTATAATGAATGCCACAAGTGTTGAAGATGTAAAGCAAATCTCCGATGCAGGCTTACTTATGCCGCAGAAATCAACCTACTTTTTTCCAAAACTTCTCTCTGGTGTTGTTATTAATCCTCTTTGGGATTAATTCCCCAGAGATACTTTTTTTGGGCTGGTGGCAATGAAAATTGCTAATAAAAACATTGAGTTGCAGGATGACGAAAGTATTTATAGCCTTGGTTCTTTTTCTTTGATTCATGGAAAAACAGGGCAGCAATTAACCTCAGATACTGTAAGTCTTGCAAAATTCATTCCTTTTCTTCAACAAAATTCAAGGGTTATAGAGCTTGGTACGGGCATCGGTGCAATAGTGCTGATGCTCGCCGAGCGTTTTCGAGATTTAAATATTACTGGAATAGAGATTGATAATCCTACCTTTCAAATATCAAAAAAAAATTTAAAAATCAATGACTTGCAGGATAGAGTTGCCCTCCTTAATTGTGACTGGCGCTCTCTTTACGGTAAATTTCCACGGGGTAGTTTTGATTGCCTGATTGCAAATCCACCCTACAAAAAACAAGGCACAGGACGCCTAAGCCCTGACTCATCAAGGGCTTTGGCAAGATCCGAGGTTGCTGGTACTCTTGAGGAACTTCTCAAAATCTCAGCTTATTTGATTGGCTCTACTGGTAGGCTTTATTTTATTTTTCCGCTTGAGAGGTTAGTGGAACTCTTTGAGGAATTTGCTAAAAACAAAATCAGCCCAGGAAGGCTCGTAATTCTTGATGGTTTAAATGAAAAAAAGTCACTCTTTTTAATTGAGGCAGGGGCTGGTTGTTCGCTTAGTGTGGAAGTGGAAAAACCCTCTCTAAGGCCTTGAAGTTTCTTTACTTTTTGCCATTGTTTTTGCAATAAGCTCTCTTAATTTTTCATCCTTCAGCTCTGAGGTTGTCTCCTCTATAAACTCTTCTTCAAGTGCACTAAGCGGCCTTTTTATTCTTTCTACTTCTCTTTTTTCGGGGCTTGGTATTGCTGTAGTATTTTCCACAGGCCCAGTCCTAAAGACAATATCCTTAATCTGTTTCCTGCCAAGCGTAGCATTCAGTTTTTCAATTAGTTCTGATTTTTCGTAGAGTAGCGTATTCATCCACGAAGAATTCAGGACATTTACAAAAAGAGTTGAGCCAATTAACCTGCCGGGTTTGGTTTTTTTTGCAATCATCTCTCCAACGGCTTGCCTCCAAGTGCTTGCAAGAGAGTGCTCTACAACTTTTTCCTTTACACCAAGACCTTTAAAGCTAAGGCCAAGTATCTTTGCTATACTCTTAAGGCCGTCGCCGCGTTTATTCTTTTTTTTCTTCTTCTTTACCATTTACTCTGTTTTGAAATTTTTTGATGAGATGAAATATTCTTAGATAAAGCTCTTTAGGAGATTCTTTTTTTGTTAAAACGGCCACCAAGGAGTTGGCCTAAGAGGGCAACAAAGACGAGGATTGGTATAATCTTATAACTAAGCCCGCCAAGTTTTCTAAGTACAAAGATAAACGGAATTGGCAGATGGATATAGAGGAACCACATCACAGAGAATTTTTTTGTACTCGTCCTCATATACCCAAATGGAAGGTTTAGAACAAAGGCGGCGAGTGTTACGCCGAGCAGTAGAATGTAGATGCTATCCATACAAGCAATAGTATCAAAGTTTGTGGAAGCGTGTCAAACTTAGCAAACTACCACAGAGTTAGTGCATATTAAAAAGATAAAAAACTCCTTAATTATATGGTGGTTACAGCCTCTGAACCTTGACAATATTTAAGTAAATCTATAAAATAGTAAAGTGATAAAAGCAGAAAAAATGAAGTAACCAGAGGCATTTTGATGGCTGACAGAATAGGCGATTTACTTATAAAAGAAAGTCTAATTAACCCAGAGCAACTTCAACTTGCAGTTGACGGCCAAGAGAAAACAGGTGGTCGCCTCGGTTATAATCTCACAAAACTTGGTTTTATAACTGAAGAAGATCTAACTGTTTTTTTAAGTAAACAGTACGGAATTCCAACAGTTAGTATAAGTACAGAGCTCTATGATGGAACTACTCTTAGGCTTGTCCCAGAAGAGGTTTGTAGGAAATACCTTGTTTTGCCAATCTCTCTCTTAAATGACCTTCTCCTTGTTGCCATGGCAGATCCCTCCAATATGCTCGCTCTTGATGATATAAGATTTTTAACTGGATATAATATTGAAACTGCAGTTGCATCTGAGAGTGATATTGTCAGAGCCCTTGATAATGTCTTTGTAAAGGATACCCTAGAGGCAGAATTTTTTGAACCCATTAACGAGGTGCCCGCGGAAGAAAGTTTACTCCCAGAAGAAGACACAGGCTTTGACCTAACAGCTTTTGTCGATGCAGAGGACATTGACGTATTATCTCTTAGAAAGCTCGTTAATTATATCTTGGTTGAGGGTTTTAAGAAAAAAGCAAGTGATATTTATATTGAGTCTTATGAGCAGAGTTTTCGTATTAGGTATAAGATAGACGGAGTACTTAGGGATCTTCTTGAGTTGCCATTTAAAGTTCGTGAGGCTGTTACTGCGCGTCTTAAGATTATGAGTAAGCTTGATATTGAGGTTGGAAAAGACAAAAAGAAGGCTGTAGTTAAGCTTTGTCTTGATGACGGTGAAGAATTCGAGTACTCGCTATCAGCTCTTCCAACAAAGTTTGGTGAGGTTATACACTGCCGACTTTTAAAGCCAGAAGCTTTTAACTTTTCCCTAAATGACCTTGGCCTTGACTCTGACCTTTTAGAGCAATTTAAATCAGCACTTAGGATACCTTGTGGAATCATACTTATCTCAGGTGCTGGTCCAAGTGGCAGAAAGACAACACTCTACGGTGCTCTTAAAGATTTAAATAATCCAAAGACAAATATCATGACCGTTGAAGATCCTGTTTATTCAAGCCTAGAGGGGGTCAGTCAGGTAGAGGTAGATTCTTCTGGTGATCTTGATTTTCCTACAACCCTAAAGAATGTTCTTGCTCACCTCCCAGACGTTGTGATGGTAAGCGATATTAAGACTAAAGAGGTTGGTAATATTATCCTCGAAGGTGCGCTTCAGGGTTGTCTTATCCTAAGCTCTATTAATTCTTTGGACATATACTCAGCTCCAATGGCACTATCAGTGATGGCAAGTGATACCTTTAAAGTTGCAAGCCTTCTAAGGTTTATTCTTACGCAAAAACTGCTTAGAAAAATATGCACTGATTGTATTGTCGATGATACAAGTTGTACTGAAGAAACCTTAAAAAAACTCGGCCTTAGTGAGGAGCAAGCTCTAGGGTTAAGGCCAAGCCTTAAGTACGGGAAGGGGTGCGGAACCTGTGGTGAGAGTGGCTTTAATGGGGTCATTGCAATATTTGAGGGAATACTAGTAACAGAGAAGATTAGAGAGGCTATTTTAAATAATGCAACCGCTCGGGGGATTGAAGAACTTGCAAAGAAGGGTGGCGTAAAGACTCTCATGGAAAGTGCTATTGGTAAGATCTCTGAAGGCTTAACTACAGTTGATGAAGTGCTTAGGGTTTTACCAAGGTGACGTGTGAATAATCTTAAAAAATCCTTTATTTTATTTTAGTGAAAAACTCTGATATTCTTGAATTTTTTTTATATTTAGGGTATATTAATTTTATTAATAAAGACAAAAAGGAATATACTATATGAACGCAACACCACCACAAAGACCACCTGGAGCACCACAAAGACCACCTGGAGCGCCTGGAGCACCACAAAGACCACCTGGAGCGCCTGGAGCACCACAAAGACCAGCTGGAGCGCCCGTTCCACCGCAACCTAAGAAGATAGATCTCCAGACTCTCTTGCGTAGCCTAATTGATCAAGGCGGCTCAGACCTCCATATAACTGCGTCCTCTCCTCCAAGGTTTCGTGTACACGGCAAGCTTGCCCCTCTAAATGTGCCAACTATGACACCTGTTGAGACAAAGCAACTTTGTTACGCAATCCTAACGGATGCTCAAAAACATGTTTTTGAGGAAAATAACGAGCTTGATTTCTCCTTTGGTATCAAGGGTGTAAGCCGTTTTAGGGGTAATCTCTTTATCCAGCGAGGTGCTGTTGCAGGTGTATTTAGAGCAATTCCATTTGATATAAAAAATATGGCAGAGCTAGGGCTACCTCCTGTTGTAACAGAGTTATCAAGGAAACCACGCGGACTTATTCTTGTAACAGGACCAACAGGAAGTGGTAAATCCACAACCTTAGCGGCAATTATAAACCAGATAAATCTAGAGCGACAAGAACATATAATAACCATTGAAGATCCAATTGAGTATCTTCATCAATCAAAGACCTCACTTGTTAATCAAAGAGAGGTTGGCGCAGATACTCATTCCTTTAAGAACGCACTAAAGGCAATCCTTAGGCAAGACCCTGATGTCGTACTCCTCGGAGAGCTTAGAGATAGAGAGACAATTGAGACAGCCTTAACAATTGCCGAGACTGGTCATCTTTGTTTTGCAACGCTCCACACAAATTCATGCGTTCAAACCATAAACAGAGTTGTTGATGTTTTCTCATCAGATCAGCAACCACAGATACGAGCTCAACTTTCCTTTGTCCTTGAAGGTGTTTTATCCCAGCTCCTTGCAAAAACAGCAGACGGTAAAGGGCGCGCCATGGTACTTGAGGTCATGGTTCCAAACTCGGCGATAAGAAATCTAATTCGTGAGGATAAAGTGCATCAGATTTATTCCCAGATGCAGGTTGGTCAACAAAAATACGGCATGCAGACAATGAACCAAGCACTTATGAATCTATTTACTCAGAGAAAGATTTCAATGGAAGAGGCAATGGGTAGAAGCTCTGATCCTGAGGAGCTTAAGCAGATGTTGCAAAATGCAGGAGTTCTTAGGCGACCAGGGTCGGCTCCGCAAAGGAAGGGGTAGTAGATGGCAACTTTTGTTTATACCGCAAGGGGCGGGGTAAAGGGGCAGGTCGTAGCAGACAATTTAGCTCAAGCAACGGCCTCACTTAGGCAGAAAGGAATTACCACTTCTTCTATTTCTGAGAAAAAGGGGCTTGGCTCTATTGAGCTTAAGATCCCAGGCTTTGGTCCAAAGGTAAAGACCAAGGACATTGTTGTCTTTACCCGCCAGTTTGCGACTATGATTGATGCAGGCCTCCCTCTAGTGCAGTGTCTGGAGATACTTGCGAGCCAGCAAGAGATACCTCCATTTAAGAAGGTCCTCTATGAAGTAAAGGCCTCAGTTGAGGGTGGTAGCACCTTTGCAGATGCCTTAAAAAGACACCCTGTTATCTTTGATTCTCTCTTTGTAAACCTTGTAGCCGCAGGAGAGGTCGGTGGTATTCTGGACGTAATCCTAAATAGACTCTCTGAGTTTATGGAAAAATCAGAGAAACTTAAAGGTGAGATAAAGGCCGCACTTACCTATCCAACTGCTGTTATCTCAATTGCTGGTCTTGTTGTCACAGGACTTCTCGTCTTTGTTGTCCCTATATTTGAGAGTATGTTTGCTGATTTTGGAAGTGCCTTGCCAGCTCCAACTCAGGTTGTTGTCGACTTAAGTGATATAATGAGTAATTATTGGTACGTAATATTTGGTGGCATAGGTGCTACTATTTTTGGTCTAAAAAAGTGGTATAAAACTGCCACTGGTCAGCTTGTTTTGGATGGGTTTTTCTTGAAGATGCCAGTCTTTGGAGATCTCTTAAAAAAGTCAGCTGTTGCAAGATTTACTCGCACACTTGGCACAATGATGGCAAGTGGAGTTCCAATCCTTGAGGCCTTGGAGATTGTTGCAAAGACAGCTGGCAACAAGGTCATTGAAAATGCAATAATGAAGGCTCGTCAAAGTCTAAGTGAGGGGCAAACCCTATCAGAGCCGCTGGCCGCAACAAAGGTTTTTCCAGGGATGGTTACCCAGATGATAACAGTTGGTGAGTCCACTGGTGCTCTTGATAATATGCTTGGTAAGATCGCAGACTTTTATGAGGATGAAGTTGACGCCGCAGTTGCCTCACTTACCGCACTCATTGAGCCACTACTAATGGCCTTTCTTGGCATTGTTGTAGGTGGTCTTGTTATGGCTCTTTACTTGCCTATATTCTCTCTTGCTGGAGCCGCTGGCGGTTAACGATGACATCTGTGTCAGAACACTCAATTAGGACAAAGCTCCTTGGCCTGATGGTGCTAAGGGTTGTCCTAGCTATTGCCTTTCTTATTGTTGGAACTTGGTTCCAAGTCAGCGGTCACTCCTTTACCCAGCCCATTTACTACCCAATGCATGTTGTTGTGGTCGTTGTTGGGCTCCTTAGCATTATCTACGCACTCCTACTTAACAAGATAAAAAACCTAGGCCTCTTTGCTTTTTTTCAATTAAGTGCTGACGTAGCACTCGTAACTGTAATTGTCTTTGTAACGGGTGCAACCGAGAGCTACCTCTCTGTACTCTACCTATTTGTTGTTATTGGAGGTGGAATTCTTCTTGGTAGCAGGGGTGGCTACTATACCGCAGTTATATCTTGTCTTGCGTATGGGTTACTGCTTGACCTTGACTATTACGGCGTTCTCCCTGCAAAGTATAAGGTCTTCTCATCTGTTGTTGACCCAACCTCAGAGGATGTCCTAACAACGCTTGCTATAAATATACTTGCCTTCTGTACAGTTGCCTACCTCGGTGGTTACCTTGCAAAAAAGACAGAAACAATTGAGCGAGCCCTTGAGGAGCGTGATATTGATTACGGTCGCTTGGAGGCACTAAACAGGCATATTGTTGATAATATTACGAGTGGAATAATCACCCTAGATGCGCGTTTTAGGATAACCTCTTTTAACCAAGCGGCCTCGACCATTACTGGTTTTTCACTTCGTGAGGTTTATTACGGTGATATAAACTTTGTCTTCCCAGATCTCTTTGATACCCACTTAAACAAAGATAACCTTGTTGGTGACTTTGAGAGGGTCTACTCCTTTAAAGATAGCGAAGGTCTTTGCCTTGGTTTTTCAATAACAAAGGGTGAGGGCGGGGATATGGAGATGATTGTAATCTTTCAGAATATGACTGAGATTAAGGCCCTTGAGGAGCAACTTAGACGTGATGATAAATTAAAGGCACTCGGTGAACTCTCAGCCTCCCTTGCCCATGAGGTTCGTAACCCTCTGGCCAGTATGAGCGGTTCAATCCAGCTCCTTGGGCAAGAATTAGAACTCGATGGTGAGAAGAAACGTCTTATGGAGATTGTCCTAAAAGAGAGTGAGAGGTTAAATGCTCTTATTACAGATTTCCTTGTCTTTGCAAGACCAGCGAAAGGGCAAAGCGAGAGATTCTCTCTTGGTGGTATCATCAATGAGACTCTCGATATTTTTGAAAATTCCCCCGAGGCTCAGCTCATAACTATAGAGGATAGTGTTCGTGCAGGGCTTGTTGTAGAGGGAGATAAACGACAGTTATCTCAGGTTTTTTGGAATTTGTTCTTAAATGCGGCAAGTGCAATGCCAAGTGGTGGAGTACTAAAAGTAACCTCCTCACTTGGCACTCAGTCGAGGCCTAGAGCAGGGGGTACTAAAGACAGGTACGACGTCTTAATTGAGATAACTGATAATGGAGAGGGAATGGCAGAGGATGTTGCATCAAAGATATTTGATCCGTTTTTTTCAACAAAAGAAAACGGAACAGGTCTTGGCCTTGTCCTTGCCCATAGGATTATAAAAGAACACGACGGCTCAATTACTCTAAAGAGCACGCTTGGAAAGGGGACGACATTTTCAGTATCTCTCCCTCTTGCTGTAGAGCGTTCATTGCATTAAAAAAAGTACGGAGTCTTATTTACCAATACAATACGGTGGTATTAAATGGCAAATGAAAAGATAGTTATAGTGGATGATGAGGAGAGTATGCGCGATCTACTCTCAATAATGTTAAGTAAAGAGGGGTACGATACAGTTGCCTTTCCTTCCGCAGAGAAGGCTCTTGAGTATATAGAAGGCTCACCTGTGGATCTTATTATCTCGGATTTAAAGATGCCTGGCATGGGTGGGGTTGGTCTCCTTAAGGCTGTAAAGGAGCTTTGCCCTGAGGTAATATTTATGATTATTACGGCTTTCGCCTCAGTTGATACTGCAATTGATGCGATGAAATCTGGGGCTTACGACTACTTCACAAAGCCCTTTAATATTGATGATATTAAGTTACACCTAAAGAGAGCCCTAGAGTGGCAAAGGGTAAAGCGTGAAAACCTTATACTGAAGAAAGATCAAAAGACAATCTTTGGTCTTGGGGGAATTATTGGTACCTCTGCGCCAATGAAGGAGATATATGAACTGGTCTTAAGTGTTTCAGAGACCAAGGCAAATGTCCTTATATCTGGAGAGAGTGGGACAGGGAAAGAGCTTATAGCGAGAGCCATACATGGTGAGAGCCCAAGGAAGGACTCGTCATTTGTTACTATTAACTGCGGGGCTGTCCCAGAGAACCTCCTTGAGAGTGAGCTTTTTGGCCACCAAAAAGGTGCCTTTACAGGGGCAGTAGCAAATAAAAAAGGCCTTGCTGAACTTGCAAATGAAGGTACTCTCTTCCTTGATGAGGTAACGGAACTGCCACTTAACTTGCAGGTTAAGTTACTTCGTTTTATCCAAGAGAGGAACTTTAGACGCGTTGGCGGGCTTACAGATATATCTGTAGATATAAGGCTCGTTGCGGCAACAAATAAGGACGTTGAGAAAGAGGTCGAGGCTGGGCGTTTCAGGGAAGATCTCTTCTATAGGTTAAATGTTATAAGGATAAAAACCCCGCCCCTTAGGGATAGAAAGGAAGATATCCCTGCCCTTGTACGTTATTTTCTAGGTAAGCATTGCTTGGAGGCTGGAAAAGAGGTTAAGAGTGTATCTGAAGAGGTCATGGCGATGTTCCTTGACTTCGGTTTTAAGGGGAATGTGCGTGAGCTTGAGAACGCAATTGAGCGTGGTGTTGCTCTAGAAAAGGGGGATAAGTTAATGCCCCCTTGCTTGCCTCCAGAGATTAGAGAGGGGTTTGCAGATGGCCTAGGTAATGGTGTTGGTAGCAGGTCAGTTGATTTTCAAGGAGAGCTAAGTGAGGCACCTCCAGCTGATTTCTCTGAACAGGGTTTCAACCTAGAGAGTGCAGTAAATAATTTTGAGAAAAAGATAATAATGACTGCTATGAAGAAGGCCGGTGGGGTGAAGAAAAAAGCCGCTGAGATTCTGGGTATAACCTTCCGCTCGATAAGATATAAACTGGAGAAGTATGAAGACTCAGATAAGTAATTACTTGCAGAGATACGAAAATAAAGGGCGTATCTTATTTTTTATAGTCTTTGCTGTATTTCTTTTGTTAAGTGTTTTTCAGAAACAACGCTGGGATAGTGATATATTTTGGGCCTTAAAGAGCGGTCAGTGGATATTTGAGAACCTTCAAGTACCAGACTTTGACCCATTTAGCTATACCTTTGGAGGCTCAAAGTGGATTGACTTTACGTGGGGTTTTCAGGTTATAGCCCATATTGTCTTTACCTACCTTGGTGGCTGGTTTGGTCTTGCCGTGTTCCAGTTTGTGATTCTCGGGTCAACCTTTATAGTTCTTTGGAAAAACTTTACACTCCTTGCAGGTAAGAAACGTACCTGGTTCTGCTTGGCTCTTCTCTTTCTTGTTCTTGCTGGAACACAGATGCGTTTCTTTATAAGACCACACCTCTTTGGTTTTCTCTTTGTCTCGCTCTACTTGCTCCTCCTAAATTTAGACCGATTAGAGGAGCGTAAGGGGTTGCCGGTTTACCTCTTAGCACTTCTTCCGCTTCAAATTTTGTGGGTTAATATTCACTCTAGTTTTATCCTTGGAATTTTTCTCGTTGGTTCTTATGCCATCGGGAGTTTTGTCTCTGAGGTTATTAAAGCTCGCGGGATAAGTGATTTTTCAAAGGATTTTAAAAGGCTCTTTATTATCTCTTTACTGATTCCACTTGTCTCGGTAATTAACCCCTACGGTGCTGAACTCGTGGTATTTCCGTTTATTCATCAAAGCAGTGAGAATGTTGAGGCTCTTCAGTATATTGGTGAGTGGATGAGGGTTCCTCTAGGTGCGTTATTCTTTGATGCGTACCCATTTTCGCTCCAAAAAACTTCATTCCTAATACTTCTCTATTCCTTGGCCTTTTTGTGGTTGCGTAAACTAAAAGAGATAAAGCTTCGTGATCTGATGATTACCTCTGCTTTTCTTTATATGGCAACAAGTCATGCTAGGTGGATTCCTCTTTTTGCTTTTATCTCAGCTCCGATGGTTGCTACTTACGGGGGATATTTTCAACGAGAAGGCTCAAAGAAGAATGGTGAATTAGTAGAGAAGTTCTCTTTTTTACTCGTCCTTATCCTAACCCTTGGCCTTTCCTATAATGCGTTTCTTGTTGGAACTATAAACGGTTATGGTCTTGATTTAAAGCGTGGGGTTTTTCCAGAAGGTAGCCTTAGTTTTATTAAAGATAAAGAACCAGAGGGGGCAATCTATAATAAGTATGTTTATGGTGGTTACCTTATTTATAACGATATAGCTCCTTTTATCGATGGTAGAACTCCAACTGTTTATTCCCCTTATCATTTTTGGAAAACTCGCCAGATAAGTGACCAGGCTCGCCTTGGTAGGCTCGAGCAAGAACACGGCTTTAAAGTGGCACTGATTAGTACAACTGACAAAGTGTGCTCTGTCTTTGAGGGTGCCAAGGACTGGAGTGCGGTCGTCTTTGATGACACCTCAGTTCTTTACCTGAAAAACAATGAAGCCAATAAAGAACTAATATCAAGGTGGGGCTTTAATTCTCTTAATCCTTGCAGTGATGATGAGAGGCAGTATATCTTTGATACTGGTGAGGCTCAGCTAAAGAAGAGCTTACTTGAGGTTGAGAGGGTTCTTGGTTTTTACAAAAAAGAGGGGATTACCGAGAGATTTATCACCCCTCTACGGGTTAAGGGACTAATCGAGATGAAACTTGGCAAGGAATATCAGGAGCAAGCCGTAAAAACACTGCAAGAAGCCTTTGAAATTAGCAGTGACCCCTTTGTTGGTTATGACTTAGGGATTGCCTTAAATGCCTTAGAGCGACGCAGCGAGGCCTTAGAGGTCTTTAAAACAATACGTGGCGAGTTTAGTAAGGGTAACCTTGGCCTAGGGGTTACTTATTATGAGTTAAAGGACTACGTAAATGCCGTTAAATACTTAGAGAGGCACGCAACAACGGTCTGGGATAAGATTGAAAAGGAAGGTTTGATGGCACTTGGCCTCTCATGCTTTGAGGTTGGGGATTTTGAATGTTCTATTCGGTACCTAACGAGGGCTGCATTTTCAATTGAGGTAAAACAACTACGAGCCAAGGCTCTGTATTACCTTGGAAATTCCTACCTTGAGATAGGGGATATTCCAAATGCTTTGAAATATTATCGGTTTTCTGTAGAGGAAGATGATACATATGAAGAGATTGCTGGCACACTCATTAAAGAACTTATGAAATTTAGCTCAAAAGAAGACGCAAAAAATGACAAAAAACAACCAAAGTGACGTTTTTTGTCATAATCTGACAGATTGCCTCTGGTCATAAATGGTAAGTAGTTGTTTTTAAAGAAGTTTGAGTTTTGGCACGGAGGTTGCATTATAATCAGAACATATCAAACAATTTTAATTTAGGAATAAAACAAAAAAAGGAGAACTAAAATGTTTAAAAAACTACTCAAGAAAGAAAGTGGTTTTACCTTGATTGAACTCTTGATAGTTGTGGCCATTATCGCAATTCTTGCAGCCATCGCTATTCCTCAGTTCAGTAAGTACAAGCAACGTGGTTACAAAGCTGGTCTTACCTCTGATATTAAGAATGCCTACACAGCTTCAATGGCTTACTTAACCGATAAGGTTGATGGAACAGTAACAACTCTTGCAATTCTTCAACAGTATGGCTATCAAACCTCAGCTGGTATCAGCTTTGTAAGTGCAAATCTAGATGGTGCTGGTGCTGGTTTTATTCAGCTTAAGCAGACATTGCTTAAGACAGCACCACAGAATTCTGCGAATGTAACAGCAGACGGATCAATTAAATACTTCTAAGCGATAACGTATATTTTTTTATCAAGAAGGAAGAGGGGCGTTAAACCCCTCTTCCTTTTTTTTGTTGCCGAGTTTACGGAAAAGCTATTATTTTTCCTTGACATAGAGCCAAGACTTAAGTTAATCTTTTAAGGCTTGGGGCAATTGGCTCTAGAGGCAACTTAAAAAACGGAGGCGCATCTTGACAGACAATAAGAGGGATTTAAAGGTTGCAATAGCTGGACTTGGTCAGGTTGGGACTACTTTTTTAAGGAAATTTGCAGATAAAATCGGCACTGGCGTCGAGATTGTTGCCGTTGCTGAGATAAATAAAGATGCTCCAGGCATTGAGCTTGCAAAGGATAAAGGGATTAATGTTGTAAATGACCCAAAAGAGCTTGTGGCTATGGGGGAGGAAATCGATATAATCTTTGACCTTACTGGCAATGAGGATGCAAAAAAAGCTATGAGGAGTGATCTTGCTCGTTCAGGCAACCAGTACACAGCCCTTGTCCCAGAAGTGGTGGCTTACCTGCTTTGGAACCTTATGGATGGGAGTACTGTTTTACCTGAAAAGCACGGAAAGATTGGTTATTAGTCAGCTCCCATTCCACGTGGCATCTCTCTTTGAGGTATTGATGCTCTCTCTTTATAACCCTCATAAAGTATTCTAAAAGTTTTTTTCTCGGCTTTTCCGAGGTATCTTTTTTTCTTAGTACTTAATATTATATTTAGCAAGGCAGAGGTTCTTTTCTAGGCCTCTTTGGTGATAATTCTATGGTACAAGATCCAGTCTGCGGCATGTTTGTGGAGGGCTCTGAGCGAAGTATTAACTCTGATTTTGAAGGTAATACCTTCTACTTTTGCTCAACGAGCTGCAAGGATATCTTTGTGCGTAGTCCAGAGGTCTTTCTCTCAAAGCCTACAGAGGAAGCAGTAGAGTCCACGACAGAGGCTGAAGAGGTTCGCTTTAAGGAAAACCTTTCCTTTGAGGTTGATGGTGATACTAATGCTGATGATACGGAAGATGGAGCAATGGACGCGTCCCAAACGCCTAAGGCTAACCTACCTGAGGTCAATTTACTCCTAAAAAATAAAAAATCGGTTTTTTCCTCTGATAGAGGACGAAAAACAATCCATATCGCAATTACAGGGATGACCTGTGCCTCATGTGCTTCAAAGATAGAGCATGCCTTTGATAGTATTGATGGTGTAATCTCAGCGAGCGTTAATTTTGCCATTGAAAAAATTAGGATTGTCTATGATAGCCTAGATATTACTTTAATTGACTTATTAAATATTGTTCGTTCAACTGGGTACGGTGTATCTACCAAAAAAGTAACTCTTCCTGTAGTTGGGATGACCTCAATTGATAGTACTGACTTGGTTACGGCCGCAGTTGACGCACTCGATGGTATGGTCGGGGTCTACGTAACTTCTTCCTCAAGCAAGGCAATAATTGAGTACCTACCAACAGCACTTACATTAAGAGAGATTATACGTGCCATTGAGACCTCAGGCTTTGAAGTTGATGAGTTAGGAGATGAAGAGAAGAGTCAGTATTCTGGTGAGACGCCAGAGAAACAAAGTATTGATAAGAATTTAAAGCTTCGTCTTGGTATTGGCACACTCCTTACAGTACCGATATTTATCCTAATGAATGCCACCTTCCTAGGTCTTGGTAATATTATCACTCTCACAACAAAAGAGATATTTATTGCTCAGTTTGTCCTGGCAACACCTGTCCAGTTTTGGTGCGGCTTTGAGTTCTACCGCGGGGCTTGGAAGTCTCTTACTCGTCACGGCGCAGATATGAATACCTTAATTGTTGTTGGTACTAGTGCGGCATACTTTTTCAGCGTTTTGGTTACTTTTTATCCTGTATTTTTTGAGGCCTCAGTTATCGAGCTTGCTGTTTACTTTGATACCTCAGCGGCAATTATTGTACTTATTTTATTTGGCAGGTTCTTGGAGGCTCGTGCCAGAGCTCGCACAACAGATGCAATAAAAAAACTTATATCCCTACGCCCAGATACTGCGTGTATCTTTAGGGAAGGCACAGAGACAGAAGTTCCACTTGAGGATATTGTCGCAGGCGATATCCTAGTTGTTAGACCTGGTGAGAGAGTTCCCGTAGACGGGGTTATCCTAAGCGGGGCTTCTTCGGTTGATGAATCTATGGTAACAGGTGAGAGTATGCCTGTTGATAAGAGTGCAGGGGGCTTGGTTACGGCTGGGACAATAAATAAGACAGGTGCCTTTAAGTTTCAAGCCCTTAGGGTTGGAAAAGAAACTGTACTTTCACGAATTATTACGATGGTTGAGGAGGCGCAAGGTGCAAAGCCGCCAATTGCGAAGACAGCAGACCTCGTAGCCTCTTACTTTGTTCCAGTCGTTATAGCCATCTCAATGGTAACCTTCTTTATCTGGGTCCTCCTTGGCCCTGAGCCAAGTTTTACGCACGCTGTTCTTGCCTTTGTGACTGTCCTTATTATCGCTTGTCCGTGCGCACTTGGGCTTGCAACCCCAACCTCTATTATGGTTGGTACGGGCAGGGGGGCTGAACTCGGGGTGTTAATTAAGGGTGGAGATTCTTTGGAGATTGCCCATAAGGTCTCTATTATGGTCTTTGATAAGACTGGGACTCTTACAAAAGGAGAGCCCTCGGTCACTGACGTTATAGCTTCTGAGGAGACTGGCCATGATGCAGATGCTGTCCTTAGGATTGCCGCTGGTGTTGAGACAGGCTCTGAGCACCCAATTGGCAAGGCAATAGTAGCAGAAGCAGAAAAACGTAATATCAAGGTAGAAGAGATTGAGAGCTTTAAGGCTGATGCTGGTTACGGTGTTAGTGCTACAATAGATGAGGGTGAGGTTGTAATTGGTAATGAAAGTTTTATGGAGGAGCAAGACGTACTTATCCCTCGTAGCCTTGAGGAGAAGATAAACCAATTGGCTGAGGCAGGCAAGACCCCGGTCCTTATTGCACTAGATAGCGTTATCCTCGGTGCTATTGCTGTAGCTGATACTCTAAAAGAAAACTCAAGGGAGGCAATTAGAGCTGTTCAAGCCCTTGGTATAGAGGTTGTACTCTTAACTGGGGATAACAGACGAACTGCCTTTGCAGTTGGTGCTGAGCTTGGTATTAAAAGAATCCTCCCTGAGGTTTTACCAGAGGATAAGGCCATTGAGGTGAAGAGGCTTCAGCAACCTGGAAGGTACGTAGCAATGGTTGGGGACGGTGTAAATGACGCACCTGCTCTTGCCTGCGCTGACGTTGGTATAACCGTTGGTAGTGGCGCTGATATTGCCTTGGAGGCCTCTGATATAACCCTCATACGAGATGATCTCCGTCATATTGTCACTGCCATTGAACTTAGCAGGGCAACGATTAGGAATATCAAGCAAAATCTTTTTTGGGCATTTTTCTATAATGCAACACTTATCCCTGTAGCCGCTGGCATCCTTTACCCTTTCTTTGGTATTGTGCTAAATCCAGTATATGCGGCCGCTGTTATGGCAATGAGCTCTGTAAGTGTTGTTCTAAATGCACTAAGACTAAAGTGGTTTAAGGCACCTGTCTTTACCTTGCCTGTAAAGCCTAAACCAGATCCAGATTCTGCGGGTAGTGATGATACTACCAGTGGTGAAGGCACAGCAGAAAAAGACGCTTAGTAGGAGCTCCCTTATGAGTTCAAGGTTTAAGAACCGTCTTATCTCTTCAATACTATCGAGGCTACCCTCAGTTGTGGCCTTTCTTGCTCCGCATCTTGTCTCTAACCCAAAAGGAGATTCTTCTATGAAAATGAGTTCTACTGATAATAATGATTTAAATGACACAGACTCAAATATACCCTGGACGCCACTTAAAAAACCTTTAAGCGAGCTTAAGGTAGCTCTTATCACCACAGCTGGCGTTCACCTCTCAGCAGATGAGCCATTTGATATGTATGACGCTGAAGGGGACGCAACTTTTAGGGCTATCCCTTCTGGTACAGATACAAAAAATCTTAAGATTACCCATGATTATTACGACCACAGTGATGCTGATAAAGACGTAAATATCGTACTCCCAATAGAGCGTCTGCGTGAGCTTGCAGGTGAGGGGGTAATCAGTGAGGTTGCTACAAGTCACTACGGTTTTATGGGGCATATCGTTGGCGGCTTAGTAGATGTATTAATTAATGAATCAGCTCCAAAGGTTTTGCGTCGTCTAAAAGAAGATAAAGTCGATGTTGTTATCCTAAGCCCTGGCTGAATCACCTGTAACCGGTCCGTTGGATTGGTACAAAGAGTACTTGAAGAGGGAGGTATTCCTACAATTGGGGTAACCTTTGTAAGGGATATAACTGAGAAGACAGGTGTACCTAGGGCTTTATTTGTTCAGTGGCCTATGGGGCATCCCTTAGGGGAACCCTTTAACGCCCCCCAGCACAGGACAATTCTTTGTGACGCTCTAAAGGCATTTCAGAGCATCAAAGAAGCAGGTACCATTATAGATCTTCCCTACAAATGGAAACGACACAAGTACGAGTAACTGCCCTTAGTTACGGGGCTAGGTTTAGTTGACTGTTTGTTTTGTTAAATGACGCTGGGTTTTACTTCCAAGAAAATTAAAAAAGGGGTGAGCAGAAAATCTGCTCACCCCTTTTGCATGTTTGTTATTCTTTTACCTTAAAAAAACCTAATTTGAGGCGGGGCGAATTAATACGCCTTTAGGAACCTCTCCTTTTGGTTGAGCGTGACATCTCTTGCAGTTCTTATTACTAAAAGAAACGCGACCGTGACATGTTCCGCAGGCACTGCCTTCTTTTATCTGAAGCATCGTTACCTTGCTTGAGCCAAGCTCCTTCTTAAATATCTTATCATGACACATGGCGCATTTTAGGCGTGCCGTGTGTATCTTGTGGCTAAAGATAATGTCCTTCATGAAGGAACTATCAACATTAAAGAGAATGTCAGTGTCTCTAACGCCGTTTGTTTCCTTACTATCCACGGTCATGCCTTTCTCTAGGGCTACGAGTGGCTTAAATGCCTCTAAGTTATCTAATTCAACCCAGTTGATGGCCTTAAACTTCTTTGTGCGTGGTAGCTTACCATTTGGTAACTTGTCATGATTCCATTCTGTGCCGAGTCTCTCTGCTATTTCCTCAAACTTCTTTTGGTCATAGTACTTGAGGTTCATAAGCTTCTTTGACTCTACACTTCCAAAGGAATGACACCTTTCGCAGTTCTCTTTTGGTTTTGTATCAAAGGATAATTCACCATTATGACACGTACCACAGAACTTTCCTTCATCAAAGTTCTTATGGTTTAATTCATTTGCCCCGCGTTTCATCTGGAATATATCTTCGTGGCATACCTTACATCTCATAAAAGACCTGTGAACCCAGTGAGGGTATATGACTGCGGCAACCCCGGCCTTTTCCATGGCCTCCTTGCCGTTTGCATCTAAGACAAAGTTACCAGGTGTCTTCTCGGCCTTCCTTCTTGCTTTTGCAGCCTTCTTCCTTGCCTTTATATCATTCAAGATTGGTTGACGATGTGCCTCTGCTCTCTCTAATAGCTCTTTTGGCCCTTTGTTCCACTCCATATGCATGTTCGCCATATTTATCGCTAGGTCTATTAGGTAGAGCTTTTCGCGCTCCTCTGTTGCGGCCTCAAACTCAATAAAGATTGCCTCAACCTCGGCGACTATCTTCTTCTTGTTCTTTTTTACGTTTTTTACTTGGTGCTTAAATTTATGTTCCTTATGATACTTTTGAAACCGCTTACGAAACTTACTCTCCTCCACTGCGAGTGCCTCCGAGGCTAGTGTTCCCGTAAAGGCCGTAAGAGATAGTAACGCAACCATTACCATCAATATGTTGCGTACTTTATTTTTTTGCATTATTAAAATTCCCCCTTATTTTTAAAACTTCTGCGTGCGTCCTTATTATTTTATCTATTGGTAAAAATGTCAAGTATAAAGAGCATCTTCTTTATTTTAATTTTCTCCCCAAAACCAATCCTTATACTATATAATGAATACACCATCTGATGCTGATACATCTTCACAATTCGTACAGGGTTTTTTTATTACTGATATAGTGCATATTCCGAGGATTTCAAAAAAGTTTTTTATCTTTTTATGAGTTGCAAATGTGATAATATTAACTTTCCTTAATACTTGCAAGGGTGCTGGTCTATTAAATAAGGATTGTTTTTATATAAAAATTTTATTATTTTTCCCTTGACACAAAGATTAAAATCTGTTAATTTGTAATTAACGATAAGAGCTGACGAAGGTTCCTATCTGACGAGGTTATGTGTGCCTCATATGGAACGAGGGTGTTTGGAGTTTGCGAGTAATGCTAGGGTGTCCTGTTATAAGGTTGTCCAAAAGGTATTACCCAAAAAGACCAAAACAACCATCACAACCATATTGGGGCTTTTTTATTGGCTCAAACCGACTAAAATGTTTTTATAAAAAAAGTGTTTTAACAAACAAGTGACGTAAAGGCCTTGCTTTTACGCACTAAAAAACAGGAGGAAACTATGACTAGAACATTCGTAATGACAGCCCTAGCAATCGTAGCCGGTCTTATCTTGATCGCTACACCTGCAATGGCCGTACACAAAGGCTCAGGCGGCCTTGCTTGTGGTTCATGCCACACAATGCATAACAGCCAGGGTGGTGCAACACTTGGTGGTACACCAACTGCAATTCTTTTAAGGGGTACTGGTACAACATCAGACTTCTGTCTTTCATGTCATGCAGATACAGGTGTAGCATCAAACAACGATATAGTATATAACGCACTTCTTGCTGCAACAACTCCTCCATCTGTTTACCTAGAGACGGCACCTTTTGCTCTTGGTGCAACAGACTTTAGTCTTGTTGGAGCTGGCGGAGACTTTAGTGGTACTGGTCTTTGGAATGGTATTACCTTTGTTGCAGACGGTGCAGCCTCAATCGATACAGGTCATTCATTAAACGCTGCTGGTACACCTCCAGGTGCAACTGTTCCTGCAGTTATGCCTTCTTTACAGTGTACAAATTGTCATGATCCACATGGTACTAACGTAACAACAGCTTCTGTAAATGTCTATAGAAACCTTAGAGCTAATATAGCTGAACAGGGTAATGCTGTTGGAGATTGGACAACCCTTGGTAATACACTTGAGTTCATTACCGACTTAGGTGATTCTTATACTGGTGGTGTTAATGCCGGTGATAACTCTGCTCCAACAGGTAACGCCCTTGGTGGTAACATCTGGCCTGTATATCAGGGTTTAAACAACAATGTATATTCAACATCATTCTCATACTTCTGTACCCAGTGTCATGGTGCATGGCATGAGGATCAGAACAATGACGGTATAGTTGATAACAACGCTTCAGGTGTTGACTGGACAAGACATCCAGTTGGAACTCAGCTAACAGGTGATGGAACAGCTACTTCAAGTTCAGGAAACACTATAATCGACCTTACAAACTATGCAACTTGGGGTGCAGGTACTGGTAATCTACCTGTAGCTACAGGTTCAGGTGTTGCAGGTGGTACTGGTGCTTACGATCAGACTGCTCCTGCTACAGATGAAGTCTTCTGCTTGAGCTGTCACTTTGCTCATGGTGGACCAAACTCTGATGGTCTCAGATGGGATTACACCACTGCTGTAGTTTCTGGTAACCAGACTGGTCTTGCCATGGCCGTTGGTCAAGGTTGTAACGCATGTCACAATAAGTAATATCTGAACCTTAGATATTATTTAGTAATAATTTAAAAGGGAGAGGGTTTTAAAACCCTCTCCCTTTTTTTATTTCTTTTTCTTATGTTTTGGTATATAATTTTCCAGTACATTTTGATATTTTATTTACCTTAGTTTTGAACATACTTGAAATGAAAAATATTCTATTGAAAATTTTAAATAAACACAACAGTAGAGGAGAACAACCATTAAGAATTGCAGTGGTTGTTGTTTTACTATCTTTTTTATCTCCCTTCCTGTTTTCTCAAAATGCTTGGTCTGAGATTGAGCCTTGGAACAAGAACCTTAGGCTTAAGTTTCTAAAATCTCTTGATCCAATTGTTAGTGGAAGTAGCTTTGGTATGATCTCTGATTTTTTTGTCGATGAAAAACATAATGAGATATTTGTCTTAGATTCTTTTAATAATAGAATTGTCATAATGAATTTGGAAGGATCTTTTCTTTATTCAACAGATTATAGTAATGCACGTATTAAGGCTCCTTTAACTATCTCCGTAGCCACTGACGGTAATCTATATTTATCTGAAGCAAAAAAAATTATTGTATTAGACTATAGTGGTAAGTTTGTTGAGGAACTCGACCTTTCTACTATTCCAGGAATAGGTGAACTTGTTATACAGAGTGTGACCCTAGAAGGAGAGGTGCTTTATATCGGTTTTTATGGGAAGGTTGCGGTCTTTGATTTATCCAAGAACGAATTTATAAAGTTCCTAGGTGAGGATATTGTTCGGAATGCACGTTTGACAGTTGATGGAGATTATGTTTATGCCCTTGATACACCATCATTCTCAGTTGTTGTTTTAGATAAAGTCACAGGCAAGGGAGTACGCAGATTTGGGACTATGTCTGGCCTCTTTGGTGGCTTTAGTCAACCAGTAGATATTGCCATTGACACATTAAAGGGACGAATTTTTGTCCCTGATTTTCGTAGGGAATGTGTAATTGTCTTTAATAGAGAGGGGCTACCTTTATTTGAATTTGGGTATTCTCGTGATATGACAGTACCTTATAAAGTTACTGTCGATGACACTGGTAGGATTTACGTCTCAGATACATCTGGTAAGATAAAGGTCTTTGAATTAATCGAAGGTCAAGAATACGTACCACCAACCATGCCACGGCCAAAGCCACAGATTGTTGTAGCAAAAGTAGAAGAACCAGAAGAGCCAGAGGTAATCATCCCCATAGAAGAGGATGAGGTCGAGATAATTGTCCGTGAAGAGGGGCGTCTCTTACCTGTATATTTTGAGATTAATAGTTTCCTCCTAAGCGACGATGCAAGGTCGGCTCTCACCAAAAACGCCAAGTGGCTCTTTAGAAACTCAAAAGAGACAATAAACATCCGTGGCTACGCTGACCCTACCGGCACAGATGCGCAAAATATGGCTCTCTCAAAGAAACGAGCTCAGGCCGTCATGGGGTACCTCGCCATGAAGGGCGTTGACCCAGACAGGCTAATCGTTGTTCCGTTCGGCGAGGTCGGCATTGAGGGCATGGGCGAAGAAGGTATGGGTATGTCAAGACGTGTCGACTTTATGGTCGTCAAGTAATTTGGGTAAAACAACCAGCAAATATCTCTTAGCAACTTTTGGGGCGAGTTTGGTTCTCGCCCTTGTTTTGTTTTTCTCACCGACCACAACCCCAGCTCTTGTTCCTCTTCCGCTTCCCTTTGAGCCAGATATTATAGATAATATCCCTCAAAAAAAAGCAGAACCAATAGCCCCCAAAATCAAGATGACCCCGCCCATACTTGAGCCAAGGTTTAAGTTTGAGATAAATTCCTACTTTAAGCTCCCCTTTAAAAAACCTCAGGCAATCTTTGTTGATAATCGCCACCAAGAGATTTATGTTGTTGATTCTTATTACGGCGAGATATTTATCTTTGACCTTGAGGCTCGCCCAGTCGCGCGCATTGGCAAGGGTGCAATGCTTGGTGAAGCAATTGATATGATCGTCAGGGAAGGAAAAATTTACATCACACAGGATGGTGTAGATTATGTTCAGGTCTTGGATTATAAAGGAAAAACAATTGCTAGGCTTGCCCCAGAGGACACTCCGTTCATGCCAGCTGATATGGATATCGATGAGGACGGAAATATTTATATCGTAAATAAATCTACTCGGCAGTGCGTTGTCTTGGACACGGAAGATAAATTCTCCAAAATAATTGGCCCTCGGTTTGCTTCCCTCTCAGGGGTTGCTGTCGGAGGGGGTAGGGTTTACCTCCTTACGCCTCTTAGGGAAGACTATAAAGTTCGCGTCTTTTCAACCTCAGGGGAGTTCGTATCGAATTTGGTTGAGAGTGAGACTGGAAGAGGGGCTATTCTTGTCACGCCAATAGCAGGTAAAATAGATTCCCATGGAAGACTTTGGGTTATTGATAGATTCAAGGGAATTCAGATCTTAAGTAGCGGCGGAGAACTGCTCGGTGTCCTTGGTAGAGCACCTACCCAAAGGGAGAGAGTTTCTGCCCCTCGTGATGTTGACTTTGACGTAAAAGGCATGGTATACTTACTTAGTAAGCGTGCTCGTTCAATAAAAGTCTACAAATAAAAACCCAATAATTATATATAATTTTAAGGTGAGGATGCCTTTTTTGGAGGAATTAATTTGTCTTTAAAGGTCATCACATTTAAAAGGAAAACTCAAAACCGAGGGGGAATATTCCTATCCTTCTTCTCTCGTGTTTTTGTTGTATTTATTTTTGCGGTTTTTTTCTCACTCCTTGGTGGTCGCACGTCCTTTGCTGGACAGTATCACTCTGCTCAATTTGGCCTTGCCTGCGCGCAGTGCCACGTAATGCATGGTACGCAGGGCGGGGGTATAAATTATCTCTCTTATGACGGTGCCGCAATACCTCCTCCAAAACTTTTGATGATGGCAAATGCCGCAGACCTTTGTTTGTATTGCCATGAAAATAATTCGGCTAATCTCTTCAGCCCAACACCACCGGACGTATCAAACAACACCCTTGGTTATGTAAGTTCGGCTGGGGATTTTATGCATAGTGGTATTGATAACCCTGCAAATAAACACAATATCGGTACTGATATTACATTGACACCACCGCCTGGCTATAATGGCGCAATTCCGTGGAGTGGTGCAGGCTCTGTTATAGAGTCTAAAGGCTCTATCTTTGTCTGTACTTATTGTCATGCCCAGCACGGCACACCGAATTATCGTAACCTTTTGTATGACCCAGCTAATTCAGCAAATAATGATGCAACAAATGGGGTGATAGTCAGCTTTGAGATGAATACAGGTGGAACCTGCTCCGATGGTCAGCTTGCTCCTTGTGATGTAAATAATATAGATGATACAACTGCTTTTAATGCCTTTCTAAGACCAAGCGTCCAGTTCAATATTGCAACAAATGAGGAGGGTAATCGCATTTCCGAGTGGTGCGCGCGTTGCCATTCTGATTTTTATAATATCAGTGGTGGTGACGCTATAAACTTTGGTGGAGCGGCTTTAGCAGGAATTGGTGCGGGGGATGATAATAATGGAACACCGTGGAGGCGACATCCCGTAGCTGATGTCACACTTGTGGGCAATGGCCATGCTGAGACCACCAACCTCTCTGCTACCTCAGGGGCTCGTTTTGCCGATTTTGATAGGCCAAGTGTAATTGATGGAGACGAACAGCCTTTTTGTCTCTCTTGCCATTACGCACACGGCGGGGGTAATGTAGGCGGAGGTTTTGTTGACCACAGTATGCTTGTTTTGACTGATGATACTGGTAGAGCAAATATAGATCCAGCCTACGTTGTAGCAGAAGGCAGGATGCGTAACACCTGCAATAGTTGCCATAATCAGTAACAGGCACGTGTAGATTCCCAGGTTCTTTGTCATCCTTAATTAGTTTTGAGTGATTTTTACTTCTTTTTAAAGGTACAAGACCTTTTTATTCTTTTAACTCAACCTGCAATTTTGGGTTGGGTTTTTTATTTTCACTTAGGAGTTTTTTATGAAAAAGATGATTGTTTTTGTAGTACTTATATCAGTACTAATAATTGCGGTAAAGGGGTTTTATCATAATGAAAAAACAGAGGAAAAACCACTCGGGGTCTTTACCTACCAAAATATAGCTGATCGAGACCAAGAGATAAAAAGGCTAGAGGTTTTATCAAACCAAAAGAATTTTTCTTGGCAAGACGCTTACTCGCTTGGGATCTTATACCTTCATTCCTTACGACTTAGTGAAGCTCAAAAAACATTAACGCTTGGTACTGAGTTACGTCCAAAAAATTTTAAGATACGAGAGGCCTTGGGCATGGCTTTTTTTAGAGACGGAAAATATAGCGAGGCTACAAAGTCCTGGTACTTAGCCCTTGAGATATCACCAGAGGCTACGCACCTACAGGACATGATTGAGCGCGCTAGTGAGGCCTCGGCAGTTAAAAGCAGAATTGCAATCCTTGAAAAAATAGTTGAAGGCAGGCAAGTTGAGTGGACAAAGCACTTTGAGCTTGCGATACTTTACGTCAAAATAAAGCAATTAGAGAAAGCAGAGAAGACCTTGCTCCTTGCACTTAAAGAAAAAGACGATTCCCCTGATCTCTTTGATGGCCTAGCCGAGATCTACGTCCTTAGTGGTAACCTGGAAAAAGCAATAATCAATATGAAAAAAGCACTGGCACTTGCCCCTGATAATGAGGTCTATAAAGAAAGGCTCTCAAGGATGGAGCTTCAGCTCTCTGGGGTGCAGGGTAATTAAAGAACCTATTTTGATAAATTAGGGGAGGGTGTTTTTTTGTTTTTAGCGAAGATACTGCTTCTTGACTTTACTCCTTTTATTTATTAAGATTGATATAACAATTTAGAAACAAAAAGTTATTTCAGGTGACGCAGCCTCTATAGACAAGTATTGTCTTTAGGGGTTTTTTTATTTTTTAATTTGATGAGACACCGAGAATAGACGCTTGGTTTTTTTTGCTGGCGTTCTTACACACCTCTCTTTTTGCACCTTAAATCTAAGTTATTTGATTACTTTTAAGTGAGGTTCTTATGTCTTCTTGTTTTCTTGATTTGTTCCTTAATTTTAAATACCTCGTAAGTCCTCGCACTTTTTGTAGTTCTTCTGACATAGGGCTTGGAGGTGCTTATCTTTAAGAACCCCTTAAAGGGCGTGTGCCTTCTTATTTTTCTAAGCGGCTTGCTCTGCGTCTCAAGTCAAATCCTCTGGGCTCATTTTTTTGGCTCTGTGATGGACGCCACTCACTATACTCCGTTTCTTATCTTTATTTTCTCTTTCCTTGGTCTTTCAATTGGTTTCTTACTCTCATTAAAATACCTTAGACCTTCCTCCAAGTCTCTTAGGTCTTATTCAATAGTACTAGTTATCTCTGCGGTGTTTTCTTTTTTTCTCCCCTTTATTCTTGATGCAACAAGCGGTATTTTTATAGCTTTTTACGCAAATTATTATGGCTCCTTTGGCCTCCTCGGAGTTCCAAGCACTTTGTTCTGTGTTTTTTTACTAATGCTTCCATCAGTTATACTTGGTCTTTCTATTCCTCTTTTAATAAGAACTCTATTGGAATTTAGTAGAGTAGAGAGATCCTCGTGGGCAAGTCTTTATTCTCTCTTTGGTCTTGGCCTTGGTCTTGGTCTTTTTCTTATGATATTTTTTCTCCTTCCGTCTCTTGGGTATTCTACTACCTTGTATGTGATTGTAGCTCTCACTCTACTCTCAGCACTACTTGCTTTTCTCGTTTATAAAAAAAATAAGACACCTTTAGAAGAAGCCACAAGGGATAAGAGTGGTGAGGGTTTAACTCCTAAAAAAGGGTCTGTTTTTGTCTACCTCTCCATCTCAATCTTTGCCATCGGACTCTACTTATTTGGCTCTGCCAGAATTCTACTGATGCTCTTTGACACAACGGTTTATTCTATCTCCTTATTTTTTCTAGCCCTCATACTTGCAGTGACGAGTGCTACGATGACTTCCCATTACCTAAGTAAATACTTTAAAGACCACCCTAGCTCTCTTGCAATCTTTAAGGTTTTAACTGGAGTTTCAATCTTAATCTCTGCCGCGGTTCAAGTAATTCTCCCTATCTACGTTGTTCAGATACTACTTGGTCATTACGATTCTTTTTTTGTTTACAGGCTTCTCCAGTTTTTTATTATCTTTGCAGTTTTATTCTTGCCATCTTTTTTCTTTGGTCTTTATCTTGCAGGTGCAAGCGGGCTTGCCCTAAAAGACGTTGGCCTAGAGATGCGGCGAGTTGGCACCTTATATATAATGGGTTTTATTGGTGCCTCAATTAGCGTAGTTACCTCGATGTACCTACTAACAATATCCTTTGGACTAATCAACCTCTTACTCCTCTCTGCTCTTGTTTTTCTCTCTCTTGGCTCTTTTGCTTTTCTCACCTGTTCGCTAACACCTCTTAGGCGTCACGGCTTTGTCGTCTCTGCGGTACTTGTTTTTCCTATATTCTTTCTTCTTTTGCCTGCTTGGGATAATGATCTAATCTCTGGTGGCCCGGTTCTTTATTCCTCAACTTACGGTAGTGGTGGAACCCTAAAGGCTGATATTGCAAGAGAGATGAAGCGGAAAAATTCTGTAATTCACTACGAAGAGGGGCTCACCTCAACGGTTGCGGTAGCGAGAAATATTAACGGTGATCTTTCCTTAATTGTTGACGGTAGTGTAGAGGTAAGCTCTAATCGTGATGAGACCGCAGTACACGAACTATTAGCTGATATCGCTCTCCTCCTCCACGGTCGTCCAAAGGATATTTTACTCCTTGGGCTAGGAGGCGGCGTTACCCTAGAGGCCGTAACAATGCACTCCGTTGAGTCAATAGATTTTGTCGAGGTCACCGAAGAGATTGTAAATGCGGCAAAGGTTTTAAGGGAGGTAAACGGAGAGGCCTTGCTTGATTGGCGTGTGCGTTTACTTCCAGGTGATGGAAGAGCTGATATATTAAGTAGCGGAAAACGCTACGACGTAATTCTCTCAAACCCACCAGCACCTTGGATATATGGTAGCTCAAGGTTCTTCACCGATGAGTATTATTCTGGGCTAAAGGGTATGTTAAGTAGTGAGGCAATAGTTGCTCAGTGGGTAAATGGCACTCGATTATCTGATATAGACTTAAAGTCAATTGTTAGAACCTTCTCAAAGAACTTTCCTCACAGTGCGCTCTGGGAGGTAAATGCCGCTGAAGGCGATTACATCCTTATGGGTTCACTTAAGCACATGGAACTTGATTACTCAGTCTTAAAGGATCGTTTTGAGGTAGAGAAGGAACTTCATCACCTTGATAAAAAGGGACTAAATAATCTATCAACCCTGATTAGTTATTATACCTTTGATGAGGATGGAATGAAGAGGTACTCAAAGGGTGCAAAGGTTAACACCTATGATAATGCATTCTTAGAGTTTTCGGCACCCGCTTGTATCTTTAAGTCCCTGACCTTGGAGAGAAATGTGGGGGTTACAAAATTTAGAGCCTCCCCTGAGACACTCCTCTCAGGGGTTACAAAAGACGAGGCAAGCCGTATTGCTGATACCTATCACTTAGCCACAATTATAAAAAATGCTGAGGTCTTTATAAGTGATGGTGAAGTAGAGAAAGCCGTCTTTCTTTTGGATGAGATTACCCCAACTATCTCTGGTAATGTTGATTTACAGAGGGCGGCTGCAAAACAGTACCTCAGGGTTGGGCTTAAAACAACAAAAGAAGAGAAAATAACATTAAATTATTTTCAAAAGGCTGTAGAGCTTTTCCCTGAGTATGCAGAGGCGTGGTTCTATATTGGTCGTCTGCACCTAAGGGCTGGGCGTGGCAAAGAGGCTGGCTTGGCATTAAAGACAAGTGTGAGGTTAAATCCAAAGAGTCCGAGGACGCATTTCCTCCTCTCTGAGCTCTACAAGAAAAAAGGTTTTTTTGAGGTTGCCTCTACTGAGCGTGAAGTAGTTGAGAAACTTTTAAAAGGTATTCCTATGTATTAGGTTTTTTCTAAAACCTGAAAATTATTTTAAAACCTAAATATAGTTTTTTACATGAGGTTTTTCTTATGAGGTTTAAGTTTTTTTTCTCGGTATTTTTATTTATGGTTCTGACTCTACCTTCTTGCTCAATCAGTAATGGTGAGGTTGGGGAAAATACCTCTGCGTGGGTTAACGGAGGGGAGATGCTAACTCCGAGGATGGCACCAGCATATGTTGCTGTTGGTGATACCTTCTATATAATCGGTGGCTCTAATGATAAGGGTTATATCTCGGAGGTTGAGTGGACAAGGATTAGAGCAGATGGGGGTTTTACGGGTTGGAAAAAATCAAGATCCCTAAATACCCCGCGCGGGTACTCGGCTGGGGTTTATTACAATCACTACATCTATGTCCTGGGTGGAGCTTACGGCAAGTACGGCCAAGAATTATTAAATACCGTTGAGAGGGTTAAGGTTAATCGTGATGGAAGCCTTGGTAAGTGGGTTCTAGAAAAGGAAAAACTTTTCTCCGCACGCCGTGGCACGACGGCTTATGTTAGGGGCGGATACATCTATGCAATAGGTGGCTATAATGGTGAATTTTTAGACACTGTGGAGCGAGCAAAGATAAATGCAGATGGTACACTTGGCTCGTGGTCTCTTGAGTCAATAATGGAGCACAGGAGATATATCCACTCTTCCGTTGGTAGTGGTTGTATGTTATACGTAATGGGAGGTCATCATAAAAGCTCAGGTGGGGCTACAGAGAAGGTTGAGTACGCAGAGATACTTCAAGACGCAACCCTTGGGCAGTGGCAAGAATCACCTTCGATAAATCATCCAAGGTACGGTGCTGTGGCTGTGAGGGTAGACAAACAGGTTTACCTTATTGGTGGCTATGATGGCAAGGCTCTTTCGTTTGTTGAGGCCGCGGGGATTAAAGACGACAGAGGCCTTGGTGAGTGGAAAAACTTTCCTTCGCTTAAAATTCCAAGGGACGCACCAGCTGTCCTTGTCCATGATGATTATATATACGTCCTTGGAGGTGTTGATGATAAGGGCAAATACCAAAGCTCTGTAGAGGTTGCTAGGGTTGGTGAAAAAGGAGAGTTTGTTGCTTGGAAAGAGTAGGCGTAAGAAAGTGAAAACAAAGAAGTCAACAGAGGCTCATTCCAAGCGTCTTGAAGATGTAGTGGAAGAGCCTACAGAAAAAAACTTTTCTCCTTTAGGTAGTGAAGTTATAGTATCTTCCCTTCCTAATCGTTTTCCAGCCTTTATGGCCTTTGCTGTTATTGCTGGTTTTCTGGTTTATCTAAATGCTCTTTTCTTTGAGCTTCCTTTTACGACATATTCCTTTATCGAGGGTAGCCAGCAGATAAAGAGTCTCTCAAGTATTCCTGCTTATTTCTTAAGACCTTTTGAGAGTCCACTTCGAGGTGTTCTCTTCAGCCTTGAGTATGCAATTTGGGGTGTAAACCCTTACGGTTTTCATCTCATAAATAACATGCTTCACGCCGTGGCCTCGGTCTGCGTTGGCTTACTTGCAAGAGAGCTTTTCACAATGAGGGCGGGTGCATTTTCTGCCGTTGCCTTTGCTCTTTACCCTGTTAATACTGATGCTGTTACAGGTCTTGGAGGTGCTGGAGAGATTCTTGCTGTAATATTTACCCTCCTCTCTATCTGTTTTTTTATCCGCTCTAATAAATCAAAGGTCTCTACTGGGTCTATAGTCTTCTTTATCCTTGCTCTTTTCTCTTCTGTTACAGCCCTTGCACTTCCGTTTATTCTTATAATATATCTGGTTGCTTTTGTAGGACTAAAAGAGATAAAAAAAATAATCCCTTTTTTTATCATCCTGATAATTTACCTTGCTTATTACCTAATACTCACGCCAGACGATTTTTTATCAAGCCTTAGTTTTTTTCAAAAGACACTCATGATGCTTCGTATCTTTGGGTTGTATTTTCTAAAGCTCTTTATCCCGCTAAATCTAAGTGCGTGGTATGAGTTCTTACCTCCAAGCCGTTTCTTAAGCTTTGAGGTTATAATCCCTCTTCAAGTCTTTTGTCTCTCAATTTATCTCTCATTTGTGGCACTAAGATATAACAAACGACTTGGGTTTATCTTTTTCTTTATTCTTCTCTCTGTACTGCCTTCCCTGCACCTGCTTCCTTTACCAAAGCTAATGAGTGAGAGTAATCTCTACTTACCCTCTGTTGGGCTTGCTCTACTCTTTGGTTTGCTTCTCTCACAGTTGTCCTATCTTTGGCATATAAAAATTGCTGGCCCCATTGCTCTTGTATTTTTTATAGTTTTCTCAGTCCTTACTTACTCAAGAAATATGGTTTGGCATGATAATTATTCACTTTTGAGTGATACCGTGATAAAGTCACCAAGAAGCGTGACTTTACACTATAACTTGGGGCTCGTTCTTGCTGAGAGAGGGGACTATGATAGGGCAATTGAGGAATACACAAAGGTAATTGAATTAAATCCTCAACTATATAGTGCGTACTATAATATTGCTTGCGTTCATGCATTAACTGGAAAAAAAGACAAGGCACTACATGCCCTAAAGTGGGCTGTTGCACGTGGCTTTAATGATTTAGAGCAATTAAGGACAGACCCAGAGCTTGATTCAATCCGTGGTACTCAGGCCTTCTCCGCAATCATCGGAAAGGTTGAGGCTGGAACTGGTGGAGCTTTGCATTAATTTTTTTTGTAAATTTTAGCCGTGATATTTTATGAATTTTTTTAAACTATGAGATCCTATTATATAATTGTATTTATTGCAGGTGCTGTTGTTCTCTCGCTTGAGCTTGTTGCCTCGCGTGTAATGACCCCATACTTTGGGGTTAGCCTCTATATCTGGGCAAGCATATTGTCAGTAACACTCCTTGCACTCTCGCTTGGTTATTTTTTTGGTGGTATTCTCTCAAATCTAGAGAAAACCCCGGCCAAACGCATCTTATTTCAAAAACGTTTTTTTATTATTATGCCCTCGCTTACGAGTCTTTTTCTGCCTTTGGTCTGCCTCATATATCCGTCTCTTTTTTATTCCTTAGCAGGCTTTAACCTTGTAGTTGGCTCTATTCTAGCCTCTCTCTTAATCCTGTTCTTGCCTCTTTTCCTCCTCTCGGCAATGAGCCCGTTACTCATCGCTATGGCCTCAACTGAGGCTGGAAGTGGGGGGCACGTCTCAGGTCGCGTTTTTTTTGTAAGCACAATTGGCTCTGTTGTGGGTGTTTTTTTAACGGCCTTTTTGCTCGTTCCAAATGCCACAAATCTTTACTCCATGCTCATCCTCTCAGGCGTACTCTCGCTACTTGCCCTGTGGTTGGTCTTCCTAAAGATAGACAAAGAGGTCAGGAGCCTTCCCATGGCAATTCTCTCTGGCGGTGGGGTGGTCTTTGCCCTGCTTGTTTTAATGGTCTCAATCTATATGCGTGGTGGTGAGGGTAACCTTGTAAAGTATAATGGTCTTGAGTGGAAGATAGAGAAGGAGTATACAAGTGTATTTGGAAACTTAAAGGTGATAACTACTTCCGGGGGTCATAAGGCTCTCTTTAATGATGGGATTTACCAAGCACTTTTGGATAAGAGCAAGCGTTCATCCGAGGCATTTACCTATGCACTTGAGACTCTGACTCTTAAGAATTTACCAGAGAAAGGAAAGGTGCTTGTCCTTGGTCTCGGGGCTGGAATAGTTCCCATGCGTTTTTTGCGAGACGAGATTGAGGTTGATGTAGTAGAGTTAAACCCTTCGATGGTGAGCGTTGCAACTGATTATTTTGGTTTTGATAGTAAGAATATAGAGGTCTTTACTGAGGATGCTCGCACTTTTGTTAGGGGTTGTGATAATTCCTACGACGCCCTTATAGTTGATTTATTTAGAGGTGATGGTACTCCTGATCACCTGCTCTCTCGCGAGTTCTTTAGAGACGCAAGTAAGTGCCTAAGTAGTGAGGGTTTTGTTGTAATGAATACCTTTGCCCATTCAAGCCACTGGGCTCCTTTTTATAGTATTGTAAAGACCTTAAAGTCGGTCTTTCCATCTGTGACTATGTATCACGACAAACTTGGTCGTGTCGCAGGGCTAAAGAATGTTTACTTGCTTGCATTTAAAGGGGCGGGTGTAGAGCCTACTGCAATAGACGCTACTTTATTTGATGCCCCAAAATCAGTGAAGGCTCGTCTAAGCTCTACCTTTGATGGTACTCGCCCGCTTGACTCAGGGTTAATTAAGAGTGCAAACCTTCTTACAGATGAAGATAATAACTTTTCATACCATAATACTGCAACACAACAGGCATTTAGAAAATCTGCCTTCCAGAGCGTACCCCCGTCTTTCTTATTAAACTAAACCCGCTTTTAATCAATCAAAAAAAAGAATTACTTTAATATTTTTTTATTTTCCTTAAAGTTATAAAGGTTAATGTCGTTATTTATACTTGCTTGCGTTTAAGTATTACACTTTAACTTTAAAAAAATATTGACAACCTTTGCACGTTGTTGTACCCTAGGCTTTGATTAATCTTTATTTTAAGTGTTGTTCTGACAAGGGATAGTCAAGTTTTATCTAACCTTAAAGATAATAAAGGAGGGTTTTATCATGAAAAAGGTAATCATTTTATTATGTGTCTTTGTTTTCTCTTTTGTGTTTTACACGCCCGAGGCCTTTTCAGCAGGGGTGATAGCGTCGGATGTGCAGTGCCCAAGTCCGTGTATTGATTCTTCAGAGATTGTGGACGGCACAGTAACGTCGGCTGATATTGCTGACGGAACAATAACTGGAACTGACATTCAAGATAATAGCGTTGGCTCAGCTGATATAACAGACGGCTCAGTAACTTCTATAGATATCGCAGACGGAACAGTTGATACTGTTGACCTAGCCGCGGGTGCGGTAACAGATGCAAAAATAACAGGGCCAATTAGCAGGGCAAACCTAGAGAAGGCAAGTAACAGAGTTGTCGTAGCAATCTCAGGTGGTGACTATGCGACCATAACAGCGGCTCTTGCGGCGATAACGCCGTCGGCGAGTACGCCGTATGTTATTGATGTAATGCCTGGCACGTATGTAGATTGTATTGATATGAAGAGTAATGTCCATTTAAGAGGTGCAGGTAAAGAGGTTACTATAATAGATGGGGCTGCTTGTGGATCTGTTATCTCATTATGGAATGTTGACGATGCTGCGATATCCGGACTCACTGTTAGCAATGGAAACTATGGAATTGGTAGTGGTCCTTTTACTAATATTACAATTTCAGAGAATATCTTTAAGACTAATAGTTTTGGCATGTATCCTGGCAGTGGCTCAAACATGACGATAAGAGATAGTTATTTTACAGAAAATAATTACGGGATAGTACTTGAAAGTGTCTCAGGTTTTACAATTTCAGGGAATATTTTAATAGGTAATGGTTATGGGACTGCAACTTACGATGCAATCCATGTATATGACTCCAGTGGTACGATTTCAGGGAATCTGATTACTGAGAATGGAAATGGAGTAAACGCAAGTAGTTATTCGGATGTAACTCTAATCGGTAATACAATTACCAGACATATTGGCTCCGGTATAGATATCGCAAAACCAACACTTGCTATGGTAATTAATAACAGGGTTACTGGAAATAATACGGGAGGGAGTCTTTATTTTATGGATATT
>JAGLUZ010000087.1 GCA_023134165.1 Deltaproteobacteria bacterium | reverse complement strand
GGAAGAGATAATTGATAAGGGCCAAGCCTTTGGTGATTCTAATATTGGTGAGGGCAAGAAAGTGCAGATTGAGTTTGTGAGTGCCAACCCAACAGGCCCACTCCATATTGGTCACGGGCGCGGTGCCGCTGTTGGTGACACCCTAGCTCGGATTATGAGTTCAGCTGGTTTTGATGTTACCAGGGAATATTATATTAATGATGTGGGAAACCAAATGAATACCCTTGGTCGCTCACTCAAGTATAGATACTTAGAACTTCTTGGCGGTACTGAGCCTTTTCCAGATGACCACTACAAAGGCGAGTACATGAAGGATATTGCCAAGGACTTTATAACAAAATTCGGTGATAAATATAAAGACTCTAAGGACGAAGAACTTACCGAAGTTTTCACAAGCTTTGCAAGTGACTCAATACTTTCCGGAATAAAAAAGGATCTAAAGGATTTTGGAATTACATTTGACCAGTGGTTTAGCGAAGAGAAACTTCATAGAGAAAAACTCGTAGAAAAAACAATGGACGAGTTAAGAGCAAGCGGATATGTTTACGATGAAGACGGTGCAACGTGGTTTGGTTCAGAATCACTTGGTGATGACAAGAACCGAGTCTTAAGAAAGCAGGACGGCTCATTAACTTATTTTGCAGCTGACATTGCTTACCACAAAAATAAAATCGAGCGAGGTTTTGATAAAATTATTGATGTCTGGGGTGCTGATCACCACGGCTATAAAGGCAGGGTTGATGCGCTCATGAAGGCACTTGGTCAAGAGCCAGAAAAGTTGGAGATAATATTTATTCAACTAGTTAGTCTTTTAAGGGACGGCGTGCCTGTGGCGATGAGTACCCGTGCTGGAGAGTTTATTACCCTAAATGAGGTTCTCAAGGAAGTAGGCAGTGATGCGTGTCGTTTTTCTTTTTTAATGCGAAAATCTGATGCACAGCTTGAATTCGACCTTGAGGTTGCAAAAAAACAAGCACCAGAGAATCCTGTTTATTATGTTCAGTACTGTTTTGCTAGGATACGGAGTATAATTGATTTTGCAAAAGAGAGTGGGATTGAGGTAGATAAAAAAAATACAAAAGAACTTATAAAAAAACTTGACGCCCCAGATGAACTAGCTCTTATAAAGTACTTAGCTTCTTTTGAGGAGATGATTGAAAAGAGTTCCATTGAGATGGCCCCTCATAGGGTTACTTTTTATTTGCAAGATTTGGCTGGTCAATTTCATTCTTATTATAATAAGAATCGCATTGTTGGTGAGGATAAAAAATTATCAGAAGCACGCCTGCTTTTAGCCTCTGTTGTGGCTGGAGTTGTGAAGAAGGGTCTAAGTTTGCTCGGCGTAAGTGCACCAGAGAAGATGTAGCAGGTTTTATATTTCGTATAAAAAGGGTCGTCTAGATAGGCACAGCCTTGAATAAAAAAATAAGAATATAAATACTAAACCTTGTTTGAAGTACTTTATTGCCCTCTAAACTTTTTTATAGATGTAGTCAGATCGCTTGTCTTTGCAAGTAACTCTTGAGTAGCACTTCTTATTTTTTTGATATTAGCTACGTTCTTCTCGGTACTTGTTTGAACATTATTAACTGTTCGAACAATAACCCTACTTCCTCTAGCCTGCTCCTGGGTTGATTTATTAATGGTGTTGGTCATCACAGAGATATTTTCAACACCTCTTGCAATTAATTCCCCACCTCGGCTCTGCTCCTTTGTAGCTTTTCTTACCTGAGAGGCGGCGTCCATCATCTGTTCTGCGGCCTTGGCAATATATGAGCTACCTTTTTCCTGATCTTCAATTGCGCGGTAAACCTTTGAGAGCATATCAGTTATTTTCTCCATTGCCTCGGTAACCTGCCGGCTTCCCTTTAATTGCTCAGAGTTTGCCTTTGCAATATGCTCAACCATTTGGCTGGAAGAGTTTGCACTAGAGAGGATTTTCTCAAGTGAATTTGCGGCATTATTAGAGAGGGTTACCCCGGTCTCGACACTTTTTCCAACGGCCTCAACTGACTTAACAGCATTTGTTGCCTCTAATTGAACAGACCTAATGAGTTTTTCTATCTGCTTGATTGAGGATGCAGTCCTGTCAGAGAAGTCTTTTATTTCATCTGAGACAACAGCAAAACCCTTACCGTGCTCACCAGCCTGAGCCGCAATGATTGCGGCATTTAGGGAGAGCAGATTTGTTTGCTCGGCCATCTCATTTATAACTTTTAGGATTTCTCCAACAGAGATTGCTTTTTCAACAAATCTTTTTATTACACTTGCAACCTCTTCAACTGTGATATTAATGTTCTCCATAGCTTCAGAGGTCTTTAGAACAGCCTCTCTGCCGTCTCCAGCATTTGTAGCAGTTGCCTCCGAGAGGCGAGCTGAATTTTTTATATTTATCTCAACCTCACGTATTGAAGCGTCAATCTCTGATATTGCAGAGGCCGTATCAGAGGCGTAAGCTGAGAGATTTGAGGTATGTC
This sequence comes from Deltaproteobacteria bacterium, assembly GCA_023134165.1. Classification (GTDB taxonomy): domain Bacteria; phylum Desulfobacterota; class GWC2-55-46; order GWC2-55-46; family DRQE01; genus JAGLUZ01. Next base: position 1,855 of record JAGLUZ010000087.1, on the reverse strand, counting down.
CTGTTATCTCTTTTACAGAGAAGGCCATCTCGGAAATGGAGCTTGATACCTCTTCGACAGTTAGGGAAAGTTCCTCTGATATTTTTGCAACCTCATCAATAGAAGCGGCAATCTCCAAAACAGCTGAGGAGGTATCTTCTGCAGTCTTGGAGAGGTTATCTGTATTTTTTGCAATCTCAGTAATAGAGGAATCCATATGGATCATGGCACTTGAGGTCTTTTTAACTGCTGATATTTGCTCAGAGCTATTTAGCGAGAGTTCATCAACGGTTGTATTAATCTCAGATGATATTGAATTAAATTCTTTAGAAGTAACGCGAACCTCTCCAGTTACCTCTCTAAGGTTTGTGGTCATAAGATTTAGGCTACTTACAACGTCACCAAGCTCGTCATTCGATTTCACCGTGATATTATTTCCACTAAGATCGCCAAGGGCTATTGAATGTAAGCTATCTCTTGTGGCCTCAAGTGGACGAACAATAAAACGACTAAAGAAGAGGAAGACGAGAAAGGAACTTAGTAAAATAATTGTAAGTGTTATAAGTTGAACCCACTCAAAGAGATAGATGGCATTCTCTGAGAGTTCTTGGTAAAGGCTCGTAATAGTATTCATCTTGGCAAGAAGGGTACTACTGTTGGTCTCGATAAAAGTCATGGCATTTCTAAAATCTTCAGAGCCAACCGTAACTTTTGGATTAAGTATTACAGATATATTTTTGTCAAACTCAGTCCAAAAATTTATTGCCTTATTAAATTCATCAACGAGTAAGAGGTTTGGATCGTACATTAGTGTTATGGGACTATTCTTTGTGTCAGTGGTTTCTCCGCCAAGTGCAAGTGCCTTTAGTGTTTTATTGAATAAATCTCTTGTAGAGGCAAGAAGAATCCGTGTATCAGCGATAGAGCCGTATATGGGTGCGGTAATGCTTAAGGCTCCCATTAGTTCGCCTTCGCTATAGCCTGTTGCTTCGTCATTAGGGTAGCGCTTTTTAATTATCTCAGGTACATTTGAAGCTCTTCCGTGACAATCCAGGCATACCTTATCTGCGTTAAGGCGTTTAATGTAGCGAATCTGTCTTATGCCTGATTCTGTAATGCTCTTGCTGTAGTATTCTTCCTGTGCATCGTTATCAGCAAAGACCTCTAAGGCTCTACGTTCAAATTCATCAGGAGTATTTTTTGGGTTACGAGGACGGGTGCTGATTTGACGGATTAGTGTAGCACCTTCGCCGTCAAAGCCAGATTTATAGCGTTTGAAATTAAAGTTGGAACCGAGTGTGACCGATAGAACATTTTTTGTAACCTCAAGGTGGCTTGCCATTACCCTATATTTGTCTATTGTCTCCATCTCTTTGGCAATGGCAACAGCCTCGCCAGTCATTTTTTGAGATAGCATTCTTTGACGACCAGCTAAGTTTATGTAAAGAGCATAGTCCTTTTGAAGGGAGTTTACATAAGAAGTTGCGAGTTTTGTCCCAGCCATTATTGCAACAAAAACAAGAAGAATGAGGCCAAATTTTAAACGAATGGAAATTTTCATGTGTTTGACGCCTTTAAGGTTTTATATTTAATAGAAAAGCAAAAGCTAAATAATTATTTTTAAATAAATCTTCTGATTAGAGTACCATTTTTTCTATCTGTGATGCAATCTGGTTTATTGGTAAAATTACATCTGCACTTTCAGCAGCAAATCTCGGCATTCCGTAGACAACACAACTTGCCTCATCCTGAGAGATGCCAAGGGCTCCTTTGCTCTTCATATTTTTTAGCCCCTTTGCTCCGTCACTACCCATACCTGTGAGTATAACGCCAAGTGCATTTTTTGCGTAGACATTTGCAACAGAGTTAAAGAGCA
>JAGLUZ010000086.1 GCA_023134165.1 Deltaproteobacteria bacterium | reverse complement strand
GAGCTTGAGTTAAATGGTTTGACTGACGGCCTAAAGGTCGGAGGTACTCTAACCCTAAGTAATATTACTCAGGGTAGCGAGATAACCCTTAACCACGGATTTACCCAGAGGCAAATTGATACGCTTAAGGTTGGTGGAAAGCTAAATTACACCAAAGCACAATCTGCTTAATTTTTTTTTAGAATTATAGTATAGCCCTTTCCTGTTTTTTTAGTAAAGAGCGAGAGGGCTGTACTTTTTTTGATAATACGTGTGAAAAGAGGATTATTTTTTGGGACTTGATTCAACTATAAATTGGCTTAGGAAGTACCGCACATTTTCAATGCGTATTGTTGCTGTTGTTGGACTCCTAATAATTCTTTTTACTGAGCCTTCAAGGGTTATTTCACCTTCAACAGAATCGCTTTATTTTCTAATTGGTCTCGTGTTGATAGTAGCTGGTGTCTTTGGCAGGATATGGGCAATTCTATATGTGTTAGGTCGAAAAAACCTAAAGCTCGTTACGAGCGGGCCGTATTCAATATGCAGAAATCCGTTATACCTATGTAGCGTCCTAATCTCGCTCGGTGCCGCCGTAATGGTAAAGACTGCTCTTTTTTTCTTTGTTTTTTTTATTCCCTTTCTTGTCTCAATAATATTGACAATATCAAAGGAAGAGTTAACCCTAAAGGCTCGCTTTGGAGAGGCGTATAGAGATTTTTGCTCTCGTGTTCCAAGGCTTTTTCCAGCTATTTGGAAGTTTACAAACGCACGCAGAGTTGTTGAGGCAAAGGTTAAAGTCTCACCAAAGGTTGTAACCTTTGCTATAGTCGAGGCCTTTGCCTTTCTCCTAATAATTCCCTTTATAAAGATAGTCGAAGCACTTCACGCCTCAGAGGTAATTCCAGTTCTGTGGCGGGTTCTTTAAATTTTTCTAGAATAAATGCGGTGGGTGGGGTTTGATTGTTCTTGATGATTTAGCTTGCCAACACCTTTGAGAAATAATTAAGTGTTTGTTCATTGGAAAAAGTGATTAATAAACCTCTAAGTTTTTATCTCTAGTTTTTTAAAATTAGCGTAAAGCTTTTATAAAAAGATTTTGATATTTATTCCTCTTCTCTCTCTTCTGTCTCACCTAAAAGTAAATCTAGGTTAATAAAACTTTCAATATTAAGTGGCTCTGCGTCGTCTTTTGAGCAGGGAATTGTACCGAGTACAGTTACCCCAAAGTTACTAATCTCATTAGCATTAGATTTTTGACTTTCATCAATACGCTCATCAGGGTGATTAAGTATTACGCCTGCGACCTTTAGCCCGACAAGCTCGGCAAACCTAACGGTTAGGAGAGTTTGGTTTATGCACCCAAGACGTGAGGGTGTAACTACAATTAACTCTAGACCGAGCATGAGCATTAAGTCCACGGTTGTCTTTGTGCCGGTAAGAGGGACGAGAATCCCCCCGGCACTCTCAACTAGCATTAGATCCTTACCTTCACTTAGCTCAGAGAAGCATCCCTGAATCCAACCAAGATCAATCTCCGTATCACTGGCCTCAGCTGCAAGTTTTGGCGCGAGTGGGAGTGAAAAATGATAGGGATTTATAAGACCAAATTTGTCATCTGAGCCGGCGGCTTCTTTTAAACAAAGCGCATCAGCAGGGACTAGTTGCCCGCCCTCGGTCTTGCACCCACTCTCCACAGGTTTCATTACCCCGACCTTTAGCCCTCGCTCTTTGAATGCCCTAGCAAGGGCGGCCGTAATTGTTGTCTTACCGATATTTGTATCAGTGCCTGTTATAAAGTATCCGCGTTTCATTTTTTTATTCCTTGTTCTTTTCTGTCTCAGCCTTGATGCAATCAGGGACAATTTTTGTTATTTTTCTAAGCTCACTTTCTTTTATGGAAAGCGGAGGCATTAATATAATTGTATCACCAAGAGGGCGAATTATAAGACCACGCTCTCTTGCTCTTCTGCAAATCTTTGCACCAGTTCTTTTATTTTGAGGAAAAGGTTTCTTTGTTTTTTTATCTGCAACGAGCTCTATGCCAACCATTAATCCTCGTTGGCGAACCTCACCAACGAATGGGAGATCTTTAAATGGCTCTAAAAGATTCTTTAAAAGTTTTATCTTTGGTTGAATTTTCTCTATAGTCTTATCGTCTTTGAATATCTTTAAATTTGCAAGAGCCACGGCACATCCAAGCGGGTTGCCTGTGTAGGTGTGTCCGTGGTAAAAGGCATTTGGAGATTCTTTTGTACCCTGAAATGATTTAAATATAGCCTCTGTTGTAAGGGTTGCGGCAAGCGGGAGGTAGCCGCCTGTTAGGCCTTTTGCAATGCAGAGAATATCTGGTTTTATTTTTTCATGCTCAGAGGCAAAGAGTTTTCCTGTTCTTCCAAAACCTGTTGCGACCTCATCGACGATTAATAAGACGTTGTATTTTTTTGTGAGCCTTCGGACTTCTTTTAAAAATCCAGGAGGTGAGGTAATCATCCCAGCCGCACCTTGAACAAGTGGTTCTATTATGCACCCAGCAATTGTTGAGGAATTTTTCTTTAAGATTTCTTCAAGTTTTTTTATGCACTCAAGGTTGCAGGTGGCAGGTTCTTTTTTGAGAGGACACCTGTAGCAGTACGGGTAGGGTGCTTTGTAACCTTTAAATAAAAGTGGTTTATACTGCGTTACAAAGGCATCAACTTCACCGACACTCATTGAGCCAACGGTATCTCCGTGGTAGGCTCCAGTGAAGGATAAAAATTTTGTTTTTTTTGTATCGCCCCCGGCTCTAGAAAAATGAAAGGCCATCTTTAGGGCAATCTCTACTGAGGTTGATCCAGAGTCTGAGTAAAAAACTTTCTTTAACCCGCTCGGTGCAACTTTAATTAGTTTTTCCGAAAGTTCAATTGCTACGACACTTGAAAGCCCGAGCAGGGTTGAGTGTGCAACCTTACGTAGTTGTTTTTTTACGGCCTGGTCAAGTTCCTTTTTTCTGTGACCATGAACAGTTACCCAAAGGCTTGATATTCCGTCCAAGTAGCGTCGACCTTCGGTATCAATTAAATAATTTCCAGAGGCTCGCTCAATAATGAGTGGCTCTTCTTCTTCCCACTCCAGGTGTCTTGTAAAGGGGTGCCAAAGTGAATTGTGGTCAGCCTTGGCAAGTTTTTTAGTTTCTTTTTTTAATGGCACTTGAAGGTTAACCCCTCTATCCTAGCTTGAGAAGGCAACTTTAACTGGAGCCCTCTCTTCTGGGTTTATCTGCCAAAGATCCTTTGCCTTGTAAGATAGTAGTGAAGCAACCATAACGTCTGGGAGTTTTTCAATACGGATGTTGTAGATATTTACGCTATCGTTAAAGAGTTCGCGTCTGTCGGCAATCTCATTTTCCATATCGGTTATGCGTGATTGAAGTTGACCAAATCTTCTGTCAGCCTTTAGCTCAGGATAATTCTCTGTGACTGCAAAGAGAGATCTTAGGGTCTCTGTTAAAAATCCCTCAGCCTTTCCTCGCTCATTCATATTGCTTGCCCCGGCCATCATGTTACGAGCCTTGATTACGTTTGTTAAGGTCTCGGCCTCGTGCTTCATGTATCTCTCGCAGACACTAACAAGGTTTGGTAATTCGTCGTGGCGTTGCTTTAAGAGGACGTCTATATTACTCCATGCCTTCTCTACGTTATTTTTTACTGTGACGAGCCCGTTGTATATCGTTACAAAATAGAGGGCTACGCCTGCGGCAATAAAAGCCATAACAATTAATACAACAAAGACGATGGTCATAATGTGTCCTCCTTATAATTGTAAAAAAAGTATTATCTGTAAGAAAAATAAAAAGTTAGAACATTGTCCCTTAAATTTTTAGCAACTCAACTATAACTTGGATACTTTTTAGGTGCAAGGTGTAATAAGACCCCACGCCGATTAATGTGAGAGCCAATCCAAAGAAGAGGGGTTGCCTCCATGATAGGGATTTCAGGATGTGTTCTTCATGTTTATCTGAGATATAGAAAAGCCCGCCGCTTGGATGTTCACCTATTGCTATGTCATCAATTCTTTTATCAGCTTGAAGCTCTTCAACTAAAATTTTATCTTGAAGGTCTTTTTTTGCAACTTCCCATTCGTTATCACTTATTTTGCCGTCACCGTCGGTGTCGTGTTTTGTTAAGAGTTCGGTTTTGTTATTCTTCAGTTCTCGAAGTCTTGTAATAAAACCACGTTTTTTTGCCTCCGTACTCATAAGAACGCGGTGAGCGTAGCCGATAATATATACAAGTTGTTTGGACGGGATAATTGTCTCAACAACCTTTTTATCTCCTGACCCAAACGACGAAGCACCGCCGAGTATTCCTGTCAAGACGTCGCCTCTGATCACCTCTGTTCGGCTACACCGAATTATCGCTCCCTCTGGTTTTATGAGTCTTATGCCCGTACCGTCATCAATATAGAACGGAACATTACCGCTGGAGCCAGCCTCTTTGAGTACGTTTTTGTACCCATTTTTTGTCCGAACTTTTACGTACAATTTGTAGGAATAGTACACACACTCGGTTCTGCTAAAAGGGGTACGTAAAAAATACTTTGGAATTGCCTTACCTTGTAGTTCCACCTCACCCATAGGCATGGTTTTTATCTTGCTCGTTGGGCAGTTTTCAATTGAGCGTTTTCGCTGGAGAAGTACAAAGGAATGGATAAAAACTCCAAGCCCCGCGGGCAGAGAGGCGAGGGAAAGTAGACTCCAATTCTCAGTTAGTTGAAAGAACACGAGCGGGATAATGGTTAGTATAGCTAGAGGATAAATTAGTGCTGGAGGACCGAGGCTTTTCATGAAACGCTTATCCCCAGTGAATTTTCTAAAACCTCTAAAGAAACCTTTTACGCCCCAATATTTTTGTGCAACTGGGCCAAGTCCCTCAGGTATCGCCGGAAGCCCCGCCGAGTTTACTTTACTTGTTTTTGAATCATAACCAGAGCCGCCTTCGTCCCATGGGTCAGCTGAGGTTGTTTTTTCTTTTGATTTTTGTTTGGTTTGATTTGTACCAGGAAGTCCAAGTACAGAGCCTGCGCCACCTAGTGCAGAAGCACCACCAAGACCAGCAGAGCTGAAAAGAATTGGCCCGCCCCATAGCATGCCACCAAGTTCACTAATAAGAGGGAGGCTTGAGAGAGTACCTCCAATTGTAACTGAGGCAAAGATGCTCCTTGCTGAGGCTTTGTATACAAAGCGGGAGTAGGTTGTAAACTGGTTGGTTAGGGCTTCACCTTCGGCACTATCAAGGGTTAGGAAGGGGAGTTGAACCTCGCCAAATCCGGTATCAATTAGAACGTTCTTTGAGTGGTTCTTTATTAGTGAGAGTATTAGGGGAAAATTCAGGGCGGCGGCTTGGCGGTTATCTTCACCTAGGGAATTATAATTAAAACGAGCAGAATCAATTCGTAGCGGAGTCTCAATGCCTGGAAGGTAGATATCCATAAACGGGCGAGCGCGATAAATAAAAGAGAGTATCTCGTTTATGGGGAGAGAGTTAGAGGTATTCATTGCACGCCGAGCCATGCGTTTGGCCTGTAGTTTACCAGCTCCGTGACAAGCGATAACGATTAAGTAGTTTTGTGCCTTGTTAATTGTGGCGAGTACTTCGCCGTTAGCCCCGAGTAGGTGGAGTGTTTTGGTTGAGGCGTCAAGGGCTAGGCATCGCTTTGGTGTTGGTGCTCTTCGAAGTTCGTCTTTACTAATAACTGTCGAGACGAGCCCTTCTTTTGTGAGATCGCTTGCCATGTTAGAAAGTTCTTCTTTATTTGTGGAGGTCTTAATTACTTGGAGGGCAGAACCAACGAGCCGTTGCTTTAGGGTAGGAGAACCAATACCAGTTATATCACTTGCAACTTCAATGAACTTCAAGACCTCGTTTAGATGCTCAGATATTGGTCTTGTGACAAGGTAGTATTTATTAGTTAGCTCAACCATAGGATAAACCTGTTCTGTTTTTTATAAAGGTTTTTTTGCTCTAACAAAGATTACTTCATAGGTTGCAATTATACCACGTTTCTTTAATAAAGCAGGATGCTTTTCAGTGTAGTATTTAGAGGCATCTCGAAGACGAGTGCCAATTTGAGCTCTATCTATCTTGGAGGGGTTTGGGTTGATGGCTCCTATTTTTTTT
>JAGLUZ010000085.1 GCA_023134165.1 Deltaproteobacteria bacterium | reverse complement strand
CTCTACTAGCCCAACTACAGAGATGGAACTTGAGTCAAAACCACTAAGCCCAGCCGCTAACATTTTTTTACCACCCATACCTTTTATAGTGACCTCAGGGCAGGTGGACAAAATCTCTTTTATGAGTGCACTCCCGTGGAGATCTCCAGAGAGTTCCCCGCTTATCATTAAAATCTTTGGAGCAGTTGTAGGGATTTTTTCTGTGGTATTTTTTGTCATAATTCGTGGTGCGGAATTTTTTAAATGCCTTTAAATAATACTATTTTATGTTTTGTTTTCTTTTTTGGATGGACTCCTCAACAGCCTCTTGTATCTCAGCGGCTACGGCAAGGGCGCGTTTACCATCACTACCCGAAACAAGTGGAGCTTCCCTTGTAGCAGAGCAATTCAAAAAAGACTTTATCTCTTCTAAGAGCGAGTCTTGGCGTTCAATCTGAAGCTCTTCATTTATAATCCTTGGTTTCTCTCCGTCCTTTGCACCTTCGAGTTTAGCAATTGAGATTTGTTGAGTCGCAAAATCAACAGAGATGTATGTCTCGTTTTGAAAGATACGCATCTTTCTCTGCGGCTCTTTAGAGACCCTGCTTGCCGTGACATTTGCAACGCAACCATTCTTGAACTCAAGACGTGCATTAGCGATATCCACTTTACCAGAGATAACTGGGATACCAACGGCATCTATTTTTTCAACCTCAGCACGGGCAAGATTTAGGATAATATCAATATCATGTATCATCAGATCAAGGACAACATCCACATCTGTTGAACGATTAGGAAAGGGCGAGAGCCTGTGTGATTCGATAAATACTGGGTCAAGGGGGGTGTCCTTTAGGGCAAGGACAGCACCGTTGAATCTCTCAAGGTGTCCAATCTGTAAAATGGCATTATTCTCTTCTGCGGCCTTTATGAGGGTGTCAGCCTCAGCCGTACTAAGTGCCATTGGTTTCTCTATTAAGACGTCAATGCCTCTGGAGAGAAAATCTAGGCCAATCTTTGCATGCGTCTCTGTTGGGGTGACAATGCTAACGGCATCAACCTTTGTTAGTAGACTCTCGTAGCTATTAAGTGCCGTTGTATTTGTTTTTTTTGCAACGGCTTCGGCGTTATCTTTATTAATATCTACAACGGCAATAAGCTCGGAGTTATCGAGCTCAGCGTATTTTTCTGCGTGAAATTTTCCAAGATACCCAGTCCCTATTACAGCGGTTCTAATCTTCTTCATTGCCTTTTTTCCCTTTGTCGCGAATAACGCCGCGTTTGGAGTTTTTTATAAATTCAGTAATTTTTTTAATATTCTCACTCTCTCCAGCTTCTTTTAGAAGCTCCTCTGTTGCGTCCTTTAAATTCTTTGAGGAGCGAAAGAGAAGTGTGTAGGCTTTTTTAATCTCTGATATGTCTGAGCGAGCAAACCCTGCTCTACGAAGCCCAATTAAATTTAGCCCACGCATGGTTGCTCTATTTCCTACAGCCATAACAAAGGGGATAATATCTTGAGTGACAATAGAGCCGCCTCCGATAATAACGTAGGCACCAATCCTTGTGAATTGGTGTATGGCCGAGAGGCCTCCTATGATTGCGTGGTCATTTATCTCAACGTGTCCAGCAAGGGTAGCGCAGTTGGCCATGACAACGTTATCACCAACAATGCAGTCGTGTGCAACGTGTGTGTAATTCATAAAAAGATTATTTGAACCAACGATTGTTTTGCCAGCGTCCTTGGCTGTACCTCGGTGAATCGTTACAAACTCTCTGATGATATTGTTATCCCCGATGATTGCCTCGGTATCTTCACCGTCGTACCCAAGGTCTTGGGGTTCAGCACCAACAGAGCTAAACTGGAAGAGCCTGCACCCGCTTCCAATGGTCGTTAGTCTGCCGACGACGACGTGCGGAGCAACACGGGTATTTTTGCCAATCTTTACCTTCTCACCAATTATGGAGTAAGGGCCAATAACAACGCCACTATCAAGCTCAACACTTGGGTGGAGCATAGCAGTTGGATCTATCTTTATTGAGTCGTCGTCTTTATAGTTTTCAGGAGTCATTGTCATATATCTTCTCCGTTTATCTTTACCTATTTATTTACTACAAGTGAGGCCATGATATCAGCACTTGCCACGAGTTTGTCCTTAACAAAGGCCTCGCCGTGGAGGCTCCAAAGCACAGTGCCTCTGGTTTTTTTCACAGTGAGTTCAAACTCAAGCGTATCTCCAGGGACAACAGGGCGTTTGAAGCGAGCCTTATCAATGCCAGTAAAGTAAAGAATGCCGTCCTCAATTCCCATGCTCTTGAAGGCGAGGATGCCTGCAACTTGAGCCATGGCCTCTATTATTAGGACGCCCGGCATAATGGGGTGTCCGGGGAAATGCCCTTGAAAAAAAGGCTCGTTAATTGTTACGTTCTTAAGCCCTCTTGCTCGCTCCATCTTCTCAAGCTCAAGAATCTTATCAACGAGCAAGAACGGGTAGCGGTGTGGCAAGGTCTTAAATATTTCGAGAATATCTATTGAGTCAAGTGCGTTTTTTTCTTTTTCTTCTGTCATGATATTTCATCCTCTTTTTTAATTGTAAGTTCGTTTAGCTTTTCTTCAAGTTCTTTTACTTTTTTCTTTAGCTCAGGAAGGGTTGCAAAGACCCCCATGGTTTTTAGCCACTGCCTGTGTGGGACGGCTGGGTAGCCTGTGTATACACCCCTATCTTTTATATCATTTGTAACAGCACTTTTGCCGCCTATTACGCTATCATCTGCAATAGCAATGTGACCAACCACAGCGGACTGTCCCGCAATTGTTACTCGGTCTCCGATGGTTGCTGAGCCTGCTATCCCAGTCTGTGCAACAATTACGCAGTCCTCACCAATGCGTGCGTTATGACCAATCTGGACGAGGTTATCAATCTTTGTGCCTCGCCCAATGAAGGTTGCTCCGGTTGTGCCTCTGTCAATTGTTACGTTTGAGCCAAGCTCTACGTCGTCTCCAATTGTTACGGTTCCAATCTGCGGAACCTTTATTTTTGTATTCCCGTCATTTGCGTAACCAAAGCCGTCACCACCGATGGTTGTACCTGGGTGGATGGTAACGCCTGAGCCAATGGTTATTCTCTCACGTATCGTAACATTTGGGTAGATAAGAGAATTAGAGCCGATAACTGAGTCCTTGCCAATATATGTGTTTGGATAGATTACTGTGTTATCACCAATCTTTACGCCTGCTTCAATTACAACAAATGCACCGATGTGTACGCCACTGCCAATGGAGGAGTCCTTATCTACGGAAGCATTGCTGGCAATACCAGGGGCTGGGTGCTTTGCAGGGTAGAGCTTATCAAGTATAAGTGCGTAGGCAAGGTAGGGGTCTTTTGTGACGCAGAGATTTAAGCCCTCTACCTCTGGCTTTGTCTCGAGTCCTTTTGAAATAATGACTGCACTTGCTTTGGTCTCTTTTAAGAATTTAAAGTAGCGTCTGTTGGAGAGAAATGTTACCTCCCCGACCTTTGCCTCTTCAATGCCAGCGGCCCCTGTAATTATCATCTCGCCGTCTCCAACGACAGTGCCACGCACGAGGCTTGATAAATCCTTTAGAGTAAAAGAAGCAGGTAAATCTTTATTAGGTTTTTTTCCCTTTTCAGCCATTTTGTTTCTGTACTCGATTTTTTTGGTTTTATATTAATATTTTAATTTCTTTTATTATGAAGCTCAATTAACTCATCAGTAATGTCAACGTCCTTTGGGGCGTGAAGAATTGCCCCAAGCGAGTACTCAAAGACAAAGTCGTAACCTTTTTTCTCTGCCGTCTCTTTTACGATTGCCTGAAGCTCACCGAGTATCTTTGATTCTTTACTCTTTAGTTTTGAGTTCAGGTTCTCGCGAGCCTCAACAAAACGTTTTTGAAATGCTTGGCCTTTTGTAATAAAGGCACGCTCCTTTTTCTCAAAGGTCTCTTTATTCCAGACACTGGCCTTGCTCTCGATCTCTGCCTTCATTTTCTTCAGTTCGCTTTGCTCCTCACTAAGTTTTTTCTCTAGTGTGTCATACTCGCTATCAAGCTCTGTCTTTGCTTTCTTTCCAGCCTCGCAGCTATTTAGTGCCTTCTGCAGGTTTGCGTAACCAATCTTTAGTTCAGCTGAGTTTGCTGGCGTGCTTAGCACAAGTGAGGTTAGTAGAAGAACAGCTAGGGCCAGGAGAGAAGAAGTCCTTAAAAGTTTTGTCATTTTTTTGCTCCTTATTTTTTAAATTCTATTTTTTTATTTTAAAGATTTAAAACAAGTTTTTTTGTAGCGTAAAAAACCTTTAAAAGCCAAGGTTAATATCAGAACCTATTTTAGCAGAGGCCAAGGCTTAAAAGAAACCACCAATTGTAAATTCCCAAAATTTTTGTCTCTCACCTTCCCAAGGATCTAGGTTATAGCCCCACTCTAAACGGAGCGGCCCCATTGGGGAGAACCAGCGTATACCAACACCAGTACCGTGACGAAACTCGTCAAAATCAATTCCACCGTCGTAGGAATTTCCAATATCATAGAAGACAACACCCTTAATCCTTTGCTCAGGAAAAAGTGGGAAGAGAAACTCTGTATTAATAAAGGCCTCGGTCTCGCCGCCGATTAACTCTCTAACAGGTGTCCAGTAAGAGCCTGTTGAGGTATCAACGAGTTCCATTGTATCTATATAAGGGCTAATTGTTCTGGACCGAAAACCTCTAATTGAATTCATCCCCCCTATGAAATAGCGTTCATAGATTGGAAGGGTCTCACCACCAAAACTATGTACGTGACCAAGGGTACCTCTAAGTGATATAGCACTCTTCCACCAAGGAAGCGGAAAGAAGTGTAGGGCACTTCCTTCGTAGCGGACGTAATTTGTACTACCACCAAGGAGGCCTCCAGCGACTTTTGTAGAGAACTTAAGGACTGAACCCTCGGTTGGAAAGAAGAAGTCGTCGCGCGTGTCATGGGTTATGAGCATTGAGGCACTGCTAACGGTAGTCTCACCTTCTTGATCTTTAACTGTATCAGATGCAGTCTCATCGACCTCACGAATGTCAATGAACTCAAGACCGTATCTGAGCGACATCTTTGTCGAGCGTTTATATAGTGGGAAGCCGAGCCTTAAGGCCCCGCCAGTTTTATCCATTGTAAAGTCCTGGTACTCTTTTGCGGTATTAAATAAATCAAAACCTGCGGATATTGGTTTATCAAAGAGCCATGGCTCGGTAATGCCTATATTAAAACGAGAACTGGTGGAGCTGATATTGGCCATAATATTAAGCTTTAGGCCTGTGCCAAGGAAATTTGATTGCGATATTGAGGTCGTACCCATGAGCTTTTCTGTAGAGCTGTACCCCATGCCAAGGGTAAGGGCTCCGGTTGGTACTTCCTTTACGTCAATCTTAAGTTTTATCCTCGCGCGCGTGCTACCTTCGCTCTCTGTGAATTTAACATCCTCAAAGTAACCAAGCCTTCTGAGGTTACTGCGACTCCTTTTAAATGCACTAAGGGAGAAGAGTTCGCCCTCTAGTACCTCAAGCTCACGACGAATTACCTTATCCCTTGTCTTTACATTTCCGCTAATTTCAATCTTTTCAAGGTATACGGGGTCGTGCTTGGTAATATGCAAATTTAGGTCTACCCTCTTTTTATCTTCATCAACAAGGGTGCTTGGCTTAAACTCTGCGTAGGCAAAGCCTTTATCTCCGTATATGCCACGAAGAGCTTCAATTCCTGCAGATAATTCAGAGCGGTTAAATACCTCTCCTGGTTCGACGCCAATTGCCTTGATAAGCTCTAATCTGTCCTTTAGTAGGTCGCCTTCAACATTAACCTTACCAAGGGTGTACTGATTACCCTCACTTAGTGCGATAGTAATGTAGAGCCATTTTTTACTTTCGCCAAGGAGAACTCGGTTTTCTCTTATCTCTGCATTGATGTATCCATTATCAAGGTAGTGCTTCATTATCATCGCAAGGTCAGCCTCAAAAGCAAACTCAGAGAATTTGCCAGAGCCAGTTAAAAAAGAGAGTGCCCATTTTTGCTTGGTCATCATTATTTTTTTTATCTCTTTCTCTGTAAATGCCGAAGCCCCCAAAATGGTAATTTGCTTTACCCTTACCTTCTCGCCTTCATCTATCTTAAAGGTAACCTTGGCATTTGAATTTTTTACCTCAATACCTGCTTTAACTTTAGCAAGGTAGAAACCCTCCTCTGTGTAGAGGATTCTAATCCTCTCGGCGGCTTCTTTAATGAGCCTTCTATTTAGGAGGGTGTGGGTCTTTAGGGTAAATGCCCCTCTTATTTTTTCCTCACTTAGTTCGTCATTACCCTCTAATTTGACCTTGCTAATGACTGGTTTTTCTTTAACTGTAAAGACGAGAATAAGCTCCTGGGTTTTATCTTTGCTCTGGATATCTTTTGCTTTTACAGGGGTCTGAAAAACCTCGGCCGTTATATCATCAAAGTAACCCATGGCAAAGATGCTTTGAATATCGGTGCGTATGGTCTCTGCTGAGTACGTGCCGCCCGGGGTACTCTTTAGTTTTTTTGTTATGGCCTCAGAGTCTATTCGGCGAGCTCCACTGATATTTACAGCATGGAGTTTTTTGCCAGATAAATTCTTTATAAGTTTTTTATTCTCAGCACTACGAAGCGTTACTTCTTCGCAGACCTTTGTAGCACTCACGGTAGCCCACTTAAGAAGCTTTGCTTTTTGAGTCGTACTTTTATTAAAGAACTTAATTGCGGTAGTCTCCTTGGCGTCTTCTATTACCTGCTCTAACTTAAGATCAAGGTTAAAGGTCTTGCCAAGTATAGTGAGTGCACCGGTGAGTGCAAATTTTGCTCCAGCCTGAACTGCAACTTCTCTAACCCTTACGTCGCTAAAGGAGCTTTCCTTATCCTCTAGTATAGCCTTTTTTATTATCTCCATACCCATTAGGCCACACCCTGAATCAACAAGTCCTTTGGCAAAGCTCTCCATTAGCTCTTTTTTAAGGGGCTTGGAATCCGTTTCGCCTCGAAGCGTAAACGGAACCAAAAGAACTCCGTTCTTGGTAGAGACCTCAGCTTGGGCATTTGCCGCTAAAGAAGTCGTGATGAAAAGGAAGATAAAAAAAATAAAAAATCTAATCTTAGAAAGCCGCAATATATAAACCCCTTTTAGCAGTCGTAGTGTAATGTTTTATAAATCTTTAAAACCTTGAGTATTATCTAGTTTTCGCTACTAAGGAGGCCGTCCTTCATGACAAGCCTTTTTTCCATCCTGCTTGCGAGTGCTTCATTATGGGTAACCATAATTAGGGTTACCTTTTTTTCCAGGTTAAAGCGAAGGAGCAAATTAAAGACCTCCTCGCCTTTAGTAGTATCAAGGTTTCCTGTTGGCTCATCAGCGAGGATTACCTCTGGCTCTTGGAGTAGGGCGCGAACTATTGCACACCTCTGTTGCTCTCCTCCTGAGAGTTGCCCGGGTTTGTGTGTTAGCCTCTTTCCAAGACCAACCTCTGAGAGCAGATTCTTTGCTTTTTTGCTGGCCTCTGCGTAGGAGAGTCCTCCGATTAGGGCCGGGAGCATGACATTTTCAAGAGCACTAAACTCCGAGAGCAGGTGGTGAGATTGAAATACAAAGCCAATATTTTTATTTCTAAAAGTAGCGAGTGCAGATTCACTGTACGTAGAGAGAGCCTTGCCTTTGAAGAAAATCTCCCCTGAGTTTGGCCTGTCCAGTGCACCGAGAACATTTAGGAGCGTAGACTTTCCAGCCCCAGACGGCCCAACTATTGCCAGTGTCTCGCCTTTAAGTATCTCTAGGTTTAGATCCTTTAAGACAACGATTGTATTGTCGCCGCTTGCGTAGCTTTTATTTAATTTTTCAGTGCGTATTAGTTCCATTAGTTATTAAGGTTTTCTTGCGTAGTTTTCTGCCTATCTATCATAAAAGAAAACTAGAGTAAGGTTCCTCCGCCATCGCTGGATTTTATCTTTGAGGTATCCTCTAAGCGTTCCTTTATTACACCCAAGAGGATGTCCTTTATCTCTGGGTACTTGGCAAGTATGTCCTTTATCATGTGCCTTGAGAAGACAACGGTCTCAACATCAGTAAGTGCTGTGACAGTTGCTTGACGAGGCTTGTTTGTGGCAAGGGCAATCTCACCAAAGAAGTCTCCCTCTTGGAGTTGACTTATTACTTTTCTCTCAGCTGTAACCCCAACCGAGACCTCCACAGTCCCGGATTTTATAAGATACATCGTAGCTCCGCTCTCGCCCTCAATAATTATATTACTGTCTGGTTGAAAGCTCTCAAGGGTGACACTCTTTAGTACAGCTCCTCGGTCGGCCTCACTCATTGGGCGAAAGGCACGAGAGAGTGCCATTAGTCTATCAACGACTCGTTCTTTATAGAATTCAAAGAGAACCTCAGAGACATGTGGGTGACCCTTTATGATTGAATCCATATCAGATTTTTTAAGCTCAAGAAGCTGGGCTGGCTCAAGGGTTCTAACCGTTGTCTTTCTTTTTGTTGAGGAGAAGAACCCGAACTCACCAAAGAAGTCCCCTTCTTTTAGGTTTGAGATAATAACACTTGTGCCGTCATTTGCCCTGCCTGCGACCTCTAGTGTGCCGTTTACTACGATATAGATTGAGTCTCCGTCGTCGCCTTCATTAAATACAGAGTCACCTTTTTCAAGGGAGAGGAAAAGGACTTTCTTAACTACCTCAAAGAGTTCGTCCTTATTAAAGTCTGAGAAGAGAGGAGTGTGAGGGAATGTGTGTGTTTCTTGGCTAGGGGCAGGTACCTCGGTGACCTCTTTTAGTTCTTCAATATCTTCAATGACCTCTAGCTCTTCAATCTCTTCTAGTTCTTCAATCTCGTCAAGCCCTTGAATTGGTGGAGCAACCTCTGTGAGGTTTTCAGTGAGAGGCATCGGTGCGCCAGTTGTGTGAGAAATTCCAAGCTCTACGGAGCGACCAGAGCCTGCGCAAAGTTCAGCGAGTTTTAACTGAACCTCTTCCTCTGAAGGGTCAATCTGGGTTATCATCTTGCAAACGGCGATTGCCTTAATCAAGAAACCCTGATTTGTAAAGACAGGGATAGCTTCTTTGTATGCGGCGATTGCTTCCTGGTCGTTATCTATCTTTCTGTAGATATCACCGATACGCATAAATATCTTTGAATCTTTTTTTCCAAAGAGACGAATACCAGCGTAGACCTTTAGAGCCTTCTCGTGCTTTCCCTTGCTAAAGAGTTTCTCTGCTTTTTCTTTTATTTTTTTAACTTCATCAAAGTTATATCTAGGCATTTTTCACCTTACTCATATCTAAGCCCCTCGACTGGATCAAGCCTAGACGCTTTCCATGAAGGATAAATCGTAGCAAGAAAACTAATCCCAATTGTCATTAAAAGAATGAATGCAACAGAGACTGGGTCAACGTTTGAGGGGAATTTGTCGATATAGTAGACCGAAGGATCAAGCACCTTAAAGCCAAATATCTCTTCTATGACGCCGACAATCGCCTCTAGTTTTATGGCACTAATAACCCCGATAGTGCCTCCGAGGAATGTGCCAACAAACCCTATAATAATACCCTCAATCATAAATATCTTCATGATGCCCTTTGAACTTGCACCAAGACCTTTTAGGATGGCTATCTCTTTTCCCTTTTCCATAACAACCATAATGAGTGTGCTGATAATATTTAGTGCCGCAACGAGAATAACAAGGGTTAGGATTATGAACATCGCGGCCTTCTCCATCTTTAAGGCACTAAAGAGATTTCTGTTCATATCCATCCAAGTGCGAGACCAGTAAGGACCTTCTAAGTCCATCACTATTTCTTCACTGATATCCTCAGCCTCGTAGACGTCTTGTATCTTAACCTCAATCCCTGTTACTACCTTGCCAGTTCGAAAGAAGCTTTGTGCATTTTTAATTGATATAAAGGCCATACTTGAGTCATATTCAAACATACCCATCTCAAAGATTGCCGCTACTTTAAAGGCCGCCATCCGCGGGGTCGAGCCCATAGCACTTGCACTGCTTGAGGGCGAGACTATCTTTACCTCATCCCCGATATCAGCGCCAAGTGTTCCCGCAAGTTCAGCTCCGATGACAATCCCTGGAACTTCGCCCGCAATGGCTGCTTCCTTAAAACTTGGGATAACCCCTTCCAAGGCTCCGTACTTTATTCTCTCTTTTAGTACAGTTACGTCAGTTACGGTATCTGGGTCAAGTCCTCGAACAACAACACCCATGACACCACCAGGGCCTGAGAGCATGGCTTGGCGGTAGATAAACGGGGTTGCCCCAAGAACCTGCGGATTTTTACGTATTTCTTCTGAGACCTTTTCATAGTTGCCCATCTCACCGCCAAACTCCATTACAACGACATGCGCGCTTATGCCAAGAATCTTATCTCGGATATCTTTTTGAAAACCGTCCATAACCGAGAGAACAATAATTAGGGCAGTTACACCGACCGTTATCCCAATAATTGAGATAAAGGTGATGACAGAGACAAACTTTGAGCGTCTCTTACCACGAAGATACCTAAGTGCTATGAAGGATTCGTAACCCAACTCGCCTACACCTCTTCCTTTGTTTTATTCTCTGCTTCGTCTTCACGCACTTCTTTTGTCCTTTGTTTAAGGAGAGGGAAGAGTATTACGTCACGTATTGAGGGGGAATCTGTTAGGAGCATGACGAGTCTGTCAATGCCTATACCCTCACCAGCCGTTGGAGGCATGCCGTACTCAAGGGCCGTTAGAAAATCTTCATCCATCATCTGGGCTTCCTCGTCTCCAGCCACGCGCTCCTTTGTTTGCTCAAGGAAACGCTCGCGTTGGTCAACTGGGTCATTTAACTCAGAGAATGCATTTGCAATCTCAAAGCCGTTTACAATTAACTCAAAGCGGTCAACTAGGGTTTCGTCCTCTGCGTTTTTCCTTGAGAGCGGGGAGACCTCAAGTGGGTACTGGGTTATAAAGGTTGGTTGGATAAATTTATCCTCTGCTGTGGCCTCAAATATCTCTAAAATAATCTTACCAAAGCTTAGGTCTTCCCCGCCTGTTGCAAGCGAGGGGTTTACCTTTGCAAGGTACTCTAGGGCAAGTTCTTTATCTGTGAAAATAGCCTCACTTGCCTCACTATTATGCATGAGGATTGCTTCTTTAACAGTAATGCGTGGCCAAGGGGCAGTAAAATCAAGTTCAGTTCCCTGATAGGTAAGTTTTTTTGATTTATGGAGAGCTTGCACGAGAGAGCAGACAAGCTCCTCTGTTAGCGTCATTAAATCCTCATAGGTTGCGTATGCCTCATAAAACTCAAGCATAGTGAACTCAGGGTTATGACGAGTAGAGACTCCTTCATTTCGGAAGTTTCTATTTACCTCAAAGACTCGTTCAATGCCTCCGATGACAAGGCGTTTTAGGTAAAGCTCCGGGGCGATGCGAAGATAGAGGTCACTACCAAGTGCATTGTGGTGTGTCTTAAAGGGGCGAGCAGCAGCACCTCCTGGAATGTGGTGCATCATCGGGGTTTCGACCTCGACGTAATCCCGCTCATTTAAGAACTCACGGATAAGGCGAATTATCTCTGTTCTTTTTTTAAAAACATCACGTACCTCTGGGTTTACCAAGAGATCAAGGTAACGCTGGCGATACCTTGATTCGACATTTTGAAGACCGTGCCATTTTTCTGGAAGCGGGGATAGACCTTTAGTGAGGAGGCGAAGTTCTTTTGCCTCAACAGTTAATTCATCTGTCTTGGTTCTAAAGAGAGTGCCACTTATGCCCATGATATCGCCGACATCGATTTTTTTAAATAGAGCCCATTCGTCTTCAGATAGTACGTCCCTTTTAAAGTAGGCCTGAAGTTTTCCGGTGCGGTCTTGGAGGTGCGCAAAGGCGGCCTTACCAAAACGGCGTAGTGCTACGACACGCCCAGCTATCTTTACACTTTCTTTTCGAGCTTCAAGTTCTTCCTTTGGAAGTGAATCAAAGTTACTTACGCATTCCTTTGCCGTATCCTTAGGGCGAAAGTCATTTGGGTATGGTTCTGTGCCACTGCTTCGAAGCTCGTGCATTGTTTGGAGGCGGTGTATAAATTCCTGACTTCTACTCTCTTTTGTTTCTTTCTTGGTCTTGTCTTTTCTCTCTTTGGTATCCATTTATTTTTATCTTCCATTCGCACCGTTATTTTTCGTTTTAAAAAAACTAGCTTTTTTGATACGTAGCTTGTTTAGTAGAAAGGTGCATTTTTTGTGATTTTTTTGGGTTTGCCAAGGCGTTAGCCTATTCTAAGCAAAGTTCGACTAATTAGATAAATTATCGGTTTTTTGGGTAATAGTCAAGTAAAATAGGTCTTTTTAAAGGGTACTGAGCATCTTTAGAGGAGAGTATCAAGGGCAGTGAAGGGTAAGTCTAGAGCCTTAGAAGTTGCCTTGTTGGTAAGGTTACCGAGGTAGGTATTGATGCCTTTCTTAAGTTCTTCTTTGTTATCGATTGCTTTGCTTACCGAGGCACTCTTAGCGAGGGTCAAGACGTAGGGCAGGGTAATATCAGTTAGAGCAAAGGTAGAGCTTCTTGGCACAGCCCCAGGCATATTTGTAACCCCGTAGTGGATTACACCACTTACGAGGTATGTTGGATCTGAGTGTGTGGTTGGCCTTATGGTCTCAATGCAACCACCTTGATCAACAGCAACATCTAGGATGACGCTCCCTTTTTTCATTTTCTCTACGAGTTTTTTCTTAACGATTATAGGTGTCCTTGCCCCGGGAATATGCACGGCTCCAATTAAGAGGTCTGCTTTTATTACATTTTGCTCTATATTCTCCTCTGTTGAGAGTAAGGTCTTAAGCTCTGGAAGTTCTTTTTCAGCGGCATCTAGGTTTTCTTTATTTATATCTAATATGACTACCCTTGCACCAAGTCCAAGTGCAATCTTTGCGGCATTTATCCCAACAATTCCAGCCCCGATGATTACTACAAAGCCTCGCATCTTTCCGTTAACTCCGCTTAGGAGTATGCCTTGCCCTCCATTGGATTTTAACAAGAATTCAGCCCCAAACTGAGTTGCAAGTTTTCCTGCAACCTCGCTCATGGGGCTAAGTATTGGGGTTAGGGTTTTTCCGTTTGCTTCAACCTCAACGGTCTCGTAGCCGATTGCGGTTATTTTTTTTTCAAGTAAGATGTTGGCAAGTTCTCTCTTAGCCGCTAGGTGTAAGAAGGTAAAGAGCATCTGCCCTTTGCAAAGAAGTTGGAATTCTTCCTTAATAGGTTCCTTTACTTTTACTATTAGTTCGGAGCTAGAAAAAACCTCCTTTGCAGTGGCGACAATTTTTGCCCCTTTGGCCATAAATTCCTCGTCACTAATGCCACTCCCAATGCCAGCATTTTTTTCTATAAGCACGGTGTGACCAGCTTTAGTAAGTTTGCCTGCACCTTCTGGGACAAGAGCCACTCGAAACTCATTATCCTTTATCTCTTTTGGAATGCCGATTATCATATTTTATTGGTATGAAAAAAAAGTTTTAATTTTGTATTTGGATTAAAAAATACGGCTTGAGGCAAAGCCAACGAAGACGGCTGCTATGGAGAGCGTGTTCTGAGCAAAGGCATTTATAAATGCAAGTGTCCACTGGGAGTCTCGCATAAAGGAAGCAGTCTCAAAGGCAAAGGTACTCATCGTTGTAAAGGCTCCCATAAAGCCAAATAAGATGATTAGCTTTAGCTCTTGATTAATGGCAAGGCGTGCTTCAGATAAAGACCAAACAAGGCCAAAGAGAAAACAACCAAGTACATTTACGGCAAGTGTGCCGTAGGAGAAGGTAGAGCTACCAGCACCACTTTGCACAAGGGTCGAGAGACCGAAGCGGGCAAGGGTGCCAAGGCCGCCAGCTATGGCGAGGAGGAGAATCTTGGTTAGCAATTTAAAGAACCTCTAGGAGAATTTTGGATAAATTTTCTATATTATTTTGTTGCAAAGTGGAAAATGGAAAAAAACTTCTTATCTCTAAAAATATACAGGAATTAAGAGCTGATGGCAAAGGTTTTGTTTTTTCTATTAGAGTGGGGTAGAGGCGGGTTCTTAGAATTTTAAAAAAAACAGGGCGACCTTCTAGAATAAAGTCGCCCTGTTAAGTAACGATAGGCGGGTTTGTGACAGATGAATGCCCCGCTTTAAAGCAAAAAGGTTTTAGCCTTAAAATGTAAAACCAAATTGAAGAGTTGTCATCTTAGCTTCGCCGCCAGTTTGGAGTGAAGCACCAAAGGAGATACCCTCGGCAAGTGCAAAGTCAAGACCAAGTACCGTGGTGGTGGCTTTGACATCAACGTCAGTGGTAGTAGAGAAATCATCAACCGTTGCTGTACCTGAATGGGTAGCAACAATTAGATAAGGGGTTAGGTATGAACTAGGGGATACCTCATAGTTGTAGAGTGCGCCTACCTGTAGGCCGTATGTTATGATACTAATGTCAACTGTGTTTACCCCAACATCGCTGCTTAAAGCAGATAAACTAACCGGAACACCGATAAAAATAGTGGTGTGTTTATCTCCTGTAGGCTTAATCTCATAGTTGACAGCACCGGCTAGGACAAGACCATATGTGTCTCCAGAGTCACTGTCAAGGGTTAGCATTTCAAATGTTCCGCTCATACCACTTGATGGCGTTGAGGCGGTTCTAAAGCTTAAGTCAAAACCATAACCAATGATGGCGTCATCTGTATCTATAGTTACGTAATCAAGGTTCATACGAGAGCCATTCTCTCCAACCTCAACTGGCTTTGTTATTGGGGCAGGTGCAAAGGTGATATCATATCCGGCCATTGATTTTGCGGGTGTAAGAAAAGTTGCAATAGCGAGTGTGGCAGTTAGTACAAGTATAAATAGTGTATTTTTCTTTAACATTGTTCGAGTTTCCTCCGTTTTTTTAGTTTTTCTCTTTGATGGTTGTATTATATAAAGATTTTGTTGTTTTTCTGATGATAGATATACCATATGCCGCAAGATAGGTCAATAAATATTTTATTTTGGATATTTTTTGGCAAAAATACGCCAATTCTTTACAAAAAAAAGTAAAAATAGGGTTTTTTGTAAGTTTTTTGATGTGAAAAAAGACCTTAATGTCTACTTGGGGGTTCAAATCCAGGAAGATCAGGGGCTTCGATGGTAAGTATCTCGCCGTATTGTTCTTCGTATTTTTTAAGGTTATCTTGGAGGGCCTTTAGGGTGCGTTTCATGTGTCCTGGGCTAACGATTACGCGAGAGGTCACGGTGCCAGAAGGCGGGGCTACCATTAGGAAATCCATGACAAATTCTTCACGCGTATGGGTTACAAACATATTGTTTGAGTACGTCCCGCCAACAAGATTTTCTGGGAAGTTTATCTTGACCTCTTTCTTTTTTTCATCCATTACAGCCTCTCCTTGGGTAGTAGTTTTTTAATCAAGTCGGGGGTATTCTAACCTGATTTAGTTTTTTTTGCCAGAGGGTTTTTTTTATTATAAAAAGTTGGAAGGTTTAGGGTTTGTATCCAGAACCATAGTGTGAAAAAATATCTTTGCTAAGATATTGCTGTTAAAATGTATCTTAGGTTCAATTTACAAAATTGAACCTGCCCTTGATAGAGATGCTTAGAAAGATTAAGAGGTTTATTTGGGTTTGGTTTTGCTCTCTTTTTTTGGGACAAAACAAAGATAGGCTTCTTTGTCCATCTTGAGGAGGTCTGGGAGAGGGGTCTTAAAGTAGCTGGAAATCTTAAGTAGGGTGATGAGTTCTGGGTTCTTTGGGATGTCATTTACCCAGTTATTAAAGGCCGCTGTGCTAAGCCCTATTCGCTTTGCCCAGACGGCTTGTGGCAGTGGCCGACGACCTTCGTTTGCGGCTTGAATTTTATCGTCCTTGACTGCGTTCTGAATGAGTTGTGTGACAGGTGTGTAGTTGATTTTCATACAGTAAACTTGACACAATAATAGCCTATTGACAAGTTATTACTATTATGGTATATTTCAATTACTATAGTAGAAAAGAGGATAGTCTTTGAGACTGCCTTACACAACAGAACTCACACCTTGGTCTAAGGCAGAGAGCCCGTATCCTTTTAAAGGATACGGGCTCTTCATCTTCTAGGTGTCTGCTATGAATTACGCAGGCCAGATTCTGAAAACAAATTCAGGCTGATACAGCTGGGGAGGTTTTTTCAGTAAAGTAAACCTGATTGCCATCAAGGCTCTAACCCCACTTCCTAGCGAAGTAGCAATTTTCTTGGGTGGGTGGTTCTGGAGTGGTCTTTTGGTGGGGTGATTTTTTTCATTAAATCAAGGCGACCCTGAGTCTTTAGTCGGCCGTAGATGCGAACCCAAGCACAATCATTTTCGCGTATAACCTCGCATTTGCCGTGGTCAACCCCACCGCAGGGGCCGTTTAACATTGATTTTGGACAATCCGTATGAGGGCAAATCCCAGCTGTTTTATCTAGGACGCATTCCCCGCATAGTGAGCAACCCTCAAAGAACCTTCCAACCCTATCAACAGAGGATAAAAAGTGTGAGTCTAGGGCTGGAATTGTTACCTGAGTTCCGTTCCCAGTAGATGCCGCTACATCAGCGATATTCTTTACCCCAGCACCGCAGGCAAGGACAACGGTTGCGTCAGCCAAGGAGGCGTCCTCATTTGTGCGGTATTCTTTTTTTATCAGTTGGTTGTAACAGGTCTCGCTTGGTAGGGCACTCCCTGTAACTGTAAAACCTGCTTTAGTTAGGGTCTCAGTCATTTCAGCAAGTTCTGTCTTACCGCCTGTCTTACACTGTTCAGCACATGAGTCACATCCAAAGAGAAAGACGCTCTTTGCATCGGCCTCTTTTAGGTTCTCCGTAATTTCGGTAATATCTTTTTTCTTTGTAATTATCATATTATAATTTAAGCGGTGCTACTTGGAGTTCTTTGCACTCTCTACGGTATTAGCAAGTAGCATGGCAATTGTCATCGGGCCAACACCACCTG
This sequence comes from Deltaproteobacteria bacterium, assembly GCA_023134165.1. GTDB lineage: Bacteria > Desulfobacterota > GWC2-55-46 > GWC2-55-46 > DRQE01 > JAGLUZ01. The sequence continues at coordinate 1,004 of JAGLUZ010000085.1, read as the reverse complement.
GAACAGGTGTAATGAATGAGGCTCTTTGTTTTGCACCCTCAAAGTCCACGTCCCCACAGAGTTTTCCCTCGGCATTTCTATTCATCCCAACATCAATGACAACAGCACCTTCTTTTATCCAGTCGCCTTTGATAATTTCAGTGATACCAACGGCGGCTATCACGATATCAGCACCTTTTACTTTGCTCTCTAGGTCATTTGTGCGTGAGTGGCAAATCGTAACAGTTGCGTGCTCGGCAAGTAGCATAATTGCCATTGGTTTACCGACGATATTGCTTCTTCCAACAACCACAGCGTCTTTGCCTTTTATATCAATGCCAGTTTTTTTAAGTAACTCCATAATACCGTAGGGCGTGCAAGACTTAAAGGTTGGCCTTCCTGTAACGAGCCTACCTACATTAAAGGGGTGAAAACCGTCAACGTCTTTTTTGGGTGTTATGGCCTCGATAATTTTATCCTCATTTATTTGTTTCGGCAGTGGCAGTTGGACGAGTATGCCGTGAATTTTATTGTCTTGGTTTAGCTTCTCAATTAAGCTCAAGAGTTCAGCCTCAGTTGTCTTGGCAGAGAGTGCGTGTTTGGTTGAAATTATCCCGACATTTTCGCAGGCCTTTTCTTTATTCCTAACATAGACCGCACTTGCGGGGTCGTCTCCAACGATTACTACGGCAAGCCCTGGCGTGGTTGTCATGGTGCTGACCTCTTTTTCTAACCCTTCTCTAATCTCTTTGGCTATTGCTTTTCCGTCTATTATATTTGTCATAGTCGGAGTATACTTTACGGGGGATAGTTTTGTAAAGTTTTTTTAAAAATTATAAGGGGAAAAGAAGAGGTAGAACTTAGGTCTTAGAAAGCGACTTTGCTTGACAGAGCAGGCTCTGGGCTATATTATTAACGAGTAAGTTTAATAAATTGTAACTAAAAAAATTAGTTTTTTAAAGAATTTAAAGGAGGCACGCAATGGCATTTTGGGATAAGGTCAGCAGTGATTTAAAAAAGGCTGC
>JAGLUZ010000084.1 GCA_023134165.1 Deltaproteobacteria bacterium | reverse complement strand
TAATCCATGATGACTTACCTGCTATGGATGATGATGACTTGAGGAGAGGTCGTCCTACTTGCCATAAAGCTTACGGTGAAGCTACGGCAATACTCGCAGGTGATAGCCTCCTAACAATTGCCTTTGAATTAATTGCTAACTCAAAGAATATAAGTAGTGAGAAAATAGTTCAAATAATTAAAGAGGTCTCAAAGGGTGCTGGTGGCGTTGGGATGATTGGTGGTCAAATCTTGGATATTGAGAGTGAGGGCACTGAGGTTGAGTTTGCTTTTCTTGAGCAAATTCATTCCTACAAAACCGGTGCACTCATTGTTGCCTCCATCAGAAGTGGTGCTATCATTGGCGGGGCAAATGAGGCCGAACTTCAAGCTCTCTCTAGTTACGGCAGAAAGGTTGGGCTTGCTTTCCAAATAGCAGATGACATACTAAATGTAGAGAGCACGGCTGAGGTGCTTGGAAAGGCCGTTGGGTCAGACGAGGAGAGGGAGAAAGCAACGTATCCTTCTTTAGTTGGCCTTAAGGAATCAAAGGAACTTGCCGCAGAACTACTAGAGGGTGCATTAGAGGCACTTACTTCTTTTGATGAAAAAGCACTTCCGCTTAGGTTAATAGCAGAGTATGCGGTTGCAAGAAAAAAATAAATTGAGAGTTATTGATTGGAAAAAAAATTAAAAAACATTAAAGAGCCAAAGGATCTAAAGGGGCTTAGCACTGACGAGCTTGCTTCAATTGCAACTGAGGTTAGAGAGCTTATCATTGATACGGTCTCTGCTACAGGCGGTCACTTGGCCTCAAGCCTTGGGGCAGTCGATATTACCATTGCCCTTAATTCGGTCTTTAACCCTCCTGATGATAAATTTATCTGGGACGTTGGTCATCAGGCCTACGCCCATAAAATAATCACAGGCAGAAGAGACGAGTTTCCAACCCTTAGGCAAAAAGGTGGCATAAGTGGTTTTCCAAAACCATCGGAGAGCCCATTTGACGCTTTTATCTCAGGGCACTCAGCAACATCTATCTCAGCTGGCCTTGGCATGGCAACTGCTTTTGATATGCAGGGTTCAGTTGCAAAGGTTGTAGCCATAATAGGGGACGGCTCTATGACAGCTGGCCTTGCCTTTGAGGGGCTTAATCAGGCAGGCCACCTAAAGAAAGATTTAATTGTTATCTTAAATGATAATGAGATGAGTATTGCAAAAAACGTCGGCGCACTCTCTAATTTTTTAAGCAAAAAAATTACCGGACGTTTTGCGATGCGTGTAAAAAAAGAGGTTGAGGGCTATATCGAGGCCATCCCAAAGATTGGTAAAGGACTTGTCAGTCTTGCTAAGCGAGCCGAAGATTCTCTTATAACGCTCCTTACTCCAGGGATGCTCTTTGAGGGGCTTGGCTTTCACTACGTTGGGCCAATTGATGGTCACAACTTGGATGAGTTAATTAATACATTTGAGTATGTTAAGGATTTAAAGGAACCAGTCCTTATTCACGTTATAACTAAAAAAGGTAAGGGGTTTGCACTTGCTGAAGAAAAGCCCTCTAAGTTCCATGGCATTGGGCCTTTTGATAAGATTACAGGCGAGGTTCCAGCCTCAAAGGGTTTAAATTATACAGGTGTCTTTGGTAGTGCGATAATAGAGGCTGCAAAAAATGAAGACCGCGTAGTTGCGATAACAGCGGCTATGCCAGACGGGACAGGGCTATCAAATTTTGCCGAAGTTTTTCCAGACCGTTTCTTTGATGTTGGCATCGCAGAGCAACACGCCGTGACCTTTGCCGCAGGCCTTGCAAAGGAAGGCTTTATCCCTGTAACGGCTCTTTACTCAACTTTTCTCCAACGTGGTTTTGATAGCGTCATCCACGACGTATGCCTGCAAGGTTTACCTGTAATCTTTGCACTTGACCGAGCTGGAATTGTTGGGGCAGATGGCCCTACGCACCACGGCATATTTGATATAAGTTTTCTGCGACCAATCCCTGGAATTGTAATATGCGCGCCTCGTAGTGGAGCCGAACTTAGGAACTTACTCTTAAGCTCACTTAAGTATAACTGCCCAGTTGCCATAAGGTATCCAAGGGGCGGATGCGAGGACTTTGATCAAAAGAGCAAACCAAATGAGATTAAGGTTGGCAAAGGAGAGGAATTACTTGAAGGTACAGACCTTACAATCCTTGCACTTGGCACGATGGTCGAGGTCTCACTTAAGGCCGCAAAAATCTTAGAAAAATCTGGAGTAAGTGTTGGTGTAATTGACGCTCGTTTTGTAAAGCCTCTTGACAAGACCTTACTCCTAGGTAGTGCAAAAAAGACAGGTAAAATTTTAACTGTTGAGGAGGGTTCATTGCAGGGTGGCTTTGGTAGTGCAGTGATGGAACTTTTTGAGGAAGAAGGGGTTAAGGTTGATTTAAAGAGGCTCGGTATCCCGGATAAATTCATTGAGCACGGCACACAAGCCGAGCTTCGCTCTGAGCTTGGCCTTGACCCCCCTGGAATTGTAAAGGCCGCTGAGCTCTTATTAGATAATAATTAGGATTAGAAAAGAAAAAATATCAATGATGTCTTAGTGCAAGAGTTACAGAAATTGAAAGAAAAAATAAAAAAAGAACGAATAGATAGATTGTTAATTACCCTTGGTCTTGTCTCTGAACCTCACCTTGCCGAGGCCTTGCTAATGGCTGGGCGTATTAAGGTCGACGGCGAGGTCGTGACCAAGGCTGGGCAACTGGTAAAGATAAATAGTGAAATAATACTAAAGGAAGGACAAAAATATGTAAGTCGCGGTGGGCTAAAACTAGAGGGTGCTTTAAAGGATCTTGATATTAATGTAGACGGCTTTTCTACACTTGACGCAGGCTCCTCAACCGGTGGCTTCACGGACTGCCTCCTAAAATCTGGTGCGTTAAGTGTTTTTGCTGTTGACGTAGGTCGTGGGTTAATTGATCTTCGCCTTAGGGAAGACTCAAGAGTTACCTTACTTGAGAATAAAAATATACGTTATTTAACTACAGCTGATATAAATGAAAAATTTGAACTCATAACAGTTGACCTTTCTTTTATATCCCTAAAAAAAGTATTAGCAACTCTAAAGAATTTTTTAAAGATTAATGGACGGATGCTAACACTTGTAAAACCTCAGTTTGAAGTAGAGCGTGCTCAGGTTGGAAAGGGTGGAATTGTAAGGGACAAGGCTCTCCACCGCTTAGTTCTGGAAGAGCTAAAAGTATTTGCAAAGGGTCTTGGTTTTGATATATTAGGTGAGGCAAAGTCTCAGCTAACAGGGACAAAGGGAAATGTCGAGTTTTGGCTCTATCTTGGGACATAGAAAAAATAAAAAAATAATCAGTATTTGTTTGAAAAAGAGAGCGTAGGAAAAGGAGTTAAGGTATGTATGAAGTTATAGAGAAGAGGGTGCTTGCGCACCTCGTAGTAGAGCTTAAGATAAAGGCTCCGCTCATAGCAAAAAAACGTTTGGCTGGACAGTTCGTAATTCTTCGCCTAAATGATCAGGGCGAGCGGATTCCGCTTACGATTGTTGATTCTGATACAAAGACTGGCACCATAACAATCATTATTCAAGAAGTTGGCAGAAGTACAGCTCTCCTCTCAAATTTGGATGTTGGTGGTGAGATACTAGATGTTGTTGGCCCACTTGGTATGCCAACGCATATTGAAAATTTTGGCACAGCAATTTGTGTTGGTGGTGGTATTGGCACAGCCGTTACTTACCCAATAGGTCGAGTTCTAAAGGACGCCGGTAATGAGGTTATCTCAATAATTGGAGCAAGAAGTAAGGATCTCCTTATCCTTGAGGACGAGATGCGCTCTGTTAGTGATGAACTCCTTGTTGCAACAGATGACGGAAGCCTTGGCCATCACGGCTTTGTAACTCAGGTGCTACAAAAACTAATTAATGATGAAAAGAAAATTGACGTTGTAATTACAATAGGGCCAATCCCAATGATGAGAGCCGTAGCAGAGGTTACAAGACCACACGGGATAAAGACGCTTGCAAGTCTTAACCCAATTATGGTTGACGGTACAGGGATGTGCGGTGCTTGCAGGGTAACCATCGGAGGCGAGATTCGTTTTGTCTGTGTGGACGGCCCTGAGTTTGACGCCCATGAAGTTGATTTTGAAGAACTCATCATGAGAAACAGAAGTTATATGAAAGAAGAGAAGGCAGCTATGGAAGAGTTTGCTTATCACGAAGGGCCTCGTTGTTACGACAAGTAGCCCAACAGTAAACTTAGAAGATAAAAAAATAACGATAATAAATTTTTAGAGCGAGGTAAGCTTTGGATCCAAAAGAGATGAAGAGAAGGATGGCACTCCCTATTCAGCCAATGGGCGAGCAGGACGCAAAAGAGAGGGTTAATAATTTCTATGAAGTCACTAACGGCTTTACCCCTGAGCAGGCAATCGAAGAGGCCAAGCGGTGCATCCAGTGTAAGAACCCACTTTGCGTTGCAGGGTGTCCAGTCAATATTGATATACCGTGGTTTCTCCGTCTAATAGAAGAGGGAAAGTTTGTTGAGGCCGCAAGAAAGATAAAAGAGACAAATGCACTGCCTGCGGTTTGTGGTAGGGTTTGCCCGCAGGAAGACCAATGCGAGAAGGTTTGCATCATTGGAAAGAAAAACCATCCAGTCTCGATTGGGCGTCTCGAACGTTTTGCCGCTGACTATGAGCGAGAACACGGGGAGATGACTATTCCGCCGATTGCAAGTGCAACGGGTAAGAAAATTGCCATAGTTGGCGGCGGTCCTGCTGGGCTTACCGCTGCTGGGGATCTCGTAAAACTTGGCCATAAGGTAACGGTCTTTGAAGCCCTCCACACTCCGGGCGGGGTTCTTGTCTACGGCATTCCAGAGTTTAGGCTCCCAAAAAATATTGTCAAGGCCGAGGTTGAGTACCTTAGAATGATGGGGGTTAATTTTGAATGTAATTCAGTTGTTGGAAAACTCGAGACAATTGATGAACTTTTAGAGAATGGATATGGTGCTGTCTTTATTGGCTCTGGGGCTGGGCTTCCTTATTTTATGAATATCCCTGGAGAGAGCTTGGTTGGGGTTTATTCGGCTAATGAATTTTTAACCAGAGTAAACCTGATGAAATCTCATCAGTTCCCTGAGCATGATACACCAGTCTTAATGGGCAGAAAAGTTGTTGTAATCGGAGGCGGTAATACTGCGATGGATGCCGCGCGCACGGCTCTTAGACTTTGCCCAGAAAAAGTTACAATTAGTTATCGTCGCTCTAGGGCAGAGCTTCCTGCAAGAGCCGAAGAAGTAGAGCATGGCGAGGCAGAAGGGCTGGAGTTTGAGCTACTAACAAATCCAATACGCTTTATCGGGGATGCTGATGGAAGGCTTAAGTCAATTGAATACGTAAGGATGGAGCTTGGTGAGCCTGATGATAGTGGAAGGCGTCGCCCGGTTCAGATAAAAGATTCTGAATTTTGCATTGAGGCTGACGTTGCTATTCTCTCAATAGGTAACGGGGCTAACCCGCTCATCCCGCAGACCACGCCTGAGATAAAGACCAATAAATGGGATAATATTTTAATAGATCAGGACACAGGCAGGACGAGCAAA
>JAGLUZ010000083.1 GCA_023134165.1 Deltaproteobacteria bacterium | reverse complement strand
TTATAAAATAAAAATGCAAGCACGCTAAAGAAGATAATTGGTGCAATGCTTGGTAAATACATATAACGGTCAGCGGCACTTTGCCCGCCAACCTGAATTATCCCAAGTACAGGGAGGAGGGTTATGAGAAAAAATGACCAAAGTATAAATAAGAGCGGTATTTTTTTGAGATAAAAAATACTTAAAACTGTTATGGCAAGGCAGAGAAAAAACGGCAAGATAAATTCAAAGGAAAAAACCCCGATATCAAAAGGGTAGGGGTAATACGGAGCAAGTTCTTTTGGGAATAGAAATTTATATAAATAAAACCCAATACCGCGTACTGCTGTTAGGAGGCGTGTTGCAAGTGGAAAAACCTCAGAAGACTTTATTGCCCCGCTCCCACCTTGAGAAAAAATAGTTACAATAGAGATAAGAAGGCTAAGTACAAAGAAGGGAATTTTTTCAAAAAGGACGCTAAAAGGTTTCTTTAAATTAATTCGTTTGAGAGGAAAAATGTCAATTAAAATTAAGGCAACGGGGAGAGTTACTCCCATGGGTTTACTCATCAAAGAAAAAGCAAAAAATAACAGGCTCAAGGTGTAGCGATATTTTTTTCTCTTTTCTCTAAGAGTATAGTCGATGTAAAAATAAGCACTCAGGAGGTAGAAAAAAGCAGAAAGCACGTCCTTACGCTCGGCAATCCAAGCGACACTCTCAACATGTATTGGGTGGAGAGCAAAAATCAGTGCAGAAAGAAAAGGGATAAAAAGTTTTTCGTAAAAATGATTTGGGTTAGGGTTGGCCTTTGCGGTAGGGTTATTTTTTTTATTTGCGAGGTAGGCAATCTGTAATCGGTAGATAATTAAGAAAAGAATCAAAGACGAAAATGAGTGGAGAACTATATTTGTAAGATGAAAACCAAAAGGATTTACACCCCAAACGGCTGAGTCCAGGATAAGGGAGATAAGTGTTAGCGGGTGCCAATTTCCGAGGACAATGGTAGAGAAGGACTCGCCAATAGAGGCGAGGCTTGGGTTATTTACGAGCAGGTTATTTAGTACGTAGTGGCGGTCATCCCAGTCAAGGAACTCGCCGCCAAGAGCTGGAAGATAGATTAAAAAAGATAGAATCAAGATAAAAAAACCAGAACCAAGGACGCCTCTGTCCTTAAGAGAAAAGTTAGTAAAAGTTTTTTTATCCTCATTCGTGGAAGTATCAGAAAAATTTGTTGAGGTTTTATTTTTTTTCTTCTTTATTTTTTTATCTTTTACCATAGCCTAAATATTTTCCCTGAAATGACCTGTCCTGTCAATGAGATTGTTTTAAGTTGCGCAGGGATTTAATTAAAGACCACCCTTGTGGTAGAATAATTTTATGGAAGCAAAATTATTAGAGAAAATATGTGAGGAATTAAACGAAGAGCTTCGCGGTGCATTTATCTCAAAGATACATCAAACGGACGAGCAGACGCTTCTCATAAAATTTTTTATGCGTGGAAGTACCGATATTTTATTAATCTCCACGGATGCAAATTTTTCGCGGATGCACTTGACTTTGGTTAAGAGAGAGAACCCGCCTCGGCCACCTAGGTTTTGCGAGCTTCTTAGGAGCAGGATTGAGGGGGCAAGAGTCCTTAGCTTTAATGCAAAAGACGGAGAACGCATTGCATCTATAAAACTTTTGAAAGGAAAAGAACGAGAGGAGTTTGAGGTTCGTGTCGAGTTACTTGGAAAATCCTCAAATATAATTCTTCTAGATAAAGATAAAGTTGTTGTGGACGCTTTGAGGCGTTTTAGTGGGGACGGTGAAAAGAGGAAGGTAGTAGCTGGAGTGCAATTAGCCGAATTAGAAAAGCCAAAAGATAGAAGCCCTCAAAACAAAGAAGAAGTCCAGAGAGAAGGCTCAGAGAGCTTAAGCGTTGCAATAGAGAGGTACTACACCACACTTACCACAGAAGATTCTTTTCAAAGAGCCAGTAGCGAGGTTGGCCGTGAGTTAAAGGGCATTAAAAAAAAGATAAAACGACTTATAGGTAATTTAAAAGAAGACAAGAAAAAAGCAGAGGCCGCTATAGAGGAGAGGTTTTTTGGTGAGCTAATTCTTGCTAACTTTAGATTAATTAAAAAGGGCATGAAGGCTGTAGAGCTTTTGGATTACAGAACTCCTGAGCAAAAAAAAATAAGTATTCCACTTGATCCATCAAAGACGCCTGAAGAGAATGTAGATAAATTTTATAAAAAAGCAAAGAAAGCAAAGGTTACAGGTCTCTTACTTTTAAAGAGAATTCCAAAGGAGGAGGGGCGACTCGTAGAGCTTGAAAAAATTCAAATGCAACTTGAAGAATTAAAAAATAAAGAAGAAGTCGAGGCATTAAGACGCACCGCAGAGCAGGCTGGGTTCTTAAGAACCAAGAGAATAATCTCAAAGGGAGATAAGGTACGGGGGGCAAAGACCGCAGAGCCTTTTGTGCGTGGCAAGACAAGCGAGGGCTTTGAGTATAGGTTTGGAAAGACAGGGCGTGGTAATGATTTGCTCGTAAAGGAATATGCAAAACCCGGAGACCTTTGGTTTCATGCAAATGGGGTGGCTGGAGCACACGCCGTATTAAAGACAAAGGGGCGAACAAAACCCCCAACAGAGAAGGCAATCTTTGAGGTTGCAAAGGTTGCGGCAGTTAACTCAAAGGCCGGGAGGTCTTTGAAGGTTGAGGTTATCTATACGGACGCAAAGTTTGTTACAAAACCAAAAGGGGCAAAACCTGGAACAGTTAAGGTCTCGGAGTTTCGAACGGTATTTGTAAAGAGCGGGGAGAAAGATTAAAACTTGATTCATTCTAAAAATAAAGATTAAGACTAAGGGCGGCCTCAGTTGAGTAGAGCTCAAATATCCTCTCTCGTTTTACCTCAAGCAAGAGAGAGGTTTTCCTATCAAAAGAAAAACTTTGTTTTAAAGTACCCTCAAAGGCCTCGTGATTTTCACCAAGCTCATAGAAGAGTGCGCGCACGAGTATGTGGCTTTTCCATTTTTTTGTAACCTGAGTTATTACCCCAAGAGTAGTCCCTACGGCGAGTGAGTGGTTTTCGTCAAAGCGTTTACCAAGAACCAAGTCTGCCTCAGCCATGATGTAGGGCATTCCAATTAACGTATCATAGACAAGTGCGGCACCTGCGTTTAGGCCGTAAATCATGTGGTCATCTAAAGAGCGTTTTCCATCACTATCGAGTTTTAAAAAGTTACGTTGTTTAAAGCCAGAATTTATCTTCCACGAAAGGGGTTTAAAAAACTTGCCCCGAGGTGTTAGCGAGAGAATATTAATTAGATTAACCTCATTTATCTTTACTCTGTTTCTCTCTGGGTAGATACGAAGATCTAGGCTGTAGACCTTAATCTGAGAGCCCTTTATGAAACCCTCAGGCGGGTCTAGTAGCTCGTGGTACGCAGGTCTAAACTTTAACTCTGTAAAGGCAAGGTTATTTTTCGCGCCTATACCAATAGAGAATTTTTTTACTGGGTGCCCAAGTATAGGGTCAGTTGGAGGAGTTACATCATAGAGCTTTGATCTTTTTTTGCCAAGAGCCCCTCTTGCCCGAAGTGTAGAGAGAAAGCGCGGAGTGTAGTCTTCCTTTAAAACCTTTTTCTTTGAGTATTGATACTGGAGAAACTCAGCCGAGAGGTCAAGCGTTGTTATGAGTGCGTCCTCTGTTAGGGTCTTATCTGCGACCACATCTTTTGGCTTTATTTTTCCAGAGGTAATATTTTTTACAGTCTTTAATTCTTTAGAGCTAAGCCCTTTAGCAAGACTATTTATGGTTGTGGCAAGGGAGGGCCTATAAACAGTCTTGGTTATAATCCCACTTTCCTTTACAGACCGTAGCGTATCAACAGGGATTGCAGAGAGGTTAAACTGCTCTGTTAGCCTAAGCGAGGGGCGTGCATTCTCAAGTAAGAAGAGGAGGGTGTAGGAACAATTTTCATCAAAGAAATAATAATAGGTAAAGAGGTTTTTAATCTCCCAGAGGTGCATCATAATCCGCATGACTTCTTCCTTGGAGAAATCCAAGTGATATTCCCACATATCACGCTGATCATTATTGCTATATTCCTTGACCTTTTCATAATAAGGAAGGATTGAAAAATATCCTTTATAGTATCCAGCAAGGCCTTTATAGGTGTAGATAAGACCATTTGTGTCGGTTGCATCGGCAGAGTAATTTGCCGCATGCGATAGGAGCTTACTTTCCCTAACTGAATCAATCCTAAGGAGCGTGTGCCCAAACATTGAGGCTGGGCTATTGACGTGCGCGTCCGAGAAGACAAGGACAGCGGAGCGAGGTTTCATCTCAGCCATTTTTTCATCAAAGGCCTTGCACTCTACGGCTGGGAGTTCTTTGGGATCTATATCAAGTGCTTTTTTAAGCCACGTAAAGCGACCAATAAAGCGGCACTGTGCGTGCTCATCACCAAGGGAGGCGTCCTCAAAGGAGGCGTCTATCATGGCAGAGAGCTCGCTCCAAGGATTGGTCTTACCGCTTTTTGAGAGGAAAAATAGCGGGTCATCTACAAGGCTCTCAACAGGGGCGTCAGTTGCATTTTTGTTAAGGAATGAGCTTGGTTTGTAGTGGAGCATTACCTCCCAGGCTCTACTTTTGTGGAGGTCTTTTTCCTCAGCCTTTATTAGAAGCTCGTTAATGTAGGTAGTATTCTTTGGTGCTGATGAGGTTACTAGGGTTTGATTAGGGAATGCTTTGTTTGCGGGGCTTTGCCAGTTAAGTTTTGTGCCACCAGTCTTTGGAGTAGCTCCAAA
>JAGLUZ010000082.1 GCA_023134165.1 Deltaproteobacteria bacterium | reverse complement strand
CCCGTATCTCTCTTTAATTTTTTGCAATTTATTTAGCTCAGCCCTTATGAGATTAAGGTGACGATGTTATCAAATACATCACCAGCTTCTACGCTCTCTGAGGTAAAGATATCAGAGAAACTAGCCTGTAGGGTTGAGTTAAACTCAACTCTCTCTGCGGCTGGTACTGCGAGAAGCTCAGCTAATGTGTCAAGGCTCTCACCACTACCCATGGCGATGTCCTTTGCAAGACCTTCCATGTTTTTGGCAACAAAGTTTTGGGTCTCTGTTGAGGCAACAGAAGTAAACTTCTTGCACCCTGATGTTCCAAGTGTGATACCAAATGTTTGATTACCACAGATACCATTTAGGAAGGTTATTCCAAGTTGAGCTAGGAGTGAATCATTACCTTCAATAAGTGTTGAACCAAGGCCACAACCGGTATTCATCTGTGCTTTTGCGGCTGCTTCTGAGTCATTTACGCCAAAAGTAAATACAAATACAGCTAGTGCTAGAACTATCAAATACTTTTTCATCTTGTTTCCTCCTTGATTTTAAAATATTTCATTTGTTTAGTATTCTTTACGATACGGTGTCTATTATAATAGAAAATACAAAATTGTCAATATTTTTGTTCTCTGGTTATTACTTTTAAAAAGAGAAGAACGCGTAAAAATCGTGATAATAAAGGGCAAGGAGTGTATACTAGATGTAGATGAAGACAACTCAAAAGATGGTTAAAAAAGAGCAAGCATTGCCTCTATATAATAAACTTTCCCTCTATCTTAAGGAGCATTTTGGTGGTGGTATTTGGAAGGTCAGCCTTGATGCTGGGCTTGGGTGTCCGGGAGATACCAAGGGTGAGAGGTGCGTGTACTGTAAGCCAGCCTCTATTTTGCCAGCGGCCTTTAAAGAGACAGGTTCAATTACCGAGCAGATGACCGCAGGCATGGAGCGGCTTCGAAAAAGACATAAGGCAAGGCGTTTTATTGCTTATTTTCAATCGGATACAAACACCCTTGGTAGTATTAATGAGCTTAGGATGATTTACAAAGAAGCAATTGATTTTCCAGATGTAGCTGTACTTGCCGTATCCACGAGGCCAGACTGTTTAAGTGATGAGGTCTTGGATCTTCTACTAGAGATGAAGAAGGAGCTTCACATCTGGCTTGAGCTTGGGTTGCAGTCCTCAAATGATGAGACCTTAAGGCGTATTAAGCGTGGCCATAGTGCAAGTGATTTTGCTGATGCAGTTAAGCGTGCAAAGCAAAGGGGTATTGATGTTTGTGCTCACCTTATATTTGGGCTTCCCGGTGAGGGTCACTTAGAGATGAAGGAGAGTGTTAGATTTATCTCTGAGCTTGGTCTCTGGGGGGTGAAGTTTCACCAACTTCAGATATTTAAGGGCTCTGAGATGGAGCAGGCCTACAAGCGAGGAGAACTTACCCTTCTTGCCCTTGATGAGTACGTTGAAGTAGTGGTAGACTCAATAGAAGAGCTTAGCCCAGAGGTGATAATTCACAGGCTATCAGCTGAGGCCCCTCTTAGGATGCTTTCGCCAATGGTTTGGGACGAGGGTAAGTTTGCTATCAAAGACAGGATTGAGAGACTTTTAAAAGAAAGACAAACTTATCAGGGTATTAGGTTTGAGAGATAGATGTTAATTAGGGGATGATGGTTTTGGGGTTGAAAGAGTATAAAAAATTAAAAAAGGAGCAGGGCAAAAATGGCAGATGCACGTATAAAAAAACTAGCCGGTATTCTTGTTAATTTTTCTGTAAAGGTAAAACGAGGTGATGTGGTAGCGATAAATGCCTCTACTGAGCTTGCAAAGCCACTTGTCTTGGAGGTCTACAAGGCTGTGCTTTTAGCCAAAGCCCACCCGATTGTAAATATCGGCCTTGAGGAGACAAATGCAATTTTTTATGACTTGGCGGAAAAATCCCAATTAAAGCATTTTCCAAAGATTAAACATTATGAAGCAAAAAATATTGATTGCGTTATTAGTATTGCGGCACCTAGAAATAAAAAATCCCTTGCTGGGACTGACCCAAAGAAGATAGCAGAGAGGAGCAAGGTCACGAGCCCTATACGGGATTTAATAGTTACGAAAAAACGCTGGGTCATATGTAATTTTCCAACTGAGGCTCTAGCTCAGGAAGGGGACATGAGTCTTGCTGAGTATGAGGACTTCTTATACGGTGCAACGAATATTGACTGGAATAAGGCAAAGGATATGGGTAACCGTATTAAGAAGGTTCTAGATAAGGGCAAGGTTGTTAGGATTGTTGGAAAGGATACAGACCTAACAATGGGGATTACTGGCAGAAAGGGAATCCCTTGCACAGGCAATTACAATATGCCAGACGGTGAGACCTTCCTCTCTCCTTTGGAGGATACTGCTGAGGGTCATATCTTCTATGAGATGCCTGCGATTTATCAGGGCCGCGAGGTAACAGGGATAAGGCTTACCTTTAAGAAAGGTAAGGTCATAGAGGCAAGTGCAGATAAGAATGAAGATTTTCTCTTAACAATGCTTGATACTGATAAAGGTGCTAGGTACCTTGGTGAGCTTGGCGTTGCATTTAATTACGGCATAAAGAAGTTTACGAGTGATATTCTTTTTGATGAAAAGATTGGTGGTACAGTGCATCTGGCTCTTGGTAAATCTTACGAAGAGGCCGGGGGGAAGAACAAGAGTGCCATACACTGGGATATGATAAAAGACCTTAGAAAGGGTGGCACACTTTTTGTTGACGGAAAGGCAGTACAAAAAAACGGAAAGTTTCTCATCTAGGTTATTTAGTAGGCTTTAAAAATCCTTGACCACTTAGAGAGTAGAAGTTATTATTATTCAAATAATTTACTGTAAAAAAAATAAAGGGAGGCGGGGTTTTTCTCTTCAGGTAGTAGAGAAAAAATCTGCCAAGACACGTTGACTTGATTATGGAAAAAGAACTTGTATTAAAGACACTAAAAGAAAGTATCCGTGTTAAGGAGCGTTTTCTTACAAAGAAAAATGCTGCCCTCATAACAGAAGCAGCCGTTACTATTGTTGAGTCATTTAAGGCCGGCGGAAAGCTCATGTTACTTGGTAACGGAGGCTCAGCCGCTGATGCCCAGCACATGGCCGCAGAGCTTGTTAATCGTTTTGAGATTGAACGTCCACCACTTCCAGCCGTTGCACTAACAACCGATAGCTCAGTACTCACAAGCATTGGTAATGACTATGATTACGGGCAGATTTTTTCAAAGCAAGTAAAGGCAATTGGTGTTGGCGGGGACGTACTCCTTGCAATCTCAACGAGCGGGAACTCCACAAATGTAGTAAAGGCAGTAGAGGCGGCCTCAAAACTTGGTCTAAAGGTAATTGGATTAAGCGGTGGTGACGGCGGAAAGCTCGCAAAAAAAACTGACATACTAATTAATGTTAATGCAACAAGTACAGCAAGAATCCAGGAAGTGCATATCACAGTTATCCATATTCTTTGTCAATTAATTGATCATATTCTTTTTCAAAAGGTATCTTAAGGTGAGTACTAAAAAATTTAAAGCAGTATCAACAAAGAAGGTAAAGACCTACTCCATAAAGAAAAGAAAGAGTAAGGTCAGTGCCTCAGCCCTCTCTCTTCCGCACTCAAGCGGGGGGAGTTTTAATGGGTTCTTGGACTCGCTCCCAGATGTCTTGGCGGCAAAGAACCTAAAGGCCGTTTCGAGTGCCGTTATAAAGGCTCACCAATCAGGAAAGGTCATAGCCCTTGGCATAGGAGCACACGTCATAAAGACCGGACTCTCTCCACTTATAATCGACCTAATGGAGCGAGGCATAGTTAGCTCAATTTCAATGAACGGGGCTTGCGTGATTCATGACTTCGAACTTGCCTATGCTGGGCAGACCTCTGAGGACGTTGCAAGCGAGTTAAAGACCGGCAAGTTTGGAATGTCTGAGGAGACAGGAAAATTTATTAATAACGCTATTACCAAAGGTGCAAAAAAAGGTTTTGGAATTGGTCGCTCAGTTGGTGAGATGATTGAGGCCTCAAACTTTGCAAATAAAAACCTAAGTATCCTTGGTGCAGCAAAGCGGCTTGGTCTTGCCACAACGGTTCACGTTGCAATTGGCACAGACATTATCCACATGCACCCATCAATGGACGGCTCTGCAACGGGTAAGGCAAGTGAGGTGGATTTTCGCCTCCTTACCTCAGTTGTTGGAGCTCTCGAGGGCGGGGTCTTTATAAATATTGGTTCAGCTGTAATCGTACGGGAGGTTTTCTTAAAGGCACTCTCACTTGCTAGGAACCTAAAGTATAAGGTTAATAAATTTACAACTGTAAATATGGACTTTATCCAACACTATCGCCCGGCAATGAATATTGTCTCTAGGCCAACGATGACAGGTGGCAAGGGGTACGCCCTAACAGGCCATCACGAGATAATGGTACCGCTTCTCTTTGGTGCAATAATCGAGGGGCTTGGGGACTGATGAAGGAGCTTGGGAGTGGTGAGGAGAGTTGGACTGTGGGTTACAAAAAAGCGGGCTTTGTAAAGATTACTTCAAGAGAGCTTTGATTTAAAGATATAAAAATAAAATTTAAGCAAAGTAAAAAAAACAAAAATAAAAAAATGGCAAAGAAAAAATTAGATAAAAAAAATAAAGAAAAAACAGAACCAAAGCAAGGAACGAAACTTTGGGGCGGAAGGTTCTCTGAGGCAACTGACAGGTTAACTGAAGAATTAAATGCCTCTATTGGATTTGATATAAGGCTTCTTTCTCATGACATTAAGGGTTCAGTGGCGCATGCTTCGGGGCTAGAGCGTGCTGGTATACTTACACCTAAGGAGAGGGAGAAGATTGAGAAAGGCCTAAAGTCCGTAGAAGAAGATATCCTAAGCGGACGTTTTGTACCAACTATTGCTGATGAGGATATCCACATGGCTGTAGAGGGTCGCCTCACCTCAAAGATAGGTTCACTCGGGGGAAAGCTCCACACCGCACGCTCTCGTAATGATCAGGTGGCTCTCGATACAAGGCTTTTTTTAAGGGAAGAGACAACGAAGGTTATAAAACTTTTAAAGGAACTTCAAAAAACCCTTTGCCAAGTTTCTGAGAAAAATATAGATGTAATAATGCCAGGGTATACGCACCTTCAAAGGGCGCAACCAATTCTCTTTGCCCATCACATGCTTGCCTACCAGGAGATGATAAAGCGTGATAGAGAACGCTTCACAGAAACACTAAAGCGTATTGATGTAATGCCACTTGGCTCTGGGGCTCTTGCAGGAAGCCCGTATAATATTGACCGCCGCTACGTTGCAAAGCTTCTTGGTTTTAAAAAAATAAGCACGAACAGCATGGACGCAGTTGCAAGCAGGGACGTACTCCTTGAGTTTTTATCAAACTCAGCAATACTTATGATAAACCTCTCTCGCCTCTCTGAGGAGCTTGTCCTGTGGAATAGCGAAGAGTTTGGTTTTATAGAACTCTCTGACGCCTTTACAACTGGGTCTTCGATTATGCCTCAAAAAG
>JAGLUZ010000081.1 GCA_023134165.1 Deltaproteobacteria bacterium | reverse complement strand
CAGAACTAACGAGGGGAAAATCAGGACGTGTCACAGGCAACCTCGTAACACTACTGATGGTGATGAAGGCACTCCCTCTTGCATATAATAAGGATATGCAAGAAGACAAAGAACCTCTCTTTGATAGCGTTGATACGATTAAGGCGTGCCTGCAGATTCTCTCTCCTATGCTAAAGAAGATGAAGGTAAAGAAGAAGCAGATGAGGAAGGCAACAGAAGAGGGTTTTTTAATGGCAACTGATGCTGCTGATTATCTCGTAGCCTCTGGGCTACCTTTTAGGCAAGCCCACGAGGCAATTGGCAAGACCGTTGCTTTTGCTGCAAAAAATAATAAAAACCTCTCTGACCTTTCGCTTAAGGAATGGCAGGGTTTTTCAAAGTATTTTAAGGCTGATATCTTAGAGGTCATTACCCCGGAGGCCTCCATTAACTCAAGGACACTTACCGGTGGTACAGCCTTTAAAAGCGTAAAATCTGAGCTTAGTAAGGCAAAGCAAGAACTAAGGAAAAAGCCTTAACTTTATTTTTATTACCATTAAAACTATGAAGAAAAAATCTCTAAAATTTGCTCTACTTTGTTTTTTAATTACCCCCTTGTTTTTTCTAAGCTTAGCAGGGTGCGGAAAAAAAGGTGCTCCACTTCCGCCGCTCTCTGAAGAGCCAGAGAAAGAGGTTGTTGTAGAGTAGGGATTTTGTGAGAGTGTTTATATTACTAAGATATTTGGCAATATGAAAATAAAGGGTTTAGAGTTAAATTTAAAGTAGAGGAGCTTTTTAAAATGCATTACTTTGATTATAAGGCTACAAAACTATACGGCGAGGGCGTATCAATAGAACGCATCGCAAAAGAGGTTGGCACACCTGTATTTATCTATAGCCACAAAACACTTGTGCGTCACTATAATGCCTTTGATAGTGCCTTTAAAGACGCCTCCCACATAATTTGCTACTCAGTGAAGGCAAACTCAAATCTCTCAGTGCTAAAGACCTTCTCTAACCTTGGCTCTGGTTTTGATATTGTCTCAGGCGGCGAGCTAAAACGAGTCATAAAGGCTGGCGGTGATCCTACAAAGGTTGTCTTCTCTGGCGTTGGCAAAAGCGAGGAGGAGATTGCATTTGCGATAAAAAAGCGGATTCTTTTATTTAATGTCGAGAGTCCGCAGGAGCTTCGCCTCCTAAATAAAGTCGCAGTTCGGTTAAAGACTCGCGCAAGAGTGGCACTTCGGGTAAACCCAGATGTAGACCCCAAGACGCACCCTTACATCTCAACAGGGTTAAAGCAAAATAAATTTGGGATTGAAACAGAAGAAGCCGTCGGTGAGTACCTCTACGCTCAGAAGAGGTTAAAATCCCTTGATATGATTGGGATTGATTGCCATATTGGTTCTCAGATTACAACGCTAAAGCCCTTTGTTGATACGCTTAAGAAGATTAAAGCCCTAACAACAAGGCTTCGAACCTTGGGCGTGGATATTAGTTATGTAAATATGGGCGGCGGCCTTGGGATTACCTATGATAATGAAAAAGCCCCGCATCCCTCAAAGTACGGCGAGGCCGTCTTAAAGGCAACGCGCGGTCTAGATGTAACCCTTATCTTTGAGCCAGGTAGAAACCTCGTTGGCAATGCAGGGATACTTGTAACAAAGGTTCTTTATACAAAAAAAGGGGCTGATAAAAACTTTATCATCACTGACGCAGCTATGAATGATTTGCCCAGACCCTCGCTATATGATTCTTACCATGCGATTAAGCCTGTAACAAAGACACGTCGCCGTGAGATTACAGCTGATGTTGTTGGCCCAATCTGTGAGAGCGGAGATTTTCTGGCTCGTGATAGAGAGCTAAAGGAGGTTCGCCCGGGAGAGTTGCTCTCGGTCATGAGTGCCGGGGCCTACTGCTTTACAATGTCTAGCAACTATAATACTCGCACGCGTGCGGCAGAGGTCATGGTAAAAGGACGAAACTTATTTGTAATTAGAGAGAGAGAAAAACACGAAGAACTCTTTAAGAAAGAATCAATGCCTGAAAAATTATTCAAAAAATAAATTTCAAGAAAAATAAATGAAGATAAATTTTACAAAGATGCACGGAGCAGGTAATGATTTTATTATCATAGACCAGCGAGGGAGAAAAATTCCAAAACTTACGAGCTTGGTTAGTCGCCTATCTGACCGTCGTTTTGGTATTGGTTTTGATCAAGCAATCATCCTTGGCAAACCATCAAGGGCTGGGAAAAAAGAAAAAGTAGATTTTTCGATGCAGATAATAAATGCCGACGGCGGTGTTGTCGAGATGTGTGGAAATGGCATCAGGTGCCTAGCAAAGTACATCTGGACAAGGGGAATCAAAAAAACCAAAAAGCTCCGAATAGAGACCTTGGCTGGAATAATCGTCCCTGAAAAAGCAGATAAAGGACAGGTTCGTGTGGATATGGGCGCGCCAATCTTAGAGGGAACCTTGATACCTGTAAAAGCTGCGGGGCTTATTAAAGATAAAAAATTAACCTCAGCAAAAAAAACATTTGCTTTTACCTGCGTATCAATGGGTAATCCGCATGCCGTAACATTTGTAAAAAAATTAGATAACTTTGATGTAAAAAAATACGGCCCACCAATAGAGAGTCATAAGTTTTTTCCAAATAAGACAAATGTTGAGTTTGTTGAGGTCGTAAATAAAGGTCTTCTAAAGATGCGTGTCTATGAGCGAGGTTCTGGTGAGACACTGGCCTGCGGCACAGGAGCCTCAGCCTCAGCTGTTGCCGCTAACCTAAAGGGCTTTACAGGCAGAAGCGTTAGGGTTATTCTATTAGGCGGGGAGCTAAAGATAGAATGGGCTGGAAGCACAGAAGACCACGTCTTTATGACAGGCCCAGCAGAAGAAATCTTCACAGGTGTCATCAAACTCTGAGATGTTGAGTACCTTGCAGGAGTCTTCCGGTACACAGGTAAAGTTTTAGTCTTGAAAAAATTAATTAGAAAAAAAGAGGAGTATTAAAGATGTTTGAAGGATGTTTTACAGCCCTGGTCACCCCTTTTAAAAAAGGCAAGGTAGATGAGGAGAGCCTTAGAAAGCTCGTAGAGTTCCAGATTGAAAACGGTGTTGATGGTCTTGTGCCTTGCGGCACAACTGGAGAGAGTGCAACTCTTACCCACGACGAACACAACCGTGTAATTGATATCGTCATTGAGACCTCTGATGGTAGAGTCCCTATTATTGCAGGCACTGGGTCAAATTCAACATCCGAGACGATTATGCTAACTAATTACGGTGAAAAGGCCGGAGCAACGGCTGCGCTCCTTATCTCGCCGTATTATAATAAACCCACCCAAGAAGGTTTATTTGAGCATTACAAGGCAGTTGCAAAGGAGACCTCTATACCTCTAATTCTCTATAATGTTCCAGGCAGAACAGCTGTGAATATGAGCCCAGAGATTGTTGCTCGCCTCTCAGAGATTGAAAACATAATTGGAATAAAAGAAGCAACCGGAAACCTTGAGCAGGTCAGCAATGTCATAGAATATTCAAAGGATGATTTTATCGTCCTCTCAGGTGATGATTTTGCAACCTATCCGATGCTTGCAATTGGTGCGAAAGGGGTAATCTCTGTTACCTCAAATATCGCACCAAAAGATGTCTCTGATATGTGCCGTTTTTTTAGGGAGGGTAAATTTGCTGAAGCACTAAAGCTACACTACAAACTCCAACTACTTCACCGAGCGATGTTTGTGCAGACCAACCCAATACCTGTAAAGACCGCTCTCTCGATGATGGAGGTCATGGCAGAAGAGTTTAGGTTACCGCTTGTTAGTATGGCAGATAAGGACAAGGCAGTAATTGAGATAACACTTAAAGAGTACGGCCTAATCTAGTTTTTTTAAGATGGTTTAGATTAAATCTTAAAACTTCTTCCTCAGAAACAGAGGTTGGTTTGGGGTATAAAAAAGTAAGAAATAAAATTAATTAGAGTAAATAGAAAAAGGAAAAAAATAATGGTTAATATTACAGTAACAGGAGCAGGCGGAAGGATGGGTAAGACCATCATTGCTGAGTGCATAGAAACAAATGGCGTTAGCCTTGTCTCTGCCCTTGAGCATGAAGGTAACGCAAGTCTTGGAAAGGACGCAGGCATTATTTCAGGCCTTGATAAAATTGGCGTAAAGATTGTAGATTCTGCAACAAATGCATTTAAAAAATCAGATGTAATAATAGACTTCTCTGCCCCCGAGGCCTCGGTGCGTAACGTAGAGCTTGCAGGAGAACTTGGCAAGGCAATTGTCGTTGGCACAACGGGTTTTTCTGTTCACCACAGGGATATCATAAAAGAAGTCTCCGAGAATACAAGAGTAGTCCTTGCCCCAAATATGAGTGTTGGGGTAAATGTACTCTTAAAGTTAGTCTCAGAGGCGGCCAAGGTTCTCGGAGATTCCTACGACCTTGAGATATTTGAGGCACACCATCGCCACAAAGCAGACGCTCCCTCTGGTACGGCTCTTCGTATAGCAGAGGTTGCGGCTCATGCCCTAGATAGAGATTTAGAGAAAGTTGCAGTTTATGAAAGAAAGGGGATAATAGGGGAGCGAGGGGATAAAGAGATTGGCGTACAAACCATTCGCGCAGGAGACATCGTTGGCGATCACACAGTTCTCTTTGCAGGAACAGGAGAGAGGATTGAACTTATACACAGAGCTCATTCAAGGAGTACCTTTGCAAGCGGGGCAGTTAGAGCCGCTAGGTGGGTAGTGCAAAAAGCCTCTGGACTCTATGATATGCAAGACGTACTGGGACTTAAATAATAAAAAGAAAAAACGAGCGGAGGATTTATGTTTAAAAGATTAGCAGGTGTTTTTGTCTTTACATTTTTTTTAGCACTCTCAAGTGTGCCGTCTTTTGCCTTTGATGAGGGCGGAAAAATTTGCGGTGTCCTTGGTGGCGGATGTAGCAGTGAGTGTATGGAATGTCACACTCTCACAAAAGAAGAGGCTGGGAAGATACTAAAGGTTGAGTCCATGGGCGCAACGGTTGATGAGGTAAAGATGAGCCCAGTCAAGGGGCTTTGGCAAATTGGTTTTGAGCAGGGCGGAAAGAAAGGAGCTGTTTACCTAAGCTTTGATAAAGAGTATTTCTTTCAAGCCCAGTTTATCCCTGTCTCTGCAATAGGTGAGGCTCCGGAGCTTCGTAAGATTGACGTCTCAAGCATACCGCTTGGTGATGCAATTGTTATGGGAGATAAAAATGCCAAGCACAAGATAATTGTCTTTGATGACCCGGAGTGTCCTTACTGTGTGCGTCTCCACGCAGAGCTTAAAAAAGTTGTTGCAAAGAGAAAGGACATTGCATTTTACTTAAAAATGTTTCCGCTTCCATTTCATCCAACAGCCTTTGATAAATCAAAGACAATAGTCTGTGAAAATAGTATGCAACTCTTGGAGGATGCCTACGCAGGGAAGAAAATACCTGCTCCTAAATGTGATACAAAGGCAATTGAAGAAAATATTGCACTTGCAAAGAAGCTTGGCATAAGCGGCACGCCAGCGATTATCTTCCCAGACGGAAGGCATCAGCCAGGAGCCTTGGGTGCAGATGACATAATAAATATGCTTGATAACCCGCCAGTAAAGTAAGTCGGAGGGTGTGAGTTTGACGTGTTAATGTAGTGGTGCTTTTTGCTCAAAAAGACCAGAAAGCCAGAAGGATTGATGACTTCTAGGTTGTGGTTATTGTGCTACTAGAAAAAAACTGGAGCCAACGGGGAGAGTCGAACTCCCGACCTACTGATTACGAATCAGTTGCTCTACCGCCTGAGCTACGTTGGCATTTGGAAGGATGATAAATAAGTAAGAACCCCGCCTAATTTTTGGGCGGGGTTTTTTTGTACTTATTTTGTTTTTGATATTAAATTAAAGCGTATTTTTTGTCAACCCAAAGAGTGCAAGAAAATGCCAAAAAAATGCAGTAAAAACACAAAATAATGCAGAAAAAATGCATTGTTTTTGCAGTTTTTTGTAGGTAAAAATGCGTTTTTTTGCATCTTTAGGTCAAATTATAATACAAATAAGACTTATTTTTTTACCCACCAATCTTAATTGCGCAGAGTCCTCCGCACATTGTACAGACGTCATCATCTGATGGCGGGCTTGAAGCCCTAAACTCGCGAGCCCTCTCAGGGTCAATTGAGAGGTTAATCTGAGCCTCCCAGTCAAGGCGTTTTCTGGCCTGACTCATCTTTAAATCCATCTCAGCCGCTCCTACCACGCCTTTTGCAAGGTCTCCAGCGTGTGCGGCAATTCGAGTTGCAATGACACCTTCCTTTACGTCCTCAACTGTTGGTAACCTGAGATGCTCGCTCGGTGTGACGTAGCAGAGAAAATCAGCACCTTTGGCTGCGGCAATTGCCCCGCCAATGGCTGCTGTAATGTGGTCATATCCTGGGGCAATGTCCGTAACAAGTGGGCCTAAAACATAGAACGGCGCGTTATTGCAAAGTGATTTTTGTAGCACTACGTTTGCCTCAATCTCATTTAGTGGTACGTGGCCTGGCCCTTCTATCATGACCTGAACGCCTGCTTCTGTTGCCCTTCGCCCTAGCTCACCAAGGGTTGAGAGCTCTTCAATCTGAGCAGAATCCGTTGCGTCATTTATGCTTCCAGGCCTTAGTCCGTCGCCGAGGCTAAGGGTGAGATCGTATTTTTTTGAGATTTCAATTATCCTATCAAAGTCCTCAAAGAATGGATTTTCATTACCTGTGTGCTTCATCCATTCTGCTGTTAGTGCGCCTCCTCTGCTTACAATCCCCATGGTACGACCTTCTTTTTTTAGCTTCGAGAGGGCACTTTTATTTATCCCTGAGTGTACTGTAATAAAGTCAACACCATCGGCGGCGTGCGTTTCAACGGCCTCAAAAAATTCTTCATTTGTGAGTTCAACAAAACTTTTTTTCTTGTGCCTCGCTGTTGCCGCGGCCTGATAAAGTGGGACTGTGCCAATTGGCACTGGAGATTCCTTTAAGATTAGCCTTCGAATATCATCAATCCCGCCGTTTGTCATCCCCCCAGTTGAGAGATCCATAACTGCATCTGCACCTGCACTTACTGCGGCGTGGAGTTTTTTAAGCTCAACTTGCGGGTCAACAATATCCTCAGAGGATCCGATATTTGCATTTACCTTTGTCTTTAGGCCAGCTCCGACAGCCAGAGGTTTTATATGTGGTCGAAGCGTGCTTCGAGTTATTATTATTGTTCCGTCTGCGATTCCACTTCTAATTTCTTCAGGGGTTTTTCCCTCAGCCAGAGCCGCTTCTTTAAATTCTGCGGTAATCTTACCAGCCCTTGCTTCTTCAAGACGTGTCATAATTATTGCTCCTTATTTTCTTTCTTATTAAAATTATGGAAACTATAAAAGTTTTAAAAAT
>JAGLUZ010000080.1 GCA_023134165.1 Deltaproteobacteria bacterium | reverse complement strand
TATCAACAGGTAGAATATCAAAGGTAATGCCGAGCGTCTTTAAAAGCTCTTGCCTCCGTGGTGAGGCTGAGGCGAGTGTAAGTTTTTTACTCATAACTGTTATCATGTTAGAACCTGCCTTGGTAGATTTCTTCTGAACACTCTAGCAGAAAAAGCCTCGGTGGTAAATAACTATCGTACTTAAGGGTAATCTTTAAAAGTTTCTTGAGAGCTTGATTTTCAAGACTTCAAGTGCTATGGTTAATCCTTAAAATCACGAAACGTAATTTTAAAAAGTAAAAATATTTTAAAAAAACAAATATTAAATTCAGTAAATAAGGAGGCAGTATGCAGATGATTAAGAGTTCAAGTTTTATTGTAAAAGCTATGGCAGTAGTTGCCGTGGCCTTGGTCTTCACCCTAAGCGGTTGCGGAGGGAAAGTTGAGGTTAAACCAGGATCAGCCCCTCTCTGGGTAACAAAGGGAAGTGGTGCATTTAAAGAAGAAAGTGGTAAAAAATTCTACGGAGTTTCTTCAGCCTACGGCATAAAGAATCCTTCACTCCTTAGACAAACCTCTGAGAACCGTGCAAGGGCAGAAGTCGCAAAGACCTTTGAGACCTATACTGCTTCACTCATGAAAGACTACATGGCCTCTACAATTGCTGGAGACCCAAATGCCTCTAGTGAGGAGCAACATGTTGAGCAGGCAGTAAAGACTGTAGTAACGATGACACTCTCTGGTGTTGAGATTGTTGATCATTGGACTGATAAGAGTACAGGTGAGTTATTCTCTCTAGCCGTACTAGATTTAGAGTCCTTCACCAATAGCCTTGATAAGGCCAAAGAGCTTGATGCAAAGGTTCGTGATTATGTTCGTGAGAATGCAGGGAACTTGCATGATGAGCTCTCAGCAGAAGAAGATAAAGACAGATAATTTTTTTTTCAAAAGGTCTTCCTTGGCAGGGGGTTTATAATCTCTGTCAAGGTTGCCTTTTTTTTTAAGTATAAAAAATTCTCATGCACTTAATATTATTTAAAAAAAGTCTTTATTTGAAGTTTTATGTTTTTAGTTCTTGAATAATAATTAATACTCTTTCTAACCTTTTTTTAACTTAACCCGACTTTAAAAGACCAAACTCTTCGTCTAAATTAGGAGTCAAAAAACCCCCTTTAATAATTTAATGAATTAAGAAAACCTTGATATTTATTGTAATTGCAATATTTTAAAGTTCAGAAATCACTGGAAAAAAACTAAAAATTTTAGAAAAAAATAAGGAGTTAAATCTTATGAGACGCTTATATTATGTGTTAATGGTTCTTATCTTTACTCTTACTTTCTACACCTCTAACAGCAGTGACGCTCTTGCCTTTCCTGCAAAGGAAGTTTACCAAGAGTTTGGCCCCTCTGTAATGGTAATTATGGCTAGAGGTGCTGATAAAGGTTCTGCCATGATTGGAGCAGGGTCCCTCCTTACAGCTTCAGGTCATATCATTACAAATGCCCACGTTATATTAAATAAAAAAACAGGCAGACCAGAGCCAAAGATAACAGTCCATATAATGCCTGATGAAGTAACAGGGGACGTTACCTCGGATCTAAAGCAGTACCATAAAGCAAAGGTTGTTTATTACTCTGAGGCCCTTGACCTAGCTCTTCTTCGTGCTGATAGCCTTCCGCATGCATTAAAGATAATTAGTTTAGCCAATCCAAAGGAGATACTAGTTGGCGAAGAGGTTGTTGCCATAGGACATCCTGAGCAGGGCGGATTTTGGTCTCTTACCTACGGGCGTATTAGCGGACAGATGAATAATTTTCACGGCACAAAGGGTAAGGACGTATACCAGACTGATACGAGTGTTAATAGGGGAAACTCAGGTGGACCTCTCCTTGATAGCCGAGGCTACATGGTTGCTGTTAATTCAAATATTGCTCGCCTAAGTGATGACGGATTACCTATAACTGGTGTTAATTTCTCAATAAAATCCTCTGTTGTTAGAAAATGGCTTAAAAGAGAGGGTATAACCATTGCTTACGGCAGTGCCGCTCTCACTGGTGAAGTAAGCACTAAGACAGAAAAAAGAGCACCAGCAAAGACCTTGATGGCACCTCCTATTACCACTATAAAGGAAGAGCCTGTCAAGGAGGTAGAGGTTGAAGTTGAGGTAGAAGATACGGCTAGTGAGAGTACAAAGAAGGATGAACCAAGGAAGAGTTATTCCAGAGAATCAAGTGAAGAAGATGATGATGATAGTAGCGAAGATGCCGAGCCATTTACCACACCAACTCGTCCTTACGACCCAGATGAGGTCTACGCCGCAGTAGAGAAGGAGCTGGAGGAGATGGTTGAGGAGATGATGCGAGACGTTAGAAAAGGCAAAAAATCTAGGGAAAGTAAACCAGCCCCTGGTGGCTCACTCTTTGATGAGATGTAGTTTTTTTATTATAGTTAATTTATGAACTTTGATTTGAAGTAAATTGTATTGAAAATTAAAAAAATAGAAGACTTTCTAATCTAAGGAGGATTTACCGATGAAGAGAAGATTTGTTAATTTTTTCGTAGCTATATTATTACTTGCTGTGGCAAGCGGGTGCGGCACGACTGTTGAGAGGATGGACGTTAATAGCACAAAGGACTTAAGTGGTAAGTGGAATGACACGGACTCACG
Organism: Deltaproteobacteria bacterium; assembly: GCA_023134165.1. Taxonomy (GTDB): domain Bacteria; phylum Desulfobacterota; class GWC2-55-46; order GWC2-55-46; family DRQE01; genus JAGLUZ01. The sequence continues at coordinate 10,481 of JAGLUZ010000080.1, read as the reverse complement.
CCTCGTCTCAACAGAGACCATTACTCAGGCTCTTGAGGGCGGGTGGTTAAAGAAATTTCGTCGCAACGAGAAACGCGACCCTGTTGTAATAGTTGGTGTTGTTAAGAATAAGAGCCACGAGCATATTAATGTTGAGACCTTTGTTAAGGACCTTGAAAGAGCACTTGTAAACTCAGGTGAGGTCGAGTTTGTTGCAAGCAAAGATGAGCGCGCAGAGATTCGCGAAGAAAGAAGGGAGCAGGCCTCACACTCCTCAACTGATACGGCAAAGCAGGAAGGCGAAGAGGTTGGTGCTGATTTTATGCTCTCCGGTACAATCAATACAATAATGGATAAGATAGGTGGAAAGCACGTAATGTTCTATCAGATAAACCTTGAGCTTATCCACATTGAGACCCACAAAAAAGTTTGGATAGGTGATAAGAAGATAAAGAAATTTGTAAAACGCAGTCGCGTTAGATTCTAGTTATAAATTACAAAGCTGAATTAATTTTCTTCTGGAGGTTCTAGTTATGAGGTCAATGATTTTAAAGGGGTTTCTGATTTTGCTTACGTTCTCAATGACGTATGGTTGCGCCCCAAAGATAGATTACAATGCAATGGAAGCCTATATGGGCACAAATAATAACTGTGCAGGTGTCCCTGAGTACTTAACTGGGATTGAAAAACAGTACGGAAAAAACGCTAGGCTCCTTTTTCATATGGATAGTGCCATGATTTACATGCACTGTGGCAATTTTGAGAAAAGCAATACCTCACTTCATAAGGCTGAAGAGATTGCCGAAGATCTGTGGACAAAGAGTATCTCCAAAGGGGCAGCCTCTTTTATAACAAATGAGTATTCAGTCCCCTATAGTGGTGAGGATTTTGAGAATGCCCTCATTAACCTAAACTCTGCTGTAAATTATCTAATGCTTGATAACACCGAAGAGGCCATGGTTGAGGTCAGAAGACTTGACGCTCTCCTTGGTGTCTATAATGACAAGTACAAAGATAAGAATATCTATAAAGAAGACGCCCTTGGTCGCTACATTAGTGGTATCGCCTATGAGGCCACTGGCAAGGCAAGTGACGCATTCATTGATTACTTAAATGCTGTAAAGGCTTATGAAAATTACGCCGCAAGCTATAGCACAAGGGTCCCATCTGTCCTAATTGAAGACCTTGCTAGGAGTGCCTTAAAATCCGGTCGCCTTGATGAGGCAAGACCTTATCTTTCTTATGGTAAGGCCGACGTCTTAGAGAGAGCTCGTAACTATGATAAGAACTCCGCCAGAGTCGTGCTACTTCACTACAACGGCAAAGCTCCTGTAAAGGTCCAAGATAAAGTCCTAGTTGGGAATATGGCAAAACCAATTACACTTGTATTCCCTAGGTATCTTACATCCTCACCGTCATGCACGGATTCTAGGCTCACGCTTAGAAATAGCAACGGAGATTACGTTGCTGGTGCAGAGCTTGTAGAGGACATAAATGCAATATCAGTAAAGAACCTCGGAGATAGAAAAGTTAGAAGAACAGCAAAGATGATTGCAAGGGCTGCCGTAAAAGGTGCTATTGCAAATAGTATGGAGAGGTCAAGTAATGATAATGTTGCCCTCGCAGGTGCAATCTTTAGGATAGCAAGTTCTGCTCTAGAGCAGGCAGATCTTCGTGCGTGGAGAACCCTTCCAGCCGAGATTTACCTCTCAAGCCTTATTATCCCAAAAGGTGATTATGATGTTTTTTACGAGACATGTGGTTCAGAAAAACCCATGGGCAAGATAAGCCTCGGTGCTGGGGATACAAAATTTTTACTCCATAGGTCGCCGTACTAAAGGTGGGCTGAAAAGGGAACCAGATAGAGGGTGATTGAAGAGGAATTCTTATACAAACTCCACAGATCCTTCTTGGAGAGTGAAAAATCTTAGGAGATTTTGATGAATAAAAAGATAAATTTAGAGAGTTTTAACCTTAAGGGGTTTTTTGTTAAAGCTAAAAGTTCTTTACTTTCTTTTGTGGTGGTAAGTTTCCTTACGGTAATACTTACGAGTTGCGGCGGGGCAAGCTCCGGGGCATCTTCACTAACAAAGAAAGACTACCTTGTAAAGTATCCAAAATCCTCCTACCTTGTTGGTGAGGGAATTGGTCAAAGTGAGAGTGAGGCTCGTAGCAATGCAAAGGCCGAGCTAACACGTATCTTTGAGTCCCGCATAATGAGTGATACCTTAGATAGCATCAAGGCTTCAATAGGCCCAGGCTTTGAGTCCGTAGAGCAGTCTATTACGAGTGATGTTAGAGTAAGTGCAGATATGGAGGTTAAGGGCCTTGAGATTGGAGGCACTTGGAAGGAAGCTGATACAGGCACACACCACGCAATTGCCGTTCTTGATCGCACCAAAGGCCGAGACCTTTATATGGCTGATTTAAATAACATTGATACTCTTATAAATGCAGAGCTAAAAGCCCAGACCTCGATGAAGGGCAGGCTTCTTCCTTATCGCTCGATGAAGAAGATCTTAAATGTATGGGTTGAGCGAGCAGTTGTTGTAAGCAGGCTCCGTGTTCTTGGAAGAAGTAATACCTCTACGAGTTATAATATCAAGGACGTCTTTAATAAGGTTGCAGAGCTTAAGTCAACGCTCCCAATATACGTCGAGATAACGAGTGAAGACACTGAGAGTAGTCGCTTGCTAGCAGAGTTTCTCTCCTCAGCACTAGCTGATAAAGGTTACGTCTTGACAAAAGATAAGACTACAGCCGAGGCCCTGGTCACTGGTAATGTAAGTGTTACGGAGGCCGTTATGCATAACCCAGGTTGGGAGTTTGCACTTGCAAAGGGTTCAGTTGCCTTAAGTGAACCTGGTACTGATATTAATGTTGTAGAGGTTGCCGGCGAGCAGCGCGGCTCAGATTTAAGTTTTGAGCGAGCAACATATAAGTCGCTTAAAAAACTCTCAAAAGTAATGGCAACTAAGATGATTGATTCCCTTGAAAAGGGCGAGTAGGGGCGATTAAAAAAGTGTGTTGTGGTTTGTGAGTGTGTTTTAAGGGGGGAGGGGGAGTCAGAGATATTTAGATTTTTTTGTTTGATATTCTGGCTGGAATTACTGGTAGAATATCTTCGCAAAACGGTACAACATGCGTGTGTGGGACAATCCCTCCTCTAGAGTCAATTAAGAAGTTTAGAAAAGGTCTTAACCTTAAGAAAGGTTAGGGCTTTTTTTTATTAAAAAAACTTCCTAGTACTTTTCTTCTAGGTAACTAATTATACGTTCGGAGTCACTCATAATCTTGTCCCCGTCAACAATTACAGGTACGCCTTCCTGCCCTGAGAGTTCCTTAAGTTCAACTCTATCTGGCCTTGACCTAGGCACCTCAATTGTCTCAAACTCAATGCCTTTGGTCTCAAGTGTGTGGCGAACGTTTTTGCAGTAAGGACAATTTGTAAGCTGGTATAGTTTCATATTTAAAGTATAGCAGGCATTTATTACGGTGCAACTCATTTTGAAAGGGGCTAAAAATTACAAGCCAGTGGAGTTAGATATGGGGGTGATAATTGTAGTAGGCAGTAGTTCTTGCACGTTCTTTTGCTTTGTGATGATTAGTGGGACTGACTTAAATTCAATTCTTATCTCTTGAATGTTCTTTCCAAGACCTGTACTAATGTCTCTTAAAAATTCTTTTAATTCTCGTGTAACCAGATCTTTCACTCTTTTGCTCTTTAGGTGCTCTTGCCCACCTTTAACAGTTTTAAATGTAATATTTTTTATCTCCTCTAGCATGAGCTTTTCTTCGTTTAAAAAAAATGCACCGTCAAGCGTTATTGGACGAAGCGTCTTTGTATCAATTGAGGGAATCTGCTTAAGCCTAATGGGAGGGGCAATGACATGGAGCTTGCCTTTCTTTTTTATAATCTTAAGTGGCTCATTTTTTATATCTAAAAAATATTCATAGTCTGCTATCCAGCGTATCAGCACCGTTGCTGTAGACCCGATGGGGCTTGTCTTTATAACTTCATATTCATGGTAGACTCTCTCTTTTGCGAGTATTAATTCGCGTGTTCCAGCAAGGGACTCAAGACGTTCAAGAGAGCCTTGACCAAATGGAGTAAGTGCATTTAGTGTAATTAAGATGCCTACAGTCACCAAGCTACCGGTAATTACTGCGATAAAATATTTTGTCATCGTCCACTTCTCCTTTTTTAATTATATCAAAAAACTATGAGTAAGTGGAGGCTATAGTAGAGGGTGGTAAATTAGGGATTTGGGCTTTCTTCCATTGGAAGAGCAATAGGGAAACTAATACTGATTATCCCACGCAGGTCTCCTTCCTTAAATCCGTATGCCTTATCTTCTGGATATTTTTTCTTTATAAAATCAGGGCGGGTGTCTTTATCTCCGTGGCACGCAAGGCAGGCTCTCTCAACGAAGATAGGAGCAGTGATGCGGTGGTATCTTTTATCTTCTATGGTTACTATATCTTCGATTGGCTGAGTTTTCTTGTTATTAGAAATTTTTTGAATTAAGTTCACCTCACCTGTTGTTGCGGCATTTGCTGGGTTTCGGTTTTTTATTGCAGCGTGACGAATCTTAAAGCCCTCCTCTTTTGAAATGGCTTTTACTCTTTTGCCGACTTTACCGCAGACGGCCTTAAAGGTTTTGCCTGTAATCTTAGTATTATTTAAGACTGATTCTCTAGCAAGGGTGCTACGAAGAGAGGTTATCTCCATAGCTGTGGCTATTGCTTTTTCTTTATTTTTTTTTAAATTATTATTATTATCCTTAGCAGTTGAATTTGAGCAAAGTATAAAGATACTTAAGGTAACAGCGAATATAATTTTTTTCATCAAAATGCCTCCGTAGTTATTTTTTAAAAATAAAAACAAAATTAAGGTACGTAAGTCCTAGGTGACCACAGCTATATACCATTAATTACGTAAGTCCTTGATTTTTGAGGAGATATGATCGAAGGTGTCAGTTATGTTTACTAATGAGTACTACTCTATTTTGATTGATTTTAAAAGGAAAAAACCTATAATTTTTGGGAGGTTAATTGGTGGAGGGTATCGGGATCGAACCGACGGCCTGCTGATTGCGAACCAGCTGCTCTCCCAACTGAGCTAACCCCCCCAAAGTAATTCAAGTTGGATTTTCTAGAACTAGGACGCTTTCTTGAGTATCTTGCTGACTGTGTCTTTTAGCTCTTTTAGGTTTGAGCTTTTCACGATGTATGCGTCTGAAGCCCAGGTGCCAAAATCTTGTTTGTAGTGAGGGTATGCAGTGCATAAAACAACTGGCATATCTTTCCACTTTTCTTTTACGCGGCGCAAAACTTCTACGCCGTCCATCCCAGGCATCTTTATATCAAGGAGGACTAAATCTACGTGTTCTTTTTTAAGTGCCTTAAGGGCTTCTTCTCCTGAGGCCGCAAGTTCCACAGCGTAGCCTTCTTCCTCTAGCTCTTCTTTGTAGAGAAGTCGTATTCCTTCTTCGTCGTCAACTATGAGAATTTTTTTCTCTGCCATAGTAACACCTTGAATTTAAGTTATATATCCCTTAGAGTGGAGGTTCTGTTTTTACTGATTTTTGATGTGTGCCTGCCTCTATATTCATCGACTGTATCGCATTGGCTATGAGATTGTCAAAGGCAATTTTTACCTGTTTAATGTTATAAAAAATTGGAAGTAAATTTGGACTGAGTTTTTGTACAACATTAATATTGCACCCATTAACTTGAATCGCAAAGTAGTAGAGAGTCTTTTTTTATGAGTTGATTTAAGTCTCTCTTGGTAAGGACAAGATCTCTATCATCTGCGTATTCAATTATTTCAGTAATGAGCTGCTCAAGTCTTCAAGTCTCACGAGTAATGTAGTCTACGGTTTTAGTTTGCGGTGGTTTTGTTTTCGTATTATCCAATTTAAATATTTTCCTAAAGATTAAAACTAAAACTCTATAATATATTTTACCACGCTTTAGAGGAAAGGCTAGTAAGACACTGTGTTTTGCATTATTTTTGCATTTTTACGTGTTTTTATTAAAAACTGGCCAAGAAATGCATCTTTTTCACCCTCTTTTTATATTTCATACAGTGAGTTTTAGCTTCTTATTGCATCACGGAAAAGGAGTAAATCATATTCACCAGAATCTTCAAGTAAGGAATAAGGCTTTTTACCAGCACTTAAATCAAGAAGAACAAGACCCTCATAGACTAAGTTTTTGGTTATATTTTTACGTTTCTTAAGAAAGTTGCGGCCTCTTCTGGAGGCGTTGGGTTAATGTAGAAACCAGAGCCCCACTCAAAACCAGCTGTTTTTGTAAGCGTTGGCATTATCTCAAAATGCCAGTGAAAGTGGTTTAGCATCTCGCCGTTACGCACCGGGGCTGAGTGGAGTATATAATTATAAGGCGGGTTGTTTAACACTTGGTTCATTCGTTTTATTATATCAGTAAAGATGGTGCTTAGGTTTTCGTAGATATGTTTTTGTGAGTTTTCAAAATTAGATTCATGAACTTTTGGTAGAATCCAGACCTCAAAGGGAGCCTTTGGTGCATAAGGGGTTATGGCAATAAAGTCTTTATTCTCTGTAACTATACGTTCTTGTTGGTTTTTCTCCTGCCTGATTATATCGCAAAAAATGCATCTTTCTTTGAATTTGTAATACTCTAAAGAACCGCTTAATTCTTCTCCAACGCGTTTTGGGATGATGGGCAGGGCAATTAATTGAGAGTGGGGGTGCTCAAGGGAGGCGCCTGCGGCCTCACCGTGGTTCTTAAATATTAAAATATAACGAAGACGCTCGTCTTTTTTTAGGTCAATTATTCTGTCTCGGTATGCCCATAAAACCTCTTCAAATTGTTTGGTGCTAATAGTTCCAAGAGTTTCATTGTGATCAGGGCTCTCGATTATTACCTCATGAGCTCCAACGCCCTGCATCTTGTCATAGACCCCGTCCCCAGTTCTGTCGAGTTGGCACTCAACCTTTAGGGCAGGAAATTTATTTGGAACAACACGAACGTGCCATCCTTTGGTATTTGGTTTGCTATCGTTATTTCTGTAGGCAGTAATCTCATCCGGGGTGCTTGCCTCGTTGCCTGGACAAAAAGGGCAAAACCCGCCCTTTGTACGAGGTGGCGTTACGATAAAATCAGCTGGACGCATTCCTCTCTCAGTTGAGATTATAATCCATCGACCAATTATTGGGTCTTTTCTAAGCTCTGGCATAATTCTCTCCAGACTTTTTTTATTTTAAAATATTGTATTAGTCAAGGAGTGTGCTTTGTTCTAAGGCGGGTTGAATCTTAGATGAAAATACGGTAGTTGAACCTAACCTCTTTGTTTTTCCTCGGCCTCTTCTTCTGTCTTGCATTCAATACAAGAGGTGGTAACTGGACGAGCTTCAAGTCTTTTCTCTGATATCTCTTCCTCGCAAATATCACAAATTCCGTAGGTTCCGTCTTCTATGCGACTTAGAGCTTGCTTTACTTTTACAACAAGTTTGCGCTCTCTGTCCTTGACCCTGAGTGTAAAGTTTCTATCAGTCTCTAGGGAAGCTCTGTCAGTTGGGTCTGGAAAATTATCATCCTCTGGTGTGTCATCACCGCTGACCATAGTGCTAACGGTTTTTTCAACGCCACTTAAAAGCACGTCTAGTTGACTGTTTAGGATGTCTCTAAAATATTCTAATTTTGTAGTTACCATATCAATATAATACAATAAAAAAAGTGTTTTTTGCAACTTTTTAGTAAATTAAGGTGAGCTAAATCAAAGGATTAACTTTTGAAGTTCAAGGTGTTATTAATCCTCAGAGCCTTCTACCTCAACTTCAGGGTCGTCGTACTCCCACCTTGGAAGGCCGTCTGTTGATATCTCTTTTATCTTACCTTTCTTTACTTGTAAGATAAAGAGGTCTTTTACTGCCTCACCGTCTTCATTGAAAGAAAGTGGACCTGTTGCACCCCTAGTAAAAGCTGTGTTTATTAGTGATTTTCTAATGCCTTTACGACTAAGTTCCTCGCTCTGATTTACCGCTCTGATTAGAGCCATTGTAGCGTCGTAGGCCTCGGCCTCTATTGTACTAGGTGCGTATCCGTATGTTTTTTTAAATCTCTTTATAAATTCTCTTGTTTCTATTCTTTTACTCTCAGAGAAAAAAGTATCTACAAAGATTGCCCCTTCAACGTGCTTTGGATCAAATTCTGTAAGTTTTGGAGAGTTCCAGCCATTAGCACCAAAGAGTTGTATATTCTCAATATTGTAGAACTCAAGGTGGGGTGCAATCTGGGTGATTGTATCATAATAGTCTGGGATAAAGAGTGCTTCAACTTGCACTCCAGGTGTGTACTCGCGAACCTTTCTACGTCCAACCATATGTTCTTCAAGTTGTAAGTCAAAGGCCTCTTGTAATTCCTTCCCAAAGTCTCTTTGCCCTGGCTCATAAACTACGCGGCGTACAATAGTGCCACCGCGAGCAATGACCTCTTCAGTAAATGCTTTTGCAAGCTCCTTTCCGTAGTTGTTATTTGGATGTAGTATTGAAAAATTCCTAATATTCATATCCACCGCGGCAATAGTAGCAAGCCTTGTACCTTGCATCTGTGAGGTTAGAAAACTTCTAAAAACATGGTCGCCAATCTCTGGGATGCCAGCTTTTCTGGAGAGTACGATTATTGGAATGTTTTTGCGCTCGGCAAGTTTTGCAACCACAGGGGAGGTTCTCGTTAGGAGCGGCCCAATTACGCCGAGAACTTTTTTATTTTTGTAGAGTGAGTCCACTGCTTCATCAAAATTATCCTCAGTTGGGTCTATTGCCTCGACAACGATATCTGTTTTAACCTTATCACTACGCTCAAAGACCTCTGCGGCTAAAAGTATCCCTCTTAGTGCATCCTCACCAAAGCGAGCATAAGGCCCTTTAAGCGGGAGTATTACCCCGATTGAAAAATCACCAGAGGCGGCCTGAATGGAGGGTGCAACAGAGGTGATGTTATTTAGTATTACTGTAGCCTTAACTGTTTCAATTGTTGTTGAGTTTGGAATCGCAAGGACAGCTTCAAGTGCACTCTGTGCTTCTTTTATCTTGCCTGAGCGGTAGCGTGAGTACCCAAGCCCGTAAAGAGCGCTACCTTTATGAGGGGAGGCAGGGAAGGCACCTAAAAGGCGTTCAAAGGACGCACTTGCTTTACCAAAGTCACCTTCCTCCATATAGAGTTCGCCAAGCTTGAGGAGGGCTTCGTCAGTCATGGTGGCCTTTGGATATTCCCGTGTAAAGTCCTCAAGCAAGGTTAGGTTTGCTTTGGTAGTTCCCTGAAGCTCAATTGATTCAAATATTCGCCAAAGTGAGTTTCTTGCCTCACGCTCCTCAAAGTACGTTCTGTTCTCACCGTAGGACTCAGAGGGGAGAGTTAGAACGAGGGAGAAAGCAAAGAATAAGAGGAAGAGGGATGGTAGTAATAAAAACCTAAACCTCTTTGGGGTTGAATTTAAAGTAACTATAGTCTTTTTAGAACACATTTTTTTATTCAAAGAGCTCCTTTACTTTGTCGAGAAAGCTTTTTTTTCCTGGCAGGGTTCCGTCACCAGCAAGCCCTGAGAATTCACGTAAAAGTTCTTTCTGTTTTTTAGAGAGTTTAACCGGGGTCTCAAGTTTTAATATAACGTGTTGGTCCCCACGGCGGTTTCTATTTAAAGAGGCAAGCCCTTTGTGTTTTAATGTAAAGACCTTTCCAGTTTGTGTGCCTGGAGGAACCTTTAGTTTAACGGTACCCTCAAGGGTTGGTACCTCTATTTCTGCCCCGAGTGTAGCTTCAGGGAAACCCATCGGCACTTCACAGATTAGGTCGTCCTCTTCTCTAATAAATATTGGGTGCGGAGCAACCTCTAGAACAATGTAGAGATCTCCAGGAGGTGCGCCTTTTTCGCCAAAATCACCTTCTCCTGTTAGGCGGAGCCTAGAGCCTGTATCAACACCTTCTGGGATATTTATGCTAATCTCTCTTGATTTTCTAATTCTTCCAACGCCAGAGCAGGTACTGCAAGGGTCTTTTATGACTTTACCGTTGCCTCGGCATTTTGGACAGGTTCTGGCAACACTGAAAAATCCTTGAGTGAAGTTGACTTGTCCTGCACCGTGGCAATCACCACAGGTCTCGGCACCACTTCCGGAGCTTGCGCCACTGCCCTCGCAGTCATCACAGAAAAAGACTCTCGGAATTGTTACGGTCTTTGATGTGCCAAAGGCTGCTTCCTCAAAGGTTATGTCCATGTCGTAGCGTAGGTCTTGACCCCTTTGAGGAGGTCGCCCTCGGCCTTGTCCTCGACCACCACCGCCTTGAGCTCCAAAAATATCAGAGAAAATATCACCAAAGAAGTCGCCAAAGTCATTTCCAAAGCCGCCCTCTGGCATACCCGTCCCAGCTCCAGCAAAACCAACTTGGTCGTAACGAGCGCGTTTTTGCGGGTCTTTGAGGACGCTGTAGGCCTCGTTTATCTCTTTGAATTT
>JAGLUZ010000008.1 GCA_023134165.1 Deltaproteobacteria bacterium | reverse complement strand
GTTCAAATCCTCTCCCCGCTACCAAACAAGGTCGGCAAACTCCTGGGTAATTATCCAAGGGTTTTGCTTGCAATTATATTTAAAGAGGTTACGCAATTTTGCGTAGCCTCTTTTTTTTGTTTTAGAATAAAAAATTCTTTTATACAGAATTTAAAGTGCTTTAATAAATGAAAAATCTACTTTAAAAGACCATGGTTGTTAAAAATAAACTTAAAGGGTTTAAAACAATTCAACGATGACTATTGACAAGCCCTGCCCTTTTGGGTAGAATTATTAGGAAAGTAAATAGTTATAACTTTATTGAAAATTAAAGGTACTTGTTTCGGTATTTTATTTAAGTTTATAAAAATCTAGTGTTTCTTTTAACCAACCTTGAGGAGGTTTTCCGTGAATGCATCTAAGGCTAGTGCCACGTCTCGCACCTTTAGTATTTTTCTAATCCTGTTTTCTTTTCTCTTTGTTCTTTCTTTTCCAAAAAATTCTGATGCCTATACTTATCAAGACGTAACTGACTGGATAGAGGCCAGTAGTTCGCTTCCTGAGGGTTGTACTTATATTGTGGAGTATGATGGGGTTAATGATTATTATAATGTAATCCGAAGGTGTTTTATACCAGATAAAACGTATCAGTATGAGATCTCTTTTGTATATGAAGAAAAGATTCCTCTTCCTCCTTTTGGGACATCTGTTACTGAGTGTGGTGAGGATTATGTAGCACATTGGGCTTATGTTGGACCACTTTTTGTATTTGGTGTTTATGTTGAAGAGAAATACTGCGATGGTAGTACTAGACTTCCTTATAGAACTAATGAAAAAGTAATGGACTCTTCCGACGGATGTCCTAATTATATTGGAACCGTGTGGCCAGTAAATTCTAAGGATTATGAGACAACGTGCTATCAAAAAAAACCTAAGGTAACCTTTACTAATGTTGCAGACTGCATCGACTCTGTAACGGGTGATTTGATCTCTTGTGCTAGTAGCTGTGATGGTTCATTAGCAAGCACAGAGGTTCCTGAAATCTGTGGTAATAATATTGATGATAACTGTAATGGGTATATTGATGAGGAGGGGTGCGAGGATCCAACAGAAAGTTGTGATGACGCTGACGAAGATGGTTTTTTTGCCCTTGACGAAACCAACTGCACCGAGGGTACTGACTGTGATGACACAGACGCAGAGATTGGTGAGGCAACACTTTGGTATGCTGACGCAGATAATGACGGCCACTCAAGTGGTGAGACAGCCCTTGCTTGCGAGCGACCATACGGGTATAAATCCGCTGACGAGTTGGAGGAAACAAGCGGGGACTGCGATGACACAGATGACAAAACCAACCCCGGTGCCGAGGAAACCTGCGACGGAAAAGATAATAACTGTGATGCTGATAAAAAAGTGGATGAGGGGTGCTGTGAGGGAAGGGTTGAGGTGTTGACATTTGATATTTGGCCAAAAAAAACAGGGGGTAATACAACTGCAGATGTTTCGATAAAACTTTTTAAACCAGCACCTCCTTCAGGGTGTGTTGTAAGCTTAAAGGTGAAACCACCAACAGATGAAATGAGTTCAGGAGGGCATAATCACTATAATGGGCGTAGTAATCATACGGGTAAAATTTTATCTTCGACTGGAAGTGAAGTCTCAAAAGTTGAATTTAAAAAAGACGAAATAGGGCCGAAGGTGGTAAAATTTAAGAGTTCAGAAGTCTCTGGAATTGAAACAATAAAGGCGTCGTTTGAAGAGTCTAATACAGTCTCTGAGGCCAAGCTGGTAACGAGGGTTCTCGGATTGAGTCCGTTAATGTCTAGTATATACTATCGTCAGACGGGTTTTAGAGGTATTCATCCTGTACACCACTATGGTACGCAGTATACAAGAGTGTATATCTATCGTTTAGCGGCGGAGTTTAATGAAAAATTTAAAGCTACTTTGGGCATAAATGATTTGAGCCTTATCTGGGGCGGAATGTTTGACTATAAGGGAGATTGGAATACAAAAGCACATTACAAGCATAGAAAAGGAACGAGTGTAGATATAGATCAATGTGCATTAACTAGCCCATACAATGCAAGCAAAGAATGTAAACACAGTAATGGAGATACTTATAAAGGATTTATAAAGGTGGATAAAAAATATGTAGGTGATTTATGTGTTGCATACGGTGACGGGTATCTTGTGAGAGAAGCGTCAATACATTGTGAATATCCATATTAGGAGGAAGAGATGAAAAAGTATATATTTTTGTTCTTAGTCATAATCTTTACGACACATTCCTATGCTGGGAATATCCCAGAGCAGGAGGATTATATCGTTGACGCAAATGTTTTTTTTGATAGAGTAAGTGAGGTTTATGAGTATAATTATACATTGATAAACCCAAAGGAAAACAAAAGTGAATTAAGGAGACTTCGTGTATATATACCGAATAATTCAAGCGGTAAAGTATTAAGTTGGGAGGGGTTGGTAAATGGGGAAGAATGCAGTCGTTATTTTTTAAAAAAAACAAAGATAAAAATTACAGCAGTTGGTATAAATGCCCCTAAAAGCTGGACATGTGGATTAGGCTTTAGTAAAGACGATATTGGTTTTGTTATATATGGAAGTTTAGAAAATACTCAGATTTTACCAGGCGGTTCCTTAGAGGGACTAATCATAACCTCTTACGGCATACCTGGGATTAGAGATGCCATATTAGAGCCTGACTTTATATTTGATGAGAAAGATTTACCAGAAGAAGATATTGATTACTATATTGAAAATGGGTGGGAGTATCTGGACAAAATTTATAAAAGCGTTGCTTTCAATACCAAAACCATCGGCCCCGTTGCTCCGCCTTTGGTCTTCAACGCCACGGACTTCATCAATCATTTAATTGATTTAAAGCACCAAGCCCAAGAACTCGGCTGGATAAAAGCGAAAGGTGGCGATGGCATCATCCAAGCCCTTGATCAAAAACTCGATAACGCAAAGGCCGCCATCGCAAAAGGCAACACTCGCTCGGCCTCAAAAATTTTAAAGGCCTTTATCAAACAAGTTGAGGCACAGTCCTGCAAAACGCATGATGATTGTAAGGCTAAAAAACACCTGTCTCCAGAGGCCTACGCACTTTTAAAATACAACGCAGAGTATCTGCTGGATAACCTGTAAAAAAAAATCTTTATGAAATACCCCTCACCTTAGTCCTCTCCCCTGATATTATAGTAGGGGAGAGGTTTTTTATTTGGTATGCTGACGCAGATGGTGACGGCCACTCAAGTGGTGAGACAGACAATAAGCTAACCCTTGGAAATAAAGTTGGAGCTTATGTGGTGATGGCCACTCCAGTGGTGAGACAGCCCTTGCCTGCGAGCGACCATACGGTTATAAATCCGCAGACGAGCTGGAGGAAACAAGCGGGGACTGTGATGACACCGATGATAAAACCAACCCCGATGCCGAGGAAACCTGCGACGGAAAAAACAATAACTGCGACGCTGATAACAAAGTGGATGAGGGGTGTTGTGAGGTGCGGTTGAGTTTTGAGGAGGGGTCATCTAATACGGTTTATCCTTCAAAGACAAGATACGCTGTTTTTGATAAATATAATACCTCGACTTTAGAACTTGAATTAACAAAACCTGCACCACCTAATGGGTGTGAGATTGAGTTGGAGGTAAAACCACCAGACGATAATGATACTAGTTCTAATGGAGGGCATAATCATAGTTCAAATAGACTAGTTGGTAAATTGTCAAATAAAAAGGTAACATTTACTGGTTCAGAGGTCGGGCCGAAAAAAATTAAATATGTCAGTGGTGAGGTCTCTGGCGTTGAGACTATCGTTGCCAAGGTGGCAAAAGAAGACTATACTTCAGAACAAAAGATGCGTGTGATGGTGCCGTATTTGGTTTCCCTCGAAAGAGAGACGGATACTTATGTATTAAAACAGGCAGGGGTCGAAACGGTAAATTGCAGTACAAACTATCACGGAGATTGTTATTCAATGAACAAATGGATAAAACCTTTCTTTGAGAGGATAGCCGTACAATATCGTTCGGCCTTTCCAAAGGATAACAGGATTGTCTTAACAGATGGGAGCCTGCCGTGGGGCGGGGCTTATAGTATATATAGCAACTGGGGAAGCCTAGGAAATAAACATACATACCATAGAATAGGTACGGATTTAGATATAAGGTCTAAGATACATGGAGATAAGTTTGGGAATGGTGTGAAAAAAAAGAAAAACAGGAGAATGTTTGAGGAAATTGTTTGCAGGAACCATGGTTATCCTGACCTTGAAAAAGTGGGTACAGTTTACGAACATTACCATATATACTTTTGGCCATACAGAGCGAAGCATTCAAATATATGTTCAGACATATTAAAGGAGAAAAAATGATGACAAGAAAATTTAATCAAACCATAGTATGTATTTTATTTGGCTGTTTATTCCTATCTACCAACGTTTTTGCACAAAATGAACTAGTGACAGGCTACTATGATGAACAAAATGACTGGTTTGTCTTTGAATGGACAGACTCTGAACTTGGCAAGATGTCTACTATCTTCGATAAAGAGAACAAAGTAAAACCAATTTTAAATGCAATCATAGAGTTTGATGAAAGCAAGAAAACATATACTTATAATTACGAATTATCAAATCAAGAAGGTGCAGTGCAATTGCTATATAGTATGGTTATTGATTATTTTATGCCGATTTATGACGTTAAAATGCCATCTAAAGCCTGGTATAGTGATATGTATAGGAATCCTCCAAGATTTGATGATAGGGGTGAATGGAGTTGGTCAAAAACAAATGATGAACCTTTTGGTATTCCTGCTGGAGAGACAGAGAGTGGTTTTTCATTTAACTCAAAAGGACTTCCGGGTATTGTAGTAGTTGCTTTTGTTGGTGAGAGAAGGGCAAGGTTTTCAGGTGGCGGTTTATCTTGGGAGCAAGAGGAATCTTTTGAGAAAGTCTTTGTAGCTCTTAAAGAAAAGTATAAAGACAAACTAAAAACAAAGACCGCAAAAACCATCGGTCCGGGTAAGCTACCAGAGAAGTTCAACGCCACGGACTTTATTGACCATCTAATTGATTTAAAGCACCAAGCCCAAGAACTCGGCTGGATAAAAGCGGAAGGTGGCGACGGTATCATCCAAGCCCTAGATCAAAAACTCAATAATGCAAAGGCCGCAATCGCACGAGGCAACACTCGCTCAGCCACCAAAATCCTAAAGGCCTTTATAAAACAAGTTGAGGCACAGTCCTGCAAAACGCATGATGATTGCAAAAAAGGCAAACACCTCTCACCAGAGGCCTACGCTCTGCTAAAATACAACGCAGAGTATTTGCTGGAAAATCTGTAAAGCTCCTAAAAAGGAGGTAGAAAAATGAAGACAAAAACATATATAACTATTTTAGCACTATTCTTTATTTGGGCAACAGGTATTACTAATACACTTGCTGAAACCGAGCCTGTTCATAGTTATTATGACGAACAGAACGACTGGTTTGTCTTTGAATGGACTGACCCAGACCTTGGCAAGCAGTCCTCAATATTGGATAAAGGAAACAAGGTTAAGCCAATTATCAATGCTAAAGTAGAACTTCAAAACGATAACAAGACCTATGTTTATAACTATCAAGTATCTAACCAAGAAGGAGCATTACAACCTGTTCAAATAGTACAAATATCTTTTGAATCAGAGGTTTATGATGCAAAGACACCCTCACCAAAAAAAGATTGGTATATGGGACAATATAGAGGCAAAGATGTCTGGCGTTGGAGCAAAACAGATGGAACAGTTGTTGGAATCCCACCTGGAGAAACAGAAAGTGGTTTTTCATTTAAGTCTAAGGGTATACCAACTATAGTCAAGTCGATTTTCTTTGGCAAACGGCGAGTTAGATACTCAGGCCCTGGAGATTCTGACCCTATAGAAATTGATGATTCCTTTGAAAGAGCGTACCTTAAATTTAAAGAAAACTATAAAGATAAATTTAAAACAGTACGCAAAAAAACTGTTGGTCCGGGTAAGTTACCAGAGAAGTTCAATGCCACGGACTTTATTGACCATCTAATTGATTTAAAGCACCAAGCCCAAGACCTTGGCTGGATAAAAGCAGAAGGTGGCGACGGCATCATCCAAGCCCTAGACCAAAAACTCGATAACGCAAAGGCCGCAATCGCACGAGGCAACACTCGCTCAGCCACCAAAATCCTAAAGGCCTTTATAAAACAAGTTGAGGCACAGTCCTGCAAAACGCATGATAATTGTAAGGCTAAAAAACACCTCTCCCCAGAGGCCTACGCTTTGCTAAAATACAACGCAGAGTATCTGCTGGAAAATCTGTAATCCTCCTAAAAAGGAGAAAAATTTATGAAGATAAAAATTTGCGTACAGATATTGTTATTATGGATCTTTACGATTTCTTTTGCAACTACAACATGGGCGGAGAACGAACCTGTTACAGGCTATTATGATGAGCAGAATGGCTGGTTATATTTTGAATGGTTTGATCCTGATTATGGCAAACAAACATCGATTTATGAACCAGCAAACAAGGTTAAGCCTACTATTAAGACTAGCATAGAATATGAAGTGAACGGAGAGAATTTTAACTATAATTACGAAGTAACAAATGGAAAAAATTCCCTTCAAGCGATGAAACGTATAGTCGTTAAACATCATGAGCCAATATTTGATGTAAAAACCCCTTCTCCTGTAGAGGACTGGTACGCAACTCGATATTTTCAGAGAGATGATGCATGGGTGTGGTCAAATATTGGTGGGGAGTTGACTCTTGGCCTGCAACCTGGACAAACTGCCAGAGGGCTTTCCTTTAAGAGTAAAGGCCTTCCCGATATTGTGAAGTGTAGTTTTGCAGGTTACAGTAAAAGATTTTCTGGACCAGGTGATTCAGATACGATTGAGATTGATGCTTCTTTCGAAAAAATATTCGTTAAACTCAAGGAGCAATATAAAGAGAAGCTAAAAAACTCGGTCATCAAAAAAACCGTCGGTCCGGGTAAGTTACCAGAGAAGTTCAATGCCACGGACTTTATTGACCATCTAATTGATTTAAAGCACCAAGCTCAAGATCTTGGCTGGATTAAGGAGGAAGGTGGCGACGGCATCATCCAAGCCCTAGACCAAAAACTCGATAATGCAAAGGCCGCCATCGCACGAGGCAACACTCGCTCGGCCTCAAAAATCCTAAAGGCCTTTATCAAACAAGTTGAGGCACAGTCCTGCA
>JAGLUZ010000079.1 GCA_023134165.1 Deltaproteobacteria bacterium | reverse complement strand
CCCCGGTCGCCGCCGTGAAAGGGCGGTGTCCTTGGCCAGGCTAGACGATGGGGACAAGCTTAGTGAATACAAACTTTATTATAATCCGGTTTATTTACGGAACATATACGCCCCTTTCTTAAACCAGCTCACTAGTGGTGAGCCGCCGGGGACTTGAACCCCGTACCACCTGCTTAAAAGGCAGATGCTCTACCGGATGAGCTAGCGGCTCGTAAATCTCTTGATTGCCTTAAATAAGTTTAATATACATCAACAATCAATCTGTTTTTATAGCATAAAAGTATTTCAAATGTCAAACCAAAAAATCGGACTTTGACCTATTTATCTTAAGATTACCTGTCTCTTGGTATCTTACCACATTCGTCACAATCCTCTTCGTCGTCGTCAGACTCATAATAGTCATAGTCATCTTCATCTTCATATTCTTCGTACTCAACTCTAGCACGACTACGCTTAGGTTTTCTGACTTTTTTACCAACAAATTCATTTACTATAGCACTGAGCAAACTAAGTATGATTGCTCCAATAAAGGCAAACAAAAAGCCCTCAATCTCAAAGCCTGGAACAACCAGACTAACAACATAAAGAATTGTGCCGTTTATGACAAGCGTAAAAAGCCCAAGCGTTATGATTCGAAGCGGAAATGAAAAGAATATAAATACAGGGCGTATCGTTACATTTAATAACCCCAATACAAATGCGGCCATAAAGGCCGGGGCCGGGGCACTGACCTCGATGCCTGGCAAATAATAAGCAAGCCCAACTATTCCGCCGCTTATAATTAAAAACCTAATGAGGATAGTTATCACACTTCCCTCCCAACCTAAAATCCCTCAATTACTGAGGTCATCTCTAAGTGAATTAGACCATTTGAGGCAACTATATTACCGTCACCAATCTCAAACTCTGCACCTGAAAGGCCTGTCACACTACCTCCAGCTTCTCTTACAATTAAGACGCCAGCGGCAACGTCCCATGGCTTTAGCCTTAGTTCCCAAAAACCATCAAACCTTCCAGCGGCGGTATTTGCAAGATCCAAGGCCGCAGCACCTGCCCTTCTTAAGGCCTGAGACTTTAGAGCAAACCTTGCAAAGCAATCAATATTGTTATCCTTATTTGTTCGTATATCATAGGGAAAACCAGTTGCAAGGAGCGCGGTATCTAAGGACTCTGTACTTGAGACAGAGATTTTTTTTCCGTTTAAAAATGCTCCGCCACCCAAAGACGCAGAAAAAAACTCATCCTGCATAGGATCAAAAACAACACCGCAGATAATCTCACCATTTTTCTCAACACCAATTGAGACACAAAAAACAGGATACCCGTGGGAATAATTAGTTGTGCCGTCCAGAGGATCAATTATCCACCTAAAGGGAGCAGAGCCAATTACCTCGCCCCCCTCTTCAGCAAGTATGCCGTGGTCTGGAAATTTTTCAAGTATCCCACCGACAATAAGCTCCTCTGCCTTCTTATCCATCTCAGTTACGATATCTACAGCACCTTTAAACTCAACAGAGCGAACCCCTGCAAAGTTATCCTTCAAGAGCTTACCTGCTCTCCGTGCCAAAGACTCAGCTAATTTTTCTACTTCCACAAAACCCTCACTAAATTAAAGCTCAAAAAATAAATAAATATTTTCTAAATCTTTAAGTTTTTTCTTTTTTAGAACTACTTGTTTTTGTCTTTACCTTTGCCTCAGATTTTGGTTTTATCTTTGATTCTGTCTTTGTCTCTGTCTTTGAATTTTGCTTCTTATCTTTATTGTTCTTGCTCTCTGTCTTTGGCTTTTCTTTTTTTGTACCATACTCGGTCTGATACCACCCCCCACCTTTTAACTGAAAGGACGTGGAACTCATAAGCTTCTCTAATTTTCCAGAACACTCCTCGCATTTTGTAAGAGGTTTATCTGAGAATTTTTGAGAAACCTCAAAGACTTTTTTACAACCATCACACTGGTATTCATATAAAGGCATTTGTCAAAACTCCATTGGTTTTTATTTTTTTAAGATTTAAAGTTTTCTATTCCAATTTTTCTTTCCCACTTTTTTTATCTAAAGCTTTTTTCTTTTCTGCAACACCTGTACTTTTGCCTGGGTACTTTACCTTTACTTTATCCCTAGCCCAAAGAAGGGCTTCCATAACACTCCTCCCTCTTTCCTTGAATATTGGAGTTATATTCTCTACCTCTTTACCAAGTTCAAGATCAATTGAAGCTGATTTTTTCAGTGCCACTAGTTGAGAAGAAAAAATACTTCTATGCCCTGTTATTAAGAAGCTAACGATACAGGCCACTGCCGCATAAGATCCAATCTCAGGGCCAAAAAATTCAAGGGCAAGTATACTCCCTGTAATTGGTGTATTAACGGCTCCAGCAAGCAAGCTCACAAAACCAATTGCCGAGAAGGTTGCGATATTTAGGCCAAGTACCATAGCAAAGACAGCCCCAGCAGTTGCGCCAATAAAAAATATTGGGGTTATTACCCCGCCTGTACCACCACTACTAAAGGTGATTACTGTAAAAACTATCTTCATCAAAAAAGCGTACCAGACAACTTCTTCACCTGCAAGTGCGCCCCTTATTGTCTCTTCACCAAGCCCCAGGTAATCTGTTGAGAATAAGAATACAAGTGCTACTAAGATACACCCTCCGATTAATGCTTTAAAAGGCGGCCATATTTTTATTGAAGATGAAAATTTTTTCCCTCGCTTCATTGCTTCTATTAACAAATAAGAGCAAAGACCAAAGAAGATACCTGAAATAGCAACAATTATAAAGAACGACTCACTAAAGACAGGTGCAAAATCAACGGCATGATGAATATAGGTTGTACCCAGAGAAGATGATACTTGAAAGGCCACGATGCCTGCAACAAAGCTTGGCAAGAGGACGTCATACATTAGAGCACCTACAAAGAGCACCTCTATACCAAAGATTGCCCCAGCAATTGGCGCACCAAAGACAGCGGCAAAACCTGCACTAATTCCGCAGATAACAAGTTTTTTTCTATCTGTATCACTAAAACCAAAAAGGCCAGCAAAAATACTTGACAGACCAGCCCCTATCTGCGCACTTGGTCCGACCTTTCCAACAGAGCCTCCAGCGGCAAGGGTTATTATTGTTGCTAATAGCTTTGCAGGAACTACAAAGGCCTTAATTTTTCCAGAATTTTTATGTACTGCCTCAATTATTTTCTCTGTACCGTAACCGCCAGCGTCTTTTGAGATGTATTTAATTATGAGAGAGCTTGTGAAAAACGCAAGTGGAAGAAAGAGAAAATAATACGGAGTATTAGTTGAGGCGGCAAAGGCGTACTTTAATATTTCTAAAAAAAGATAGGTCGAAGACCCAACAATAATACCAATGCATGATGCGAGCAAAAACCACTTTAGAACGCTTATGAAGAGTATTGTTCCTTCTGTAAAAGTACGTTGCATCTCCCCGCCCTTTCCTTTATGTTGTGTTGTTTTATAAAATAACTCTAACGGCCACGACCTTGACCTCGGCCTCCATTACCACGTCCGCCCTTGCTCTTATTTTTTTCTTCGTTGTATGGAGAATGTGTGTCACTGCCATGAGACTTCTCCTTCCCCTTTTTTATCCTAGCATCGAGAGCTGGGAAACCACTGCCTTTTTCCTTCATCCTCACAACCTCGCCAGCACTAATGCCGTGATGCTCTGAGAGGAATTTAATATTTACGAGTCCAACGATATCAGAGTCTGAGAGTTTTATATTCTTCCACTCTTTCTTTGGCTTATTTTTGTAATACCCGTAAGCCTTACCATAAGGTGGTCCTGGGTTACTATCAAATGGTACGTAAAATTTATCTGCACCAACACCAAATTTAAGAGCAATATCCATCCACGAAGCCCCACCAAGCCTAAGTTCCATAATAGCCGAGTTTGCAACACCTCCAGCACCAGCCAAGAATAAGACAACGGCTGTATCATCACCAGAGATACCACGTCCTGCAATGATACCAATTTCAGCCTCAGAGACTCGGTAGTGGTTGCTAATAGATAATTGAAAGTCCGTTAGCTTTCCGCTACTTAGTGATAGATTTAAATCAAATCCTGCATTTGCCAAAGCAGCGCCTGTTAGGAAAGAGAAAACAAAAACCAGAACCAATAAAGTTTTTTTCATAACCATCCTCCGTTAGGATTTAAATAATTTTACTTATGTTTTTTGATTTTGTGAGACCAACTCAGTACTCTACAGATTTTAAAAAAAGACCCTTTGAGGGGGCTGTAAAGGGTGCACTCTCTCTATCGCAGGCCTTAATTATTCTCTCTACATCTGCAAGTGATATCTTTCCCCGCCCAAGTTGAACAAGAGTACCGACCATAATCCTAACCATGTGACGGAGAAAGGATTTTCCCTGAACCTCAAACTCTACAAAACCACCATCCACATCGGCAACTGTAAAGGAGGTTATATTCCTGATAAATGTTTTTGAGTTAGAGCCTGTCGCACAGAACGTGGAGAAGTCTTTTTCGCCTAAGAAAAGTTCTGCACCTTTTTTCATAAGCGGAACATCCAGAGCCCATTTGAAATGCCACGCGCGGTCTCGGTAAAGTGCCGACCTTGTCTTGTTTTTATAGAGACGGTAGAGGTAGGTCTTTGAGAGTGCACTTCTGCGTGCATCAAAATCAAGGGCAACCTCACTGACTTTTTTTACGGCAATATCCTTTGAGAGCATGGAGTTTAAACCCATCAAGATGCCCTCTACGGAAACTACAGAGTTTGTCTTAAAACTTGCAACGTAATTTAGGGCGTGAACACCGGCGTCTGTTCTACCAACACCTGTTAAGGTTAGGTTCTTCTCATTTGTTAATTCACGAAGGACACCGCGTATCTCGCCTTGGATGGTTCTAAGCCCGACTTGGATTTGCCACCCGCAGTAATTCGTACCGTCATACTCTAAGGTGAGTTTTATATTCCTAGGCACTGATGAACTACCTTGCCCTATTAAATATAATCCCGAATAAGAAGCTCGGCAATTTGAACGGCATTTAGGGCCGCACCTTTTCTAATGTTATCAGAGACAATCCACATATTTATTCCGTGCTCAACGGTCTCATCTGTCCTTATTCTACCAACGTAGACACCGTCCGTACCAGAGGCATTAAGAGCCGTTGGATAGGTATTCTCTGCTGGGTTATCAGTTAGGATAATCCCTGGAGCATCTTTTAAGACCTCTCGAATAGAGGATGGGCTTACTGGGTGCAGGGTCTCAATATTAATTGCCTCAGAGTGGGAGAGAAAAACAGGAACCCTAACAGCAGTGGCAGTTAACTTTACTGAGTCGTCACCAAGAATTTTCTTTGTCTCATTAACCATCTTTACCTCTTCCTTGGTATCCCCGCTTTCCGTAAAGACGTCTATCTGAGGGATACAATTAAAGGCAATTGGTTCGTTAAAGACCTTTGGCTTTACCTCCCGCATATTAAAGAGATCTTGCACCTGAGCTGAGAGCTCGTCTATGGCAGCCTTCCCAGCCCCAGAGACAGACTGATACGTCGAGACAACAACCCTCTTAATTGTAAAATTATCATGTATTGGTTTTAGTGCAACCACCATCTGAATTGTAGAGCAATTTGGATTTGCTATGATATTTTTATTTGAGTACTCTCCGATTGCTTCTGGGTTTACCTCGGGTACAACAAGCGGAACTTCTTCGTCCATACGAAAAAAAGAAGTATTATCGATTACAACGCACCCAGCCTCTGCGGCACGAGGAGCGTGAACCTTTGAGACACTTCCTCCGGGAGAGAATAGACCAATATCAATTCCCTTAAAGTCTTCCTTAGAAAGTTCACGGACAACAATATCTTTGCCCTTAAATCTTATCTTCTCTCCAGCACTGCGCTCGGATGCGAGCAAGCGAACCTCTCCAACTGGAAACTTTCGCTCCTCTAAGATACTTAGTATCTCTTTTCCAACCATCCCGGTTGCACCTACGACTGCTATATTATATTTTTCTTTATCCATTAACTCCTCAACTTAAAAATGATCCTTGTTTTTCTCCGCCGCCTGAGAGTTCACTACCCTCACCGCCATCACCAAGTGAGCCTGTGCTTCCAAGTTTTTCACCGAAGCGGTCGAGTTTTTTCTGTGCATCATCAAATTTATTTCTTGTGTTACCAACATGCTTACCAAGGACATCAAACTCTGCGGTGAACTTTGCAAAATCAACCTTTAACCCGTCAAGATGCTTTAATATCTGCCTTGCATTCAGGCTAACCTCAAAACCCTTTAGACCAAGTAAGATGGTCTGGAGGTAGGCATAAAAACTATTTGGACTGACAGGGATAACACGCCTAGAGAAAGCGTAGGCTGCAATTTGCTTATCATCACCAAAGGCCTCGTCCTTTATTATCGTCTCATAATATACATTCTCGGCCGGAATATACATGAGTGCAAAATTAAATGTACCAGCATCGGGCTGGATGTAATTGTCGGCTATCTCGTCAATACGTTTTTTCACATCTGATACAAAGGTTCTTTTTGCCTTCTTTTTTTCCTCTTCAGTTGGAGCCTTTAAAAATTTTTGAAAATTTTCTAGAGGAAATTTAGAGTCAACAGGGACAAGACCATCCTTGAACTGGATTACGGCGTCCACCCTTGTGCCATTCTTAAAGGAATATTGTAGAGTAAAATTAGAGGTAGGTAGAATCTGAGAGAGCAGGTCGCCGAGGAAAAACTCCCCAAGCTCGCCCCTTAGTTTTGGAGCCTTTAAAATCTCTTGAAGCCCAGCAATATCCTTACCAACATCAAAGACCCGCTCCGTTGCCTTGCCAAGTTCACCAAGGCTTTTGTTGACCTCACCAACAACGCGGGCCGCATTATCCATCCTCGTATTTATCTGCCCAGTGGAGGTCTGGAGTTGCCCTGTAACAGAGCTTAGTTGCTCCGAGACCTGAGTAGTAACCCTAGAGAGTTGCTCATTAACAAGAGATATATTATTTGTTATGACGTCATTTAATTCGTGGCGTATGGAGTCGGCCTCTGTCTTTAGGGCAAGTAGCGAGCGTTCCTCTTCGCCTCCGTCATCACTGCTACCACGCTTTACTGCAAGGCCAATCCAAAGGAGTAATCCCGCTATGAGAGCAAGCACCAATACACCTAGAACTATAGCCACCTCTACTATCATAAAATGCTAATACCATCTCACTTTTTTTAAAACCCGTTATGTAATCCTGAGATTGCCACGCTCTCTGCGTTCGCTCGCAAAGACAGGTTGTTGATTATCTTTTACCAAGCCCCTTCTTAAATCTCAAAGCCCCCCTTTTTACCAGCCCCCTCAGCCATCTTCTACTTCCTACCACCTGTTTGTCAGCCATCTACCCCAACAGCCCCTTTTATGCACCAACAACCTTTTTGTTTGGTCGCCTTGACTTATAGTCCTTAGCCTGATGCACAAAGGCCTCGATGCGTGTCTTGGCATTTGTATCCTCTATTCCTTCGTAGACCATATTAAGGTAAGGAATATTATCATTATCTTCCTTTACCTTCTTTAGAACGCCGTTTACGATTGTTCCAGGCATACACGTAAATGGCATCACATTTACAATCCCGTGAGCACCGCCGTTTATGTAATCAATGACCTTACCAACGCTAAGTGTTGCCTCACCCTCAAAGGAATCATGAATATAAGGGGATGCAAGCTCTAGAATCTCTTTTATGCGTGGCTCATGACCACTACGAAGATCTCCATTAAAAACATTACCAAGTTTTTTCTCAAACTTGTGCTGGAAAAAATCATTTACAAATGTCTTAAAGAAATTTGAGTAACTGCTCTTATTCCAGTTCTTACGCTTGGAGACAAAGTTTGTATAGTATATCCACTCTGCAAATGGTGGGAGGCGAACCTCAGCCCCATTTGCCTCTAGGTTCTTTACAAGGTCATCATTGCTGAAACGGTTACACCTGACGTAAATTTCACCTACGAGACCAACAACAGGCAAGGTGCCGTACTCATTAGCATCAATACTATTAAAGGCCTCCTTTGCACCAAGGAGTTCTTTATCTGGGAATCTCTTATCCCTTATTGCGTCGCAGACACTAGTAACAGATTTCCAGTAAACTTTTTCAGTATCCCCTGCGTTCTTCTCGTAAGGTCTAACTTCTCTAAGTTTTTTCTCAAGTAAATCTATGGCAGTAATACCCCACCACCCAAGCTTTGGAAACTCCGAGCTAACAGCCCCGCCGAGTTCTTCATAAAACTTCTCATCCTGATCAGGGGCAAAGATTGGAACGTCGCTAAAACC
>JAGLUZ010000078.1 GCA_023134165.1 Deltaproteobacteria bacterium | reverse complement strand
AACCCATTTGTTACTCATTTTGATCTTGACGAGTTAGAGTTCTTTGCTCCTAAGACAAAAAAACTTACCCTTAGGGTTCGAGGTGTCTTACCAGGGGACAAACTCCGTCCTTTTGGCCTTGATGGGCATAAAAAACTCAAGGACATTTTTATCGATGAAAAAACCCCTAAGTCTCATAGAAGACTCATTCCAATCCTAACGGCTGGGTCTGGCAGTGGGAATATTCTCTGGGTCGTGGGTATCAGGCGTTCTGATTTTGCAAAGGTTACGAGTGCTACAAAGCGAGTACTGAAGATTCAGTTCCGTGACCTAAAGTAATACAGGTACTCGTAGATTAATGCTGTTGCATAAGGACGCAGGTTTTGATAAATTTAAATGTTAAGGGTTATTATAGTTGGAGGAAGAGCCGGTGACAGAGCTAGCTTTTAAAGGAAAATTACCAAAACTTGATAAATCTGTCTACGTTGCAATGGGTGCAATTATTATCGGAGACGTTGAGATTGGTCAAGACTCTAGCATTTGGTTTAATACTGTTATTCGAGGTGATGTTAATTATATCCGAATCGGAGAGCGAACAAATATTCAAGACAACTCTGTACTTCACGTAACAAACAATACCCACCCCTTATTTGTTGGAAGTGAGGTTACAATTGGTCACAGCGTCGTACTCCACGGATGCAGCGTAAAAGACCGTTGCCTTATTGGAATGGGAGCTATTATCCTAGACGGTGCTGAGATTGGTGAGGACTCAATCGTTGGTGCAGGGGCTCTTATTACAGAGAATAAAAAAATGCCTCCCAGAAGTCTTATCATCGGCTCACCAGCTAGAGTTAAGAGAGAGCTTACTGAGGATGAGGTCGCTAGAATTGCACATTCCTCAGAGAATTACATAAAATACACAGCCGCATACAGAGAAGGAGAGTAAGGAAAAAATATGAAATTTGCCTCTATTGATATTGGTACAAATACCCTTAGGCTCCTCATTGCTACGGAAGATAAATTTAGCCAAGGCTTAAACCCTAAGGGTTATAAAAGGGTAATAACAAGGCTTGGTGGTGGTTATACCGATGAGGTTGGTATTAGCCCGGATGCGGCTAAGCGTTCCCTTGATGCGTTAAGGGATTTTAAATCCATTATGAATGACCACGGCGTTAAAAAAGTAACGGCTGTTGCAACAAGTGTTGTTAGGCGTGCAAAAAATGGCAGTGAATTTATAGCAAGTGTTAAGGCAGAGACAGGTATTGAGATTGAAGTTATAGATGGGGTTGATGAAGCTGGGCTCACTTTTTTTGGTGTGATGTTTGTTGTAGAAGACCGCTGGGACAATTCCATTACTCGCCTCATCTTTGATATTGGCGGTGGGAGCACTGAATTCTCAGTCGCAAAGGGTCTTGATATTGAGAAGTCTTGGTCTATGGAGCTTGGTGTTGTTGAGCTGACAGAGAAATTTTTAAAGAGTGATCCGCCAACCCCAGAAGAGCTTGGTGCAATGCGTGAGCATATCTCAAAGAATATAAGTGAACTAAAGAGCCTTATGAAGGATAGTAGTATTGATACTGAAAAGCTAAGCAGTGATGCTGGGGTATTTCTTATGGGGACGGCTGGAACAATTACAACACTCGCTTCTGTATCTATGCGGCTTAAGGAATATAATCCAAATTTTATAAATAAGTGTACCTTGAGCAAGAAAAAAATAAGCGACATCTATGACAGGCTTAGTGCCATGACCATAGCCGAACGCTCTGAGGTTGTTGGCTTAGAGAAGGGGCGTGAAGACCTGATAATTGCAGGAACAGCAATCGTACTTGAGGTGATGGATTCTTTTTGTTTTGATGATTTAAAGGTAAGTGACGGGGGATTATTAGAGGGCGTAATGCTTAAGCAGATGTGGGAGTCTAGGGCTGGTGAATAGGCAAGGTACAAGAAATATAAAAAATAATTTTAAAAAAGGAGTGGCTAAATGTCAATAGAGATAATGACGGGTCTTACATTTGACGACGTCTTGCTGATGCCTGCATTTTCAAAGAACTTGCCACGTGATGTGGACGTCTCAACAGATCTTACAAAAAAAATTAGACTCAATATTCCACTCATAAGTGCGGCCATGGATTCAGTGACAGAATCGAGGATGGCCATTACTATTGCTCAAGAAGGCGGGATTGGGATAATCCACAAAAACATGACAATAGAGGAACAGGCCGCTGAGGTTGATAAGGTAAAAAAATACGAGGCAGTTGTTATTAAAGATCCAATGACCCTGTCACCTGATCAAAAAGTTGCGGACGCACTTGCTTTAAAATCTAAATTAAATATCTCTGGGTTTCCAGTTGTAAAAAATAATATTGTTGTTGGGATTGTTACTAATCGGGATCTTTGTTTTGAAGAAAACACGGGGCGTAAGGTCTCAGCCGTGATGTCAAAAGATGTGATTACCGCAGTTGTTGGGATATCCATTGAAAAGGCAAAGGCACTTCTTCATAAACACAGAATAGAGAAACTTCCAATCGTTGATAAGCAGGGACGTTTAAAGGGGCTTATCACGATGACTGATATTGAGAAGCGTGAGAAGTACCCGAGTTCGTGTAAAGATTCTTTTGGACGCCTGCGAGTGGGTGCCGCCGTTGGTGTTTCCTTTGACCGAGACGAAAGAGTCTCTGCTCTTTTAGATGCTGGCGCAGATTGCATTATCCTCGACACGGCTCACGGTCACAGCAAAGGTGTTCTTGAATCTGCCGCCGAGTTAAAGAAAAATTTTAAATGCGAATTAATTGCAGGAAATGTTGCAACGAAAGAGGGGACTCTGGCTCTTATAAAGGCTGGCGTTGATGCTGTTAAGGTTGGTGTTGGGCCGGGCTCAATCTGTACGACCAGAATAGTTACCGGTATTGGGGTGCCGCAGATTACTGCCATAACCGAGGCCGTTAGTGCAGCAAAGAAAAAAGGCGTGCCAATTATCGCTGATGGTGGGATTAAATTCTCTGGCGATATTACAAAGGCTCTTGCCTCTGGTGCAAGCTCGGTCATGCTTGGTGCAATCTTTGCTGGAACTGATGAGAGCCCCGGAGAGACAATACTCTACCAAGGGCGTACATTTAAACTTTATCGTGGAATGGGCTCAATAGAGGCCATGAAAAAGGGAAGCAAGGATAGGTACTTTCAAGATGATGTGGAGAGTGATCTAAAACTTGTTCCGGAAGGTATCGAGGGGCGTGTCCCTCATAAGGGGCCCGTTGCCTCAAGTATTTATCAATTAATTGGCGGGCTAAAGGCAGGGATGGGGTACACAGGGTCAAAGACAATAAAAGAGCTTCACAAAAAAGCAAAGTTCGTAAGGCTAACTTCTTCTGGGCTTCGAGAGAGCCACGTCCATGACGTGATGATTACAAAAGAAGCTCCAAACTATAAAGTAGACTAGGTGGTAATTAAAAAAATGGATATTCATTCTCAAAAAATATTAATCTTAGATTTTGGCTCTCAGTACACCCAACTCATTGCTCGCCGTGTTCGCGAGGCCAAGGTTTATTCTGAAATTCACCCCTGTACAATTAAGTTTAAGGATATTGAAAATTTTAATGCAAGCGGGATAATCCTCTCAGGTAGTCCTTTCAGTGTCTTTGATAAGGGTGCGCCAAAGGTAGATAAAAGAATCTTTGAGCTTGGCGTGCCTGTTCTTGGAATATGTTACGGCCTTCAGGCTGTAGTTAAGTTACTCGGCGGAGTTGTAGAAAAAAGCAAGACGCGCGAGTACGGAGCGGCTACTATAAAAGTCTCTAACCCAAGTCCTTTCTTTACGACACTTACAAAAAAACCTCTAAATGTTTGGATGAGCCACGGAGACTGCGTAAAGAAAGTCCCCTCTGGTTTTAAGGTCATCTCAAAGAGCAGTAACGGGGTAATAGCCGCTGTAAAGAGTGATAAGTTTAATTTTCACGGCGTTCAATTTCACCCAGAAGTTGTTCACACCCAAAAGGGTGAGAAGATTATAAGGAACTTTCTCTTTAAGATATGCAAGCTAAAACCGACTTGGACAATGGCCTCTTTTATTGAGACCATTACTAGTGAGATTCAGGATAAGGTCGGCAAAGACGGGAAGGTTGTCTGCGGAATAAGCGGCGGGGTGGACTCTGCTGTTGCCGCAGTCCTTGTGCATAAGGCCATTGGTCGAAGGCTAAGCTGTATCTTTGTTGATAATGGGGTGCTACGCAAGGGTGAGGGCGATAAGGTCTATAAGACACTACGAAAGAACTTTAAGATGAATATCTCGATGGTGGACGCTTCAAGTAGGTTTTTAAAGAAACTTAAAAAAGTAACTGATCCAGAGAAAAAGAGAAAGATTATTGGTAATGAATTTATCCATGTCTTTGAGGCTGAGGCAAAGAAGATAAAGGACGTTGGTTTTTTAGCTCAAGGTACACTCTACCCAGATGTTATTGAGAGCGTATCATTTAAAGGGCCTTCAGCTACGATTAAGAGCCACCATAATGTTGGCGGTTTACTTAAAAATATGCGCCTAAAACTTGTTGAACCACTTCGTGAGTTATTTAAAGATGAGGTTCGCGCCCTTGGGCGTGAGCTTGGTATCTCAGACGAGGTCTTGGAGCGTCATCCTTTCCCAGGGCCAGGCCTTGCCATACGCATCATCGGTGAGGTTACTGAACCAAGGTGTGCGATGCTTAGAGAGGCCGATGCAATTGTCCTTGAAGAGATAAAGAGTGCCGGGCTTTACCTAAAGATGTGGCAGGCCTTTGCCGTACTCTTACCGGTAAAGACAGTTGGTGTTATGGGAGATGAACGAACCTACGAATTTACCGTAGCCGTTAGAGCAGTTGAGAGTGTGGACGCAATGACCGCAGACTGGGTAAGACTCCCGTATGACGTACTCGCAAAGATGTCTTCTCGGATAATAAATGAAGTAAAGGGCGTAAATAGAGTTGTCTATGATATTAGCTCAAAACCCCCAAGTACTATTGAGTGGGAGTAATTTAGCTTTAGCTATGCATTACAAAACTTATTGAGTATTTAACGACAATATTTTTTTACTTGATTGCTACACTAAAGGGTAGTAAAATTAAAGAGATAAGGAAAAAACATGCCAATTGATGATCTGAAAGGTAAAGAGACTTGGCGTCTTTTTAGGATAATGAGCGAGTTTGTCGAGGGCTTTGAGGAGCTTGCTGATATCGGAGACGCAGTGAGTATCTTTGGTTCTGCTCGTTTTGACCCAGAGAATGAATTCTACAAATCAGCTGTAGAGGTATCAGGGCTACTCTCTGATAATGGGTATTCAATTATCACAGGCGGTGGCCCTGGAATTATGGAGGCCGCTAATAAAGGAGCATCAGTGCATAAGGGAACCTCAATTGGTCTTAATATTCACCTGCCTTTTGAGCAAGAGATAAATGGTTTTCAAGATAAGTCCTTAAACTTTAGGTACTTCTTTGTTAGAAAGGTAATGTTTGTCAAATACGCCATTGGCTACGTCTGTATGCCGGGAGGTTTTGGCACTCTTGATGAATTCTTCGAAGCACTAACACTTATTCAAACACACAAGATATATCCTTTTCCACTAATTATCTTTGGTCGTGAGTACTGGGAGCCAGTCCTAGATTTTATGGCTAATAATATGCTCAAGTACGGAACAATCTCCAAAAAAGACCTTGACCTAATAACCCTAACAGATGACCCAGATGAGGTCGTTTCTATAATGAATAAACATAGGGCATGGAAGAAAGA
>JAGLUZ010000077.1 GCA_023134165.1 Deltaproteobacteria bacterium | reverse complement strand
AATTAATTACTCAAGTACTATTAAAACTTTACTACGAGGAGCTTCAAGATGAGTTTTTTTGAAGGAAAATTTTTGAGATTATTTTTTGTCTTCACAATTATTATTTTATTTGCTGGGTGTACGCCCCCCCCATACAGGGCAAATTACGATGCCGCAGTTACCTCCAAAAGATACTCTGATGCCTACAGTATCCTAAAAGGTGTTTGCGAGGTAAAGCCAAAGGAATCTTACTGTAAACAATTAAATATTGCTAAGTCACGTTTTGCAGGGGAGCGTTTTTCAACCCTACGCGCAAATATAAAAAATACAAGTAGGCCTATCTCTTTGTCCGAGATAGAGAACTTTAAGGGGAAACTTGCCGAGATACAGGCACTTGATAAAAAAATAAAGGTACAAAAGACCTCAAAAAAATTAAAGAGCGAAGAAAAGGCAACAAAGCGTGCTGTGGATAAAGCCCTTAGTGACGCAGTAAGGGCTGATAAGACAGGGGATAAAAAACTTGCAATTGACCACTACCGCAGAGCAAGTAATCTTGATAGTAAGGTTAATAAAGAGATGGACGAGTACATAACAACTGCAGTTAAGTCGTCCTACGACTCGGCAAAAAAAGCCGCTGAGGCCGGGGACTGGAAGGCTGCTCACTTAGGCTATGATATTGCCCACTACATCTCCCCAAAGTATAAGGACGTAAAAAAACTTCTTGCAAAGACAAAATTAAAGGACACCTACGGCTATCATGTTGAAGAGGCAAGTAAGCTTAAAGAAGAAGGTAGGATGGCTGAGGCTCTTGCTATCTTTGAACTTGCAAGTGACTATAAGGTAACGGATACTACAAAGAAAGAGATACGCAGCGTAAAGTTATCTCTTGCAAAGACCTACTTTGATGACGGCATAGACCTTTTAAGTGAAGGGCTTAACCTCTCTGCTGGTATGTCCTTTGTAAAAGGAATTGGCTTTTACAAGAGTCTCTCAAAGGCTGGAAGGCGAAAGATACGCCTGCCAAAGACAGAGATGTCTAGGGTCTTAAATGAACTTGCCGAGGTCATCACTACCCAAACTGAGAATGGCAATTGGGGTAGAGCCTACTTGGCCGCAAATATTATCTATAAGATGCAACCAGATTATACGAATATCTCTAAGATTAGAAATAGTCTAAATAGACAGATCAAGAAAAAGTCAGAGCAGTATGTTGGTGTGAAACTCTTTAATTCTCCAACATACAACAAAGACGCTGGAGCTATTATAACCAGTAGACTTCAGAATTTTATGTATAAAGAGCTTGCAGGTGAGATAAAGATTCTAGAGCGAGAGGCTATGGCTGACATCGTACGTGAGCGTCTTGTTGGTGCAAGTGCTGGCGGTGGTGGTGTCTCTAAACTTGCTGTGGTTGACTACCTTGTCTTAGGTGCTGTAGTTGATTTTAAAGTTGATTCAAGTGTTAGAAAGAGTCGGAAGACAAAGAGGGCTAAGGTTGATTCCAGAAAGATAGCTAACCCAGATTACACATATTGGCTTGGAAATCGTAAGGGAAAGCAACCTCCCAAGTTTATAGAAGAACCAACCTATGAGACAGTCTCTTATGAAACACAAAAGCACAAGAAGACTGTTTTGGCAGAGGTCTCCTACCGTGTTACTAACTCAAAGAGTGATGTGATTCTAAATAATGTTGCGGAGAAAAAGGAGACTGTCACAGGGGAATCCTCTGAGGGGATTGAAATTGGAGACCTCTCTATTCCCTCAAAAGAAGTTTCTCTCCCAAGCAACTCTGCGATGCTTAGAAAGGCAACAAGTGTTATTATCAAGCAAATTGGGAAAGACCTAAAGAAACTTTTCTCAGGTAGTGAGAAAAGATTTATAAAAGAGGCCAGAATATATGAGCGTAAGGGGAGTTTTGACCTTGCACTAAAAAGTTTAATTAAAGCTCGTTTTGTTAAGGATAGAAAGAATCAAAATACTGATGAGATAGACCTCTTAATCTATACCTTGGTTGTTGATAAGGCTGGAATGTAGGGTTTGTTCTTTTAGAGAAAAAAATATAGAAGAAAAGGTTTGTTTTTATGCAGCGCAGAATAATTAAAAATTTTATTTTTCTTATAAGTATACTCTTCTTAACGCTCCCAGTACTTTCTTATGGTGAGCCTACTGCTGAGGATCTGGAACTTTATGTTGCCAAGGCTCTTCTTAAGGGTCAGTGGAGTAAGGTTGAGAACGGAGTAGTAAAACTTGTAAAAATAGACTCTGATTTTGCAGAGCTTTACTCGGCTGTGCGTGCATATGCGGCCTTAAAGGCTGGTAAAAAAACTGATGCACTTCGTTATATAGAAGGTAGAGACGACCTTGCAAGCCTCTTAATGAGTGCAAGTATTTACGGTGGAAAAAGTGTTAAGGGGCTAAATAAAGAATTTAAAAAAGCCACACCTTACGTCTTTAAGGTTAAAAAGCGAAGAAGCAACGGTCTAAGTCTTGGGCTTTTTCCAAAATCAGCTGAGGCCATTGCACTGAAAAAATCTTTCTACAACTTGGTCTCTGAACCAACAAAAGAGCAAATACGTATCTTTAGTAGCGAGGTATTGACTGACAAGGGTGCTTATTTCCTTGGCGGTGAGATTGTCTGGGAAGGTGATAAGAGTATGGTCTGTATTGCCTTTGTCGATACCCTCGCACTCGCAGAGGCTCTTTATATTACTGGCGATGAAACCACAGTTGCAGAGGTCGCAACAAATAGTGACTCAAGCACAGCAACTAAGGAGAAGGTAACGGTTGGTGTTTTAACTCGTCAGGGAAAGGACGCTAATCGACTTGCCCTCTTAAAGAAACTCAGGCGGTGGGGTTTTGATACTGAGGATCTCGGACGTGGAGATTTCTACAGCCTCGGTGATAAGGCAAAACTCGCAGGCGTTGTCGTTGAGATACAAGAGGAAGTATCTGTAGAAGCTACAGCCCTGAGTGAGGATTTTAAGAACATTAATACAACCCTTGTTCTAAATATCTTCAATAGCGTATCGGGCAAGAGTGTTAAGTCAATTACAAAGGAATCCTCTACCGTACAGATGGATCTTAAAAAGGCTAAGAGTAATGGAGTTCGAGCTTTATACAAAAAAACAAATACCAAACTAAAATCTACGCTTACTGCTCTTGAGAAGACAGTCAAGTGGTCAGCTGGTGGCCTTCCTCCGATGCAGGTTAGTGTCACCTCTGATGAGGTCTTCTCTAGCAACTATAAGTATTATGCAATCAACCCCTTTGGTAAGGTCACATTTAGTAATAATACCCAAAAACCTTTTGGCTCTCTTAAGCTAGAGTTTTTAATAAAAGATTATGTGGATTTTCCAACTGAGATAAATATAGGAAAACTCCCAGCAGGCACAACACTTGAGAAAGACCTAACTGTAATATTTAATGATCGTATCGTTGACCTAACCGATGATACGCATTTACAGAGTGAGATAAAGGTTACTTACTATGAACTTGGGAAAAAGAAGACCGTTACTACGACCCATCCAATCTATGTCTATGAAAGACACGCACTTGTCTGGGATGATAAAGGTAAGATTGCTTCTTTTATAACCCCAAAAGATCCTGTTATCGTTAAATTTGCCGATATGGCAACCAGAGGTTATAAATCCAAAAAATTACCAAAAAATATTGTTAAGGCAAGGGCTGTCTTTGGAGCCCTTGGCGTGCTTGGTCTTAACTATATGGAGGATCCCAATAACCCCTACGGCGTTGTTTCTGGACAAACTGGTGTTATTGATTATGTTCAATTTCCAAGGGAGACGCTTTCAAGAAAGTCTGGAGACTGTGACGATCTGACAAGTCTTTACGCTACGGCTCTTGAGGCTCTTGGTATAAAGACAAAACTAATTGACGCACCAGCCCATATCTATATGATCTTTGATACTGGCGTCGAAGAGAGTAAATTATTTACCCTTGGTTTTCCTGAAGAAAACTTCATTATCCTTGACGGTACTGTGTGGATACCAATCGAGACTACACTTGTTGGAAAGTCCTTTACAGTTGCGTGGAAGCAAGGAGTCACAAATTATAAAAAAGAAAAAGACCATCTAAAGATTATAGACCTTCAGTTGGCACGCACATTATATAAGGCTC
Source organism: Deltaproteobacteria bacterium (assembly GCA_023134165.1). GTDB lineage: Bacteria > Desulfobacterota > GWC2-55-46 > GWC2-55-46 > DRQE01 > JAGLUZ01. The sequence goes on along the minus strand of JAGLUZ010000077.1, from coordinate 4,080 downwards.
CAAATCTAAAGAAGGCCGCCTTTACGGAGAAACTTACAAAGTCTGATATAGATAATGCATTCCCTGGGGAACTTGATAACCTCATCAAGAGTCGTACTGATTTTCTTGATACAAAGTACGAGGCCGTGGGTTCAGTTGGCCTTGGTTCTTTAATCATGGTTTATGCAAAACAGGGACTTCTTGATAAGGCCATTACTACTTTTGAAAAGATACCTAAGGTTGATTACGATGCAGTTATCTTAAATAATATTGGAAATGTTTATTTGCTGAAAGACGACGCCATCTCGGCTGTAAAAAATTATGGTATGGCACTCTCTCTTGCACCAAAGGATACGGGGATTTTAGTTAACATCTCGCGTGCACTCTTAAAGAAAGGCTCAAAGAATGCGGCAAAAAAAGCCTTTGCTAAGGCACTTGAGGTTGACCCGTCTTTGAAGGACACATATACTGATTTGTTTGTTAAACTTAAAAAATAATACAAAATCAAAAGGAGGAAGAAAATGAAAAAACTTATACTAGCTATACTTACAGTCTCAATCTTTACTTTTGCTGGCCTTGCTGATGCTGGTGGTTTTAATTCGTGGATGAAGAATTTTGCACACAAACTTAAGATGTTTTCTTCTACTTCTAAGAGTTCTACCAAGACCGCAGTTGCAGGGGTAAAGGGTGCAGAAGGTGAGGTTGATGACGGCCTGTACTGGAAGACAAGTGAGGTTACTGATGCTCAAGTTGCAGATATGACAGAAGCTATGGTTTATGCAGGTGAGGGTAATAATGCCATGGCAACTGAGACTCTCTCTAATTTTGTAAAAAAATATCCAAATAGTCCGCTCGTAAAAGACGCCAGAGAAGGCCTCGCACTCTTAAAGAACGAATAGTCTAAAGACTTTAAAGAAGAAAAGGGGAATTATGAGTAATCAAGAAGACGGTGGTCATAGCCATGATGATTTTTGCGAGGTAACAGTAACGCTTGAGGCCGAGCACCTAGACCTTATCCAGGAAGTTGCTGATGAGTATGCAGAGAAGCTTGGCAAGGGGTGGGACTTTAGTGCAATAGTTCGAGTGGCTGTCGGGGATTTGCTAACAAAACTTGGAAAGATGTCCTAGAGGGGTTCTACCTTTTTCTTTGGTTTTTTATCAAATTCTGAGGGAACTTGAGTCTAGAATTTTTAAGCGAATTAATCTTGAAGAATATTTATAATTTAGTGCCACGTTTTTTTATGCGTGGCATTATATTTAGAGGCACGTAGTTTTTATGAATTTCAACTCAACTCATTTAAATGTTTTTAGCTCTGGCCTTTTTTCAAGAAAGATTTTTCTTCGACTCTTTTTTGTCTTGCTTCTTTCTTTTATCGCTTCTCTTTTTTCAGGTTGCATTAACCTTAATATGGTAGCAAGGACGCAACCACTTGTCGAAAATGTAATTAGCGGAGACGCAGACGCAAAAATCCTAGTCATTGATATATCAGGATTTATTAAGAATCAAAAGAAGAAATCTTTTTTTGATAGGCAAGAAGGCGTCCTTATGACGGCTCGAATACGTGAGGAATTAAAGGTTGCCTCTGAGGATGAAGATATAAAAGCAATAATTCTTAGAATTGATACGCCTGGCGGGGAGGTCGCAACAACAGATATAATCCACCGCGAGATTACGCAGTTTAAGAAGAAAAAAAATATCCCCGTTGTTGCGATGCTAATGGGGCTTGCAACCTCTGGCGGATACTATATCGCAGTCAGTGCTGATACAATTATCGCAATGCCAACGACCATCACTGGCTCTGTTGGTGTGATAGTTTTTAAGGTCGACGCCAGTGGTTTTATGAAAAAACTTGGACTTGTAAATGAGAGTATTAAGAGCGGGGAGCTTAAAGATATTGGCTCACCCCTTCGGGGACAGACGCAAAAAGAATTAGAGATTATGCAGTCTCTTGTGGACTCACTCTTTTTGAGATTTTTTGAACTTGTAAAGAACGCACGTACAATTAAGGACGCTGACCTTAAATTAGTAAAAGACGGCCGAGTATTTACATCAAAGCAAGCTCTGGATATTGGTCTTGTTGATTCAGTTGGGTACTTTGAAGAAGCAGTGAGTGCGGCAAAGGATGCGGCTGGTATAAAGGACGCAAAACTTATAACTTATTCAAGGCAGGGGGTATACAAAAACAATTTTTATTCGGCTTTGCCAGAGGTGAAATTATTTAATGAATTTAATCTCTTAAATATTGATGCAAGCCTTGGGAACGCCCATGCCCCGTCTTTTATGTATCTTTGGTCGCCTTAGTTTTTTTTCACTTGGAGCTTTAGTTGAATAGTAATTCAAGTTATTTAAATTCCTCACTCTACGCCGCAGGCGGTCTCCTTGGCGTCCTAAGTTTTTTTATTTTCTCCCTCGGTCATCTTAAAGTTCTCTCCCCCGTCCCTATTGGTCTTGGTCTTATTGTCTTTCTTTCTTTTTTCGTTTGGCACTTTAGGGCTGCTCCCATTTTGTTTCTAAATTATATTAAGAGTTTATCCAAGACCGAGCTTCTTATATTTGCTGGAATTGTTCTTGTGATTTTTTCAGCTTTTCTTTTGGCCCTTTGCCCACCGAGTGTCAGAGATGAACTTATCTTGCACCTTGCTCTCCCAAAACTTTTTCTGCAGAATAACTCTATCCTAAAGATTCCCTCTCTCATTGGGTTTTCTCTAACCCCGATGAATATAGATCTTCTCTACCTCGTCCCTCTTGCATTTAAGAATGACATTATCCCAAGGGTGCTTCACCTTTTTTTCTCTGTCCTTACCTCACTGGTTCTTTACTCCTACATTGCGGGTAAGTATGAACGAGTTTACGCTCTGCTCGGCGCTTTATTTTTTCTCTCAACGCCGATGGTCTTTAATCTCTCGACTATGGCATACACGGACCTAGCCCTAACCTTTTTTACCTCACTTGCTTTTTTTGGTGTGCTTCGTTGGGCTGAGGCTGGGTGCGTGGATAAAAAAATGCTCATATACTCTGCCCTTGCAATTGGGTTTGCACTTGGGTGTAAGTATAATGTTTTAATATCTTTCATGCTCCTTACTTTTTTTATAATCTACATTTATAGTACTGAGACAAAAGACCAGTTGGGTGCAATAAAGTTTGGAGCATTATTTTTTTTCATCTCTCTTCTTGTTTTTTCGCCTTGGTTAATTCGAAATTTTTTATGGACAGGGAGCCCTCTTTATCCTGTAATTAATTTTCCAGCCTCAAGCCCAGAGACTAGTAATCTTTTTGTTGGCGGAGCAATCTCGCCACTCTTAAAGAGGTCACTCCTCTACGGGGAAAGTTTTACTTCGATACTGCTAGTTCCTCTTCGTCTTTTTTTTGGTGGTGCTGATAACTCAATGAGATATTTTGATGCCGTTTTGAACCCGTTTTTTTTATTCTTCATTCCTCTTGCTTTCTTAAAGAATAAATTTTGGGAACTCAGGTACGTATCAATCTTTGTTTTCCTTGTTTTTTTCCTATCATTCTTTACCGTTGATTTAGTTACTCGCTACCTGATGCCTGTGTTCCCGTTTGTAATCTTAATTGCAATTCTTGGTCTTAAAAATTCTCTTGAATCAAAGAAGTTGCGTATTCCTGCTGGAATTATTCTCGTACTTTTTCTACTCTTTAATGCAAATTACGTGCTTGGACAGCACAAAACCTATAAGCCAGTTGAGTATCTTCTAAGTGGTGAGTCCAGAGTTTCTTATCTTTTAAGGATCCTTCCTGACTATGAGGTTACGGTCTTTGCAAATGCCACACTGCCTCAGGATGCTCGTGTGCTTTTTTTATTTACCGGTGAGCGTGGGTATTACTGGAAGCGTGATCATATTTACGCAATGAGAGAGGGTGGAGATTTAATTAGTTATGTTCGAGGTTCATCAACTGCGGAGGAGCTTAGGGGAAAATTTAAGAAAAAAGGAGTTACCCATTTGTTTCTACACGCAGATTTATTTAATAAGTTTGTGATTGATAATTTTAAAGGTGTAGAGTATAATCTTCTCGCTGAATTTACTGGGACGCATTTGAAGCACTTGCATAGTGCTAATGACTTTGCTTTGTATGAATTA
>JAGLUZ010000076.1 GCA_023134165.1 Deltaproteobacteria bacterium | reverse complement strand
TGGGGGTTATGCGAGGGGTTGTTGGATAAGAACCAACCGTTCGCCCTGAGCCAGTCGAAGGGTCAATCGAACGGTTGAAGAAAGAAACAAAAGACAATTGAAGTGGTGGCACAGCCCACCCTACACGACTTACAAGGCGAACTCAAAGGTTATCCTGCAACCAACTACTTTTACAGATAACATTCTTCCAAGAGCTCTCTACACCGGATTTAACAATAAACACTCTGTCATCATTATCCATAACTTTCAAGAGTTCCTCTTTAATTTTTGCCGCACTTTTATTAGAAACTACTGCCCAAACAGATTCCAAGATCTTTGCCCACTTTCCAAGGCCTTTTATTGCATCATGAAGACTCTGGTAATCCCGCTGATTACGAAGATCATACGATATTATATAACAACTCATGATATCTCCTTTTTAAGGTCTATAAAATGGGCTATGCCCCTATACGAAAAAATTAACCTTCCTCGCTCTCAAGATCACTCTCAGCACCGACTTCTTGTGCTCTCGCAAAAAGATCATTAAAGACATCATCTGTTATCTGCCCCTTCTTCTTAAGCTCTTTAATTACGAAATAAGGATTTAAAATAAGTATATAGCGATAATCGTCTCCACGCCCGCTTTGAACTTTAATAAATCCTAATTCTTCTAGCTTTTTAATTCTGGTGCGCCAAGTGGAGACTGCTCTCTCACTGCTAAAACCTGCCTCATGTGCCATCTCTTTCTCATGCTTTATTTCGATAAGAGACGTATCAAAATCTCGGCACCACAAACTATAATAAACCTTAGAGGGTGGCTGTCCACATGCAAGATCATCCATAACCAAAGCAAATAACGGCATTAACCGGGGCAAAGTAACAAACCCGGTATTCTGGTTCCTATGCCATAAAGCCTCACTGTCAATATCAGGCCAAAGCTTATCTCTCAGTTCAAGGTTGCGCTCCGTTATCCTCTTTCCTCTTGTCGCCTTCTGCTTTTTATTCATATACCCTCCTATTATCTATAATAAACTTAAGTAGTTAGCATGAGGGGGTCTGGGTTTGGAGGCCAAATTTAGCTTACTCCGCGAAAGTAAGTTCCTCATGCCAACAAATACAGTATGTCACGAAAACCCTTAAAAAACAAGGACTTAGAAATAGAAACCCCTATTCTATGCTCATAGAGTTAGTGAAAACTCCATCCACGAGTGAAAATAAATAATACCATAAAGTATACTCAATTGTAATAAATATTTTTCTGCACGATGGTTTTATTGTCTGTTCTTAGTTACTTAGAGTATTTTGTGTAGTGCTCCTAGTCCTCACTGTTCTCCTGTGCTCCTGGTGCTCCTGTTCTCCTGGGGTTATTAGGGGGTTTTTACCTCCCAAGCGGCAAAGAGAAAAGTTCTCCTGCGAGGCGTACGAGATATCGCAAGCGAGTCGTACTTTTAGGTACGTCGAGCGAGCAGGTGTCGAGTAGAACAAAGCATATGGGCTTTTATCGCGACGCTCTTCAACCTATCTCCGCCAACTCTAAACGACCCCGCCATCTGGAAGCCATAACGCTCTTTACGCTTTTACCCTCAACGGAGCTAAGCTCCGGGTCTTTAGATAACAACGCCTCCACATCATCGCGTGCCGCTTTAAGTATGCGTATGTCTCCGAAGATGTCGGCGGTGCGGAATTCCGGCAAGCCCGATTGTCGTCTGCCTATGAAGTCGCCGGGGCCACGGATTTTGAGGTCTTCTTCGGCGATGACGAA
>JAGLUZ010000075.1 GCA_023134165.1 Deltaproteobacteria bacterium | reverse complement strand
AATTAAATGAATTTTAAAAAGGAATTATCATGAAAATAATGAAAAAAATTCCACATACAAGAAATATAACCTTGTTAATTCTTGCCGCTTTCATTTTACTTGCTCCTCTTGGGTGTGCCTCCAAGAAAAATCTCTTAAGAAAATCCTTCCAAGAGACAAATACCATTGGTCTTGTCAAGGCTGAGTACCTCCCAACCGTTGGATTTAAACCATTTGCCACTAACACTCTAGTTGGTGCGATTAAGGGGGCTGGGAAAGGTGCTTTTGAGGGGCTAAGCTCAGGGCTTGCAATCCTCGGAGGTGAGGAAGACTGCACAAGTTCAATAGGAACGGCTGGGGTATGCCTAATTGGTATCTCATTTATCGTAACAACGACGACAACCCTTGGTGCAATTGCAGGGACAGTATCAGGGCCTATGAAGTCGATGTCAAAGAAGGAGGGTAAGGAGATTGACCGCTCCCTAAAGGCCGCCCTCGGTCACCTAAAGGCTCAGGAGAGCCTCATCAGTAAGTTTAGAGCCCTAACCCTAGAGGATGAAAAAAAATACCTCATACTGAAAGATATCGGGCCAAAAAATATAAAAGATACTCCATGTTACGTAAAATCAAGCGAGACAGGGAAAAAGAAAAAAACAAAGTGCAGACAACTGCCCGCTGATTTAAATCTCGACGCTGTCCTTGAGCTCTCAATAACTGAGATTGGTTTTGATGCAATAAAAGACGATGATCCTTTAATCTCAGTAAAGATAGAAGGTCACGCTCGGTTTATTCGCCTAAGTGATGGCAAGGTACTTTTAAATAAAAAAATATCTCACCTTGGAGAGCGTATCAGATTAAGTACTATGACAGAAAACAAGGGAAGTCTTCTTGGTCAAGAGATTACAAAGGCCTACTCTGTAATTGCAGAAGAAGCATACAACTTTTTTTCTACAAATGAGGATTGATATCTTCTGGGCAGGCTCTCATCTACTTTGACTCAACCTCACCACCGATATCAACCCATCCGTTAAATCCGCCGTAAAGTGCCAAAGAATCAGTAAAGCCGTTACTATTTAATAACTCTGCCGCACGGGCAGCCGAATGCTCATCTGTTCAAGTGCAGTAGGCAAGAACCTGCTTTGCCTTATCAAGCTCAGAGAGCCTGGCCTCTAAATCTCCACCAGGGATTCGAAGCGCACCCTTTATCTTCTCACTGCTTCCGCCGTAAGAGTCAGTAGCTCTAACATCAATTACCACTACCTCCTTACCAGAGTCCAAGAGTTCCTTTAACTCCAAAGAAGTTACCCTCTTTACTGAGGGAATAAACTCACTAACTTTATCCACCCTTCTACCTCCATTTTTTTTTAATAACCTGCTACAAAATAGGTAAGTGTATTACCTAAATGATAACACCACGCTTGACAATGTCAAGAAAACAAGGTTTTCTGTCCACCCTTCTGTTCACCCCAATGAACAAAAAAATCTTTAAATACTTTATTGCTGATAAAATAAAGTTGTATTTGATTTTTTTTTATTTTAAAATTACAAACTCATTAATTCTAAATAATAATCAAAGTTTTATGGCTTAAAAAAACTGGAGGAAATTTTACATATGACAAAACACTCAAGGATTCTTTTGCTTCTTTTATTTACATTTATATTCTCACTCCCCTCTGTGCTTCAAGCAAGCGAGAGGGTGGTACTACGCACGACCTTAGATAACGGACTAACAGTTATACTTGAGGAAGACACCTCAGCCCCAGTCGTTGCCTTCCAGATGTGGGTACGTACAGGGAGTGCAGATGAGGAAAAAAAAGAAGCTGGCATTGCCCATGTCTTTGAGCATATGTTATTTAAGGGTACGGCCAAACGCGCTGTCGGCGAGATAGCTAGGGCTGTTGAGGAGGCAGGAGGTGATATAAATGCATATACTTCATATGATAATACGGTCTATCACTTAGCCCTTGCAAGCCGTAATTTTTCAACCGGCCTTGATATCATAAGTGACGCCATTCAAAACTCTGCCTTTGATCCAGAGGAGT
>JAGLUZ010000074.1 GCA_023134165.1 Deltaproteobacteria bacterium | reverse complement strand
GCTCTTGTCTCCGTGCGAGGGAAGGTTTATTGCACTTGCGCCTTTAAAGTCTTGTAGGGTCTCGTTCCAGACCGTGCTGTTGGTTGCCCAGCCGTGGATAAAAAACTTTTTTATTTTATTTTGCACAGGACAACTCTTTAAATTTTTCTATTATTAAATCAGCGGCACTGAGAATATCCTCTGTGCTTAACTCACTTGAGACAGTTAGCCTAAGGCGTGAAGTTCCAGCTCTAACAGTTGGAGGGCGGATGGCCTGTACAAATACACCATCCTCTAGAAGTGCGTTGCTAATTTGTAATGCGAGTTTGGCTGAACCTGTAAGCACAGGGATGATATGTGTTGAGGTGTTGAGGGTATCAAGTCCAGCAGTATTTAGTATATCTCTTAGGAGGTTAGCATTTGAGTGTAGCCTCTTTCGCCTCTTTGGTTCTTCTTGAATAATATCCAGAGCCTGAGAAGTAGCGGCACAGATAGCAGGAGGAAGTGAGGTTGAGAATATAAAAGCCCGGGCTTTGTTTGTAAGGAGTTTTATAATATCAGAGTCCCCAGCAATGAAGGCTCCGTAACTGCCAAGTGCCTTCCCAAATGTCGCCATTAAGATTGTATTTTTTTTGATTAGATTTAGCTCTTCAATTACCCCGCGGCCATTTTTACCGAGTACACCAAAACCATGGGCGTCATCTATATAGAGTAGGGCGTTGTATTTTTTTGATAAAAATTGAATATCATTTAGCGAGGCTAAATCACCGTCCATACTAAAGACGCTCTCCGTGATGATTAACTTATTTTTTGAATTGGATTCTTTTAATTTATCTTCCAGGATACTTAGGTCTGAGTGCTGGTAACGCCAAACCTTTGTTCTACTAAGAATACAGGCGTCAATGATTGAGGCGTGATTTAATTTGTCAGAGAAAATTTCAGTGCCTTTGCCTGACGCATTTATGAGAGCTGGAATAGCCCCTATTTTTGCTTGGTACCCAGAGTTAAATAAAAGTACGTCGTTGAATTTTGTAAAAACTTTTAATTTTTTTTCAAGCTCAGTGTGCAGAGGCGTTGTGCCTGTTATAAGCCTTGAAGCTCCACTTCCTGTACCGTATTTTTTGGTAGCTTCAATAGCGGCACTCTTGAGGCGAGGGTGATTTAAAAGTCCAAGGTAGTCGTTTGAGCAAAGAACTAGGGCGTCTTTATTTTTTATGGTTGTACGCACGTTTGAGGTTCTTTGTGTCTCGTTTAGGGTACGCTCAAGGGAGTTTGCTCTTAAGTTTTTGAGTTCTTTTTTTATTGAGTCTTTCATTAGAAAGGTTGTGGTTGTCAATTATTTACGAGGCGTTAGTCCAAGATCCTCTAGCATCTGAAGGTCGTCCTCTGAGGCGCGCCCTTTGGTTGTTAGGTAGTTGCCTATCATCATACCGTTTGCACCTGCAGAGAATATTAAGGCCTGCTGGTCTCTAAGGTTTACCTCTCTTCCGCCGCAAACAATGATATCTTTTTTTGGAAGGATAAGGCGAAAGAGGGCAATTATCTTAAGGCAGTCTTTTGGCGAAAGGTGCTTTGCATCCTCAAGAGGTGTACCAGGGCGTGGGTCTAGAAAATTTATCGGGACGCAGTCAACATCTAAATCTTTTAGTGTCATTGCAAGCTCGGCTCGGTCATCCCAAGATTCTCCCAAGCCAAAAATACCACCAGAGCAAGCGTACATTCCAAGTGCCTTTGCGTTCTTAATCGTATCAATGTCATCTTCGTAATCGTGTGTTGTGCATATCTCAGGGAAAAAACTCCGAGAGGTCTCAAGGTTATGGTGGTAGCTATGAAGCCCAGCTTCTTTTAGCTCACTTAGGGTGTTTTTGCTAACATTACCAAGGGAGGCGCAACTCTCTAAGCCACTTGAAGAGTTTATCTCTCCAATAGCTTTTGAGAGAGTTTCTAGTTCTTTCTCAGCCCCGACCTTTGTGCCACTCGTTACGATGCTAAATTCTCTCGCTCCAATTTTTTCTGCCTCCTTGGCCGCACCAACTATCTCACCAGAGGCGACCATAGGGTAGGCTTCTCCGCTGGTATCGTATTTAGATGACTGACCGCAAAAAGTGCAGTCTTCGGCACAAAGCCCGCTCTTGGCATTGACGATACTGCAGAGATTTATCTCGGTTCCTTTAAATGCAACCCGGATTTTATCTGTTAGAGCCAGAAGCGAGAAGATAGAAGAGTTAGTCTCAGTGATAAGTTCAAGTGCTTCTTTAGAGGAGAGACCAATGCCTTTAAGAGTTTTGGCCTCTGCTATGGAAAGTTTTTCTGTGGTATTAGAGGATTTTATCATTTTGATAAGGTAACATAGAGGAAGATTAATTGTCAACCAAGTGGTGGCGTATGGGTTGACGATTGAATCTCATTTGTTAAAAGTTTAACATATAATAATTTGGTTTATATAGTACCCATCACTTGCAATTCCTAAAATTTTGTCTAGACTCTAAGCATAATTTAAAAAGAGAGGGAGGAAAAAAACTTATGAGTAATTACCCGTCAGGTATAATATTTACCGAGGATAATCCAGGCAAATGGGAAGGCAAGGCCACAGGTCACCTGCCAAGCGTCACAGTTGACGGAGGAAAGGTTACTGTCAAGACAGATCACGTCATGACTAAGGCTCACTTCATTGTTCGGCACACAATCGTTAGCGCAGACGGTGTCATGGTTGGTGATAAGACATTTTCCCCAGATGACGCAGATGCCGTGAGTGAATTTGAACTACCTTCCGACACAAGTGGAAAGTTATATGTAACGAGTTTCTGTAATCAGCACGATCTTTGGTTGGTCGAGGTAGAGCTTTAGGGCTTAAGTGGTGGTCTGAGGGCTTGGAGAGGGGGGTTATTTTTTTTTCTTCTTATCTTTTATCTTTCTCTTAAAGAGGCTCCTGATGCTCTCAATCCTATCTATAAAGAGGATGCCGTCTAGGTGGTCTATCTCGTGCTGGAGGGCGATTGCCTCAAAGCCATCGGAGTTTATTGTGACTCTCTCTCCGTTTGGGGTAAGGCCAGAGACTGTGATTTTTTCAAATCTACGGATATCTGCTGTGTATTCGGGGATAGACAAACAACCTTCTCTAAATATTCTCTCTCCGCTATGGGTTGTAATCTCTGGGTTGATTAAGACGATTAGTCCTGAGCCCGGGTTCTTTGGCGTAACATCTACGGCCATTATACGCAGGAGTTCGTTTATCTGTGGTGCGGCAAGGCCAACACCAGGAGAGGCGTACATGGTTTCAACTAAATCCTTGGCAACTAGGCGTTCTTCAACTCCGACTCCTTTGGAAGGTAGGGTTATTTTTTTTAGAGCAGGGTTTGGATATTGTAATATTTTTTTAATAGCCATTGTTAGAGCCTACAGTGCACCAGCTAGGTTTATTGATTTTACCTCAATCTTTACGCCCAGAGACTCACCTAAGGTTTGGAGAGAGGCCTCAATTGCCTTCTTGTCGATATTTGGTGGGAAGTGAACCTCTAGGAGCATGATATAAATATCGCCATCGTCGCCGCGGATTACGCGTGTTGATAGGTCTGTGATATTAATGCCCCATTTTGCAAGAAACCTCGTACTCTTAAATACAATGCCAGCCTTGTCATAACCTGAGACCGTAACCATATGGGTGCTCTCTGCAATCTCAGAGCAAACATCATCAATCTCTTTTAGGTGGATTGATAACTTCAAGGCCTCTCCGACACTCTTTAGATTTTCTTCCAAGAGGTTTTTGTCTAAATCATCAGGGGCAGTCATAATCAGGATTATCGCAAATTCATCTTGCAAGATTGTCATCGACGAATCCTCAAGGTTACAGTTGAATTCAAATAAGACCTCTGTCACTCCCTCAACAATTCCAGCCCTGTCTCTGCCTATGGCAGTAAGTGCAAATCTACTCATGATTTTTTCTCCGTTTTTTCTTTTGTATTTGGAGCAGTGTAGTATTTTTTTCCCTTAAGCTCAGGTGGCAAGTATTCCTGCGAGACCTCGGCGTCTTTATAATCATGCGGGTACTTATAACCCTTGGAGTACCCAAGCTCACTCATTAGTTTTGTTGGGGCGTTCCTAAGGTGCATTGGTACGGAAAGAGCACCTCTTTCATTTGCGTCTTTTGATGCAGCCTTAAATGCCACGTAAGATGCATTTGATTTTTTTGCCGTTGCAAGGTAGGTAACCCCTTGAGCAAGAGGTATCCAACCCTCGGCTGGACCAATAAAGTGTACAGCGTCTTTTACACTCATGGCAAGGGTTAAGGCACTTGGGTCAGCATTACCAATATCCTCTGAGGCAAAGATAACCATTCTGCGAGCAATAAATAGGGGGTCTTCACCAGCATTTAGCATCCTTGAGAGCCAGTAAAGTGCAGCGTCTGGGTCAGAGCCTCGCATGGATTTTATAAATGCCGAGATAACATTATAATGTTCCTCTCCTTTTTTGTCGTACCTAAGGGCTCTGCCCTGCAAGCACTCCTTTACAATCTCTAGTGTTACCTCTCGAAAGCCCTCTTGGTCTGGTTTTGCCATGAGGACAGCGGCCTCAAGCGTACTAAGAGCCATCCTTGCGTCTCCGGCAGAGTAGCTGGCAATGAGTCTTAAAATTATTTCGTTGGCTGAGACGTTCCTTAGGCCGTGGGTTTTATCATTTAGTGCGTTTAAGAGTATTTTTTGAAGGGCGTCCTCGGAGAGAGATTTCAGGGTTAGAACCTTGCATCTTGATAGAAGTGGCGCATTTATCTCAAAGGACGGATTTTCGGTCGTTGCACCGATGAGTGTTATAGTGCCGTCCTCAACGCTATGGAGAAAGCCGTCTTGTTGGGATTTGTTAAAGCGGTGAATCTCATCGACAAAGAGTACTGTACGTACTCCTCGGGTGGAATTTGTTTTGGCTTCTTTTATGACCTCTCTAATGTCTTTCACACCAGATAAGACAGCGGAGAACTCAATAAAAGTAGCACTCACGCTTTTGGCAATAATTCTAGCAAGTGTTGTCTTGCCTGTGCCAGGAGGCCCCCACAATATAAGTGAGGTGAGGGCGTTTTTTTCGCTCCCATTTTTCAGAATATCCCCTAGAAAGCATCCGTCTCCTAAAAGCTCTTCTTGCCCAAGAAAATCTTTTAGGGCGCTAGGGCGCATACGCTCCGCAAGCGGAGCCTTTGTTTTTTTTTGAGGGTCTTTGTATGCTAATTCTTTAAAGAGTTCCATCTGTTTTTTGTCTTTCTTAAGTTAGGTTCTTCTCTATCTGTCCCTAAGTTTTGCAAGTAATCTTAGTATCTCGATATAGAGCCATACAAGGGTTACAAGGAGACCAAAGGCTGCGTACCATTCCATGTACTTAGGGGCCCCATTCTCTGCACCATGTTCAATAAAGTCAAAGTCGAGGACTAGGTTTAGTGAGGCAACAATGACAATAAAGACGCTAACCCCAATCCCAATTGGGCCAGAGTCATGAATAAAGGGCATATTAAAACCAAAAAGGCTACCAATAAAACTCATTAAATAGATTAAGAAGATACCGCCAGTTGCGGCCACAACACCAAGTCTGAAGTTCTCAGTAACCTTGATTAACCCAGATTTATAAGCCATTAAGAGTGAGAAGAGGACACCAAAGGTTAGCATTATTGCTTGAAAGGCAATGCCTGGGTACATGGACTCAAAGACAGCAGAGATAGAGCCAAGAAAGAGACCCTCTAGGACAGCATAAATTGGGGCTGTAATGTAGGCAAGTTTTTTCTTAAAGGCAGTGATAATTCCTACGATAAAACCACCTATTGCCCCGCCTATTAGATACGGATATACGGCTGCAACATTTGGCTCTTCTATGATTGAACCAAAGTAGAGTTGCCAAGGCCAAAGGGCAGCTCCCATTGTTATGAGTATAAGGGTCGCGGTTTTATTGACAGTTCCGCTGATTGTCATTGTACCTGCTTGGTCAATTGCTGCGCCTATCTTAAAGGTATTATCCTTAAGCGTTGGATTCGCTGTTCTAAACATCTGAGCCTCCTGAAATAAATAAATTTGAAGTGATATGATACTAGATTTATACCTAAAAGACAAAGGATTTTGGTGCAGGGTCTTCTTCAGGTAATATTTCTTGATACCCTTTTAGTGACAAAGTAACTTGACAAATTTTCTTGTAATAATAAAATAAGGTTATGAACAGGACAAAGACCCTCTTCCTTGCAACAAGGCCACAGTTCTTTCCAGCCGTTATTATTCCAGTTCTTTTGGGAGCTAGTACTGCGTGGCACTATGAGCGTTTATTTTCATTACCTCTTTTTCTCCTAACAGTCATAGCGGCTCTTTTTTATCACGCCGGGATGAATACCTTAAATGATTATTTTGATAATCTAAATAATACCGATAATATAAATAAAACCCTCCTAACTCCTTTTACAGGAGGAAGTCGTATGATTCAAAGAGGGCTGATGACCGCCCCCGAGACGCTTGCCCTTGGGGCTTTGCTTCTTGCTTGTGGAAGTTTTATTGGGCTTTATTTGGTTTACCAGTTAGGGTGGACAGGGTGGCCACTATTGGTTGTTGGGGGCTTTGGACTTTTTACAGGTTTTTTTTACTCGGCGCCGCCTCTTTTTTTTGCAGGTAGAGGGTTCGGGGAATTAATCGTTGGAATAAACCTAGGTCTACTAGTGGTATGTGGAGCTTACTTTGTTCAGATGGGGAGTATTACAACCGAGGTGGTCTTGCTCTCGCTCCCAACTTCTTTTTTAATCTCAGCACTTCTCTTAATAAATGAATTCCCTGATTACGAAGCTGATAAAGAGGTCGGAAAAAGAAATCTGGTAGTCATATTTGGCCAAAAAAACGCTCGATATTTGCTTCTTTTAATCATCACAGCTGCGTACTTGAGTATCATTATTCCAGTCGTCTTTGGGGTACTCCCCGTCCTGAGTTTGGTAATCCTCCTGACGCTTCCGCTTGGGGTCTTGATAGTAGTTGGAATATTTAAAAACTATGACAAGGCCAGTCAACTTGTGCCGTCTATAAAACTGATAATAGCTACGCACGCTCTAAGTGGCGCTCTCCTTGTGGCTTTGCAGTTTCTCTAACTCAAGAAAATTCATATTCCTTGGTGCGGTTTCTAATTAGCTCTCCCTTAGAGCCTCTAAAAAACAAAAGAAGTATTAGCCCAATTACGAGGACTGCCGAGCCTGCGATAATTAGTATTATGCCGGGGTCTTTATTTATCATTAATACGGCAAATTTTTTAACGACCAAATTGTCGTAGGTAATAGTTTTTTCGCCAAGTTTTACTGTAACCCCAGGGATTGATAGGTTTAAGTAGGCTCTTTCATTATTTGTATTTATTATCTCTTGGTACGGGTTATTAAATTCACTGGTCTTTGAGTAAGGCTCTCCGTTTACGTCTCTTGAAAAATCAGGATAAATTCTCCCAAGTGTAAAGCTCTCACCACTGCTTATCTCAAAGGTTGAGTTAAATGCCACCTCTTTTTTCTCGCCGTCAATATCAATGGCAAGAGCCGTTGCATTGCGCCCGTGGTTTGTGTGATAAAAGGCAATGCCACGGTATATGAGTGGCCCGTTGATTCTAACGACATCACTCTTAACCTCGCGGCCTTTTTTAAATAAAGTTAGCTTTGTTTCAATTGAGCTTGGCTCACCCCACGGGCTTAGCTCGACCTCACTACTATCAAGGCGAACTGAGTACCCAGGCGTGTCAGGCACATCAATTGTATCTCCGACAAATATAATATTACCATCACTTCTAAAACCAAAGACGCTACCTGTGAGGTGTCCGAGTATTGCGATAAAAAAACCAAGATGCACTATATGTGGGAAGAGTGCGCGCATAGGGCGTTTGTCTTTAAAAATAAGGTAGACCTTCTCGGTTGTGCAAACAATTGCATTTATCGTCACGAGTGTAATCAGTATTATTAGGACAACCATCCAGAGTGTTACTGAGAGGTTAGTAGCAACGTTCTTTAGTAGCCAAGGGAATAGAACTTCCCCATCAACAGCCTGAAAAAAAGGCTGGTTCCGTACAACGATAATAGAACCAATAGCCGTGATAATACATATTGCGATTGAGAGAATAATCGTAAGGCCAGTTGAGGCAAAGAATTGCCACGGAATTTTAATAAACCTTGGTACTAAGTTTGTCATAGGGTGGATTATATCTTGCAAAGCTTAATCTTGCAAGTGGTTCTGAGGGATAAAAGTATGGTTTATCTCCAGAGCCACTATCTTGACGCATGACCAGTATGACTGCTATACTTTAATGAGTACAGGAGGAGAAAGATGGATACTAAATATAACTTTGACCCTTTAAAGATAATAAAAAAAGCACTCTCTAAGGGAGGGGAATTTGCCGAGCTTTACTTGGAAGACGCAAAAAACACCTCTATTATATTAGAGGAAGATAAGATAGAGAAAGTTGTTTCAGGTAGGGACCGCGGCGCTGGGGTTAGACTAATCTCTGACCTCCACACTTTTTATGCATACACAAATGACCTAACTGAAGCAGGCCTGCTTCAAGCAGCAGAGGCTGTAAGTGCCGCGGCAAAGGCAAAGAAAGGTAGTGAGGTCTCTGATATTAATCTAGCGAAAAAGTCGGTAGCCGAGGGCTTTAAAATATTAAAGGCAAGTGGTGGATACGCACTTGACGAGAAGATAAAACTTGTTGAGGTTGGAAACCTGACAGCTAGAAAGTTTGATAAGAGGGTACGTCAGGTAAAGGTTATTTATGGGGACGCGATGCGTGCAGTGAATGTTATAAATTCACTCGGTGAAAATATCGAAGAACTTCACTCCTCAATACTCTATCTTTGTCAAGTTGTTAGCGAAGAAGGTGGGATAATTCAAACAGGGTATGAGCCAGTTGGCGGTGCTCTAGGGTTGGAGATATTTGATGAGACCCCGCCAGAGGTGATTGCAACAAGAGCTGCTGAAAGAGCTATAAAGATGCTTAGTGCAAGAAAAGCCCCAGCTGGAAAGATGACAGTTGTACTCTCAAGTGAGGCCGGAGGGACAATGATTCATGAGGCCGTTGGACACGGCCTAGAGGCTGACCTTGCTAATGAAAATCTCTCAGTTTATTCAGGACGTATAGGAGAGCAGGTTGCTTCAAAGCTCATAACAGTAATCGATGACGGCACGATTGCAAATAAACGTGGCTCTGGTTTCTTTGATGGCGAGGGAACACCAACGGCAAGGAATGTACTTGTGGAGAACGGAATCTTAAAAACCTATATGCATGACCGCCTAAGTGCCATGAAGGCTGGGGTTCAGAGTACGGGCAATGGCAGAAGGGAGAGCTACCAGCACAGGCCAATTGTTAGGATGACCAATACGATTATTGCCCCAGGCAAGAGCAACCCCGATGACGTATTAAAGTCACTGGATAAAGGTCTCTTTGTTAGAAAGATGGGGGGCGGGCAGGTTAATACTGTAAATGGCGATTTTGTCTTTGAGGTAACTGAGGGCTACACCGTAGAGGACGGAGAGATATGTGAGCTTGTGAGAGGGGCGACACTTACTGGAAATGGGCCAAAGGTTTTAATGGAGATTGATATGCTCGCAACCGACCTTGGTTACGGCAAAGGAACCTGCGGAAAAGACGGTCAAGGTGTACCCGTGGCTGACGCACAACCAACGCTACGCATCCCAGAGATTGTCGTTGGCGGTGGGGTTGGGTAGAAAGCTAGGCCGTGATGGTCAGGATGGGCGGGCTAAGTTTTGTAAATTTAATCTGAGCGTCTTCCAACGGGGGATGTTCTGTAGAAGGATTTTAAAACTCTGTCTTCTTATTTAACCTGTAGATAATTATTCCTTGAAATTGCCTTGAAATATTTAGCGTTTTACGGTTTT
>JAGLUZ010000073.1 GCA_023134165.1 Deltaproteobacteria bacterium | reverse complement strand
AATAGCACCTTTTGACCTTAAAATCTTAGGGGAAGAAGACGTAGAGGTCTTAGGGATTGAGTGTGATTCAAGAAAGGTAAAGAACGGGGATATTTTTGTAGCGATAAAAGGCGAGCATTTTGACGGTACTAAATTTGCAAGCGAGGCTGAAAAAAACGGAGCAAAGAGCATATTAACAGAGAGAGAGATTAAAGACACGTCTCTACCTCAAGTAATAGTAGAAGAGGTCTCAAAGGTTCTTGGTAATCTCTCGGCTAGGTTTTACTTGGAACCAACAAAAGAGATGAAGGTTCTTGGAATTACAGGGACAAACGGGAAGACAACAGTTGCGTATTTAACTGAATCAATATTTAAGAGTGCTAGGGTTAGAGGCGGAGGGGCTGTGATAGGGACAATTAATTACCGGTATGACGGCAAGGTCTTTGACTCAGAGCATACAACGCCTGAGGCTCATAACCTTCAGAGGTTTTTTAAAGAGATTGCTGATGCTGGCATAACCCATTGTGCTGTAGAGGTATCCTCACATGCACTTACGCAGAGGCGTGTTGACGGAACAAATTTTCAGGTAAAGGTATTTACTAACCTAACCCCTGAGCACCTTGATTATCATCACACAATTGAGGAGTACTACAAAGCAAAGTCTAGACTCTTTACTGATAAATCTTTTGATAGTTCTAGCAATGTAAGGGACAGAGGACTTGTTATAAATGCAGATGACCCGTACGGAAGGAGAATAATAAAAGAGAGCAAAGAGGCACTTACCTATTCACTTGATAGTAGCGGCGAGGCTAGTATTTATCCGAAGAGTTTCACTGTCTCCAGTAGTGGAATCAGTGCTCTGGTAGCAACCCCAAAGGGGACTTTAAATATAGAGTCCACGCTTGTTGGGGAGTATAACTTGCAAAACATACTCGCGGCAATTGGTGCTGGCATAGCTCTTGGATTTAGTACTGAGGTGATAAGTGCCGGGATAAATAATCTAAAAAAAGTTCCAGGCAGATTAGAGGCCTTTAAGGGGGGCAGTAATATATCGGCATTTGTTGATTACGCCCATACCCCAGATGCCTTAGAGAAGACCTTAAAAGCCCTAAAGCCACTTACCAAGGCACGCATCATAACGGTCTTTGGTTGCGGCGGTGATCGTGACAAAATAAAGAGAGGGGTTATGGGAGAGGTCGCAACAAGGCTCTCAGATATAACTATAATAACCTCTGATAACCCAAGAACAGAAGACCCGCTCATGATAATTAGTGATATAGAGGGCGGAATAAAAGAGGCAAAAAAATACGAAACAAGTAAAAAGACAGAAGAAAAAACATACCTCATTATCCCAGATCGAAAAGAGGCAATAGAGAGAGCCGTTGAGTTTGCAAGGAGCGGCGACTTGGTCTTAATAGCAGGCAAAGGCCATGAGGATTACCAGATTGTAGGAAGTAAGAAATTTTTATTTGATGATAGAGAGATACTTAAGAATTGTTTGGATAAGGCTAGAGCGGCGTCTTAGGTTTTTTTAAAAAAAGACGACAGGGAAGTCATCAGCTTTTATAGAGAAGGAGCTATTAGATGGAACTTACTATTAAGGAGATACTGGAGGCTACAGGCGGGGAACTCATTAGTGGTAGTGAGTTGGCCTCGGCAGAGCGTATTTCAATAGATTCCAGAAAGATAAGAGCCGGAGAACTTTTTGTTGCGATAAAAGGGGATAGCTTTGACGGCCATAGTTTTATAAATGGAGCTGTAGTAAAAGGGGCAATCGGGGCAATAGTAGAAAAAGTTCCAGACCTTAAGACCGCTCCCCCGTCATTTAGCCTAATTAAGGTTAAAGACACATTACATGCCCTCGGTAGTATTGCTAATTTTCAGAGAAGACGCTCTAAGGCAAAAATACTTGCCATATCAGGGACAACAGGGAAGACCACCACAAAAGAGATGTTAGCGGCAATCCTTGAGCGAGGCGTAAAGACCCTAAAGACACAGGGTAATATGAATAATTTGATAGGGCTACCCCTAACGCTCTTTGGTTTAGAGGAAGATCACAAGGCCGCAGTTGTTGAGCTTGGCATTAGTGAGACAGGCGAGATGAAAAGGCTTGCAGAGATTACAGCCCCAGATGTTGTGCTTATTACAAATATTGGTAGAGGTCACCTCAAAGAGCTTCACTCCTTGGAGGGGGTTGCAAGGGAAAAGGCCGAGCTATATGCCGCACTTGGTAAAGACGGCATCATGGTTGTTAATGCTGATGACAAGTGGGCAATGCATGCGGCAAAGCAAGGCGGTGAGAGGCAGACCATTACTTACGGCATAAGTGAAGGTGTTGATGTGCAGATAGAGGAGACAACCCCAGACGGACTGAAGGGGCTGGACGTAAAATATAATGTTAGAGGCACCGAGCTAAGCGTTAGGTTTAACTCACCGCTTATCTCAAACCCTTATAACGGAGCCGCAGCAATTGCAATGGTTCTTGCTGGTGGTTTTGATTTAAAAGACGCAGCCGTTGCTCTTGGGGCTATCCCTCCGATGAGTGGCAGGATGGAGGTGCTTAGAACAAAAGGGTTAACCCTAGTTGATGATACCTATAACTCAAACCCAGATTCTCTGGAGGCCGCTCTAAGGACACTGGCCGGAGCTGACGGCAGAAGGGTGGTTGTCCTTGGCGATATGCTTGAGCTTGGTGAGGGCAGTAGGGAGGCTCACCTAGAGGCAGGAAGCCTTGCCGCAGATCTTGGCTTTGAGGTTGTAGTTGCAGTTGGAAGATGGGCTGGAGAGACCTCAAAGGCTGCAACCGAGGGTGGCGTTGGCATTGTCTTTGAGTGCGGGAATAATCACGAAGCAGGGGAAAAACTAAGAGAAGTTTTAGAAGAGAATGACACCGTACTTGTAAAGGGTTCAAGGGCTGGAAAGATGGAAGAGATTGTAGGTGTTATTAAAGAACTTACTATTGCCTAGCACACAACCTTGGTTTTGTTTAAGTTTGGATTTGTTTTTTAAAAAAGAGGAGTTTAGGGTAAGTGTTTTATTATCTCGCAGAATATTTAAGGGAATACCACTCTATATTTAATGTATTTCAGTACATTACTTTTAGAGCTATTTACGCAACTGTAACAGCACTTGTTATAAGTTTTATTATTGGCCCTTTTATTATAAAAAAATTAAAGGTCTTGCAAGTTGAGGAGACCATACGCGAGGACGGCCCCCCGACGCATGCAATAAAGGCTGGGACACCTACAATGGGCGGCACTATGATACTTATTGCTGTAAGTGTTTCTGTGCTTTTGTGGGGTAATCTAAGTAATTTTTACACTTGGGTTCTCTTATTCGTAACGATTGGGATGGGGGTTGTAGGTTTTATTGATGATTATAAAAAGGTTATTTTAAAGAACCCAGACGGGCTTAGGCCACTGGCAAAGTTTAGCTCTCAGATTGTTATCAGCACCATAGCCGCGTTTTTATTATTCTATAGTGAGTTTGACACAGCCATTGCTTTTCCATTTTTTAAAGGATTAAGTCTTGATTTAGGTTTTCTCTATATCCCGTTTGTGGTCTTTGTAATAACTGGCACATCTAATGCCGTAAACCTAACGGATGGTCTTGATGGTCTTGCAATTGGGCCAATGACAATAGCGGCTGGAGCATACCTTGTATTTGCTTATTTTACAGGGCATATGAAGTTTGCCGAGTACCTCCAGATTGTCTATATTCCTGGAGCCTCAGAGCTTGCAATATTTGCAGGTGCGATGGTTGGGGCAAGTCTTGGTTTCTTGTGGTTTAACACCTACCCAGCGCAACTTTTTATGGGTGATATTGGTGCTCTTTCCCTTGGCGGTGCCCTTGGAACGTTAGCAGTAATAACAAAACACGAGTTGGTCTTAGTTATCGTAGGTGGAGTATTTGTGGTTGAGGCACTAAGCGTTATCTTTCAAGTTGGCTCATACAAACTTCGCGGTAAGAGGATATTTGCCATGGCTCCGATTCACCATCACTATGAGTTAAAGGGATGGCCTGAGCCACGGATAATTGTAAGATTTTGGATTATATCAATAATACTCGCCCTTATAGCGATGAGTACTTTAAAGCTAAGATAGAGATAGAGTGAAGTCTGCATCATAAACCTAAGGCCTGAAGTACAAAGGCGTATGAGGAGGCGAAAAGTGGTTGCAATGGCGGCAAGAGAGATTAATAGGGAAACAACAATGGATTTAAGGGACAAAAAAGCAGTGGTTGTTGGGTTAGGTAAAACCGGCACCTCAGCTGTTAGGTTTCTCCTTGCAAAAGGAGCAAAGGTTGTTGTAACAGAGAGAAAAACCGAGGAAGAGGTCTTAAAGAGCGGGGTCTTACTTGGTGAGTTACGCTCCAAAGGAGTAACAATCGAACTCGGCGGTCACACAAGTGAGAGTTTTGAAGGTGCAGACTTGGTTGTTGTAAGTCCAGGAGTGCCACTTAATACGCCTGAGATTGAGAAAGCCATAAATGAAGGCATTCAAGTAATAAGTGATATCGAGTTTGCCTCGTGCTTTATCTCGGCTCCAATTATTGCAGTTGTTGGAACAAACGGAAAAAGTACTGTTACGGAGTTCCTTGGTGAGGTTCTCAAAGGTGCGGGTAAGGAAGTATTTGTTGGCGGTAATATTGGTGTGCCAGCAATAGAGTGTGCAGAGTGTGAAGAAAGGTCAACCAGTGAGGGTGTTCCTGAGTTTTGCGTACTTGAGGTCAGCAGTTTTCACCTTGAGGCTGTCTGCTCTTTTCGCCCGCATGTTGCGATGCTCTTAAATATCACAGAAGACCACCTCGATAGGTACGCTGATTTTAAGGAATACGCAGAGACAAAGTTTCGTGTCTTTGATAACCAAGAAAGTGGAGATTTTGCAATTATAAATGCAGGGGACGAGGTAATAACAGAAGATCTTGGCAAGCTTCGAGGTAGTGTTATTCCTTTTAGCGTAAAGAACGAGCTTGATGAGGGTCTTTTTTTAAGAGGTAGCGAGATTGTCTTTAAACAAAAGGACTCTCAAGAAACATACCCAACAGAGATATTAAAGATTAAGGGGATTCAAAATATTGAGAACGCAATGGCAGTTATTGCCGCGGCCAGATCTCTTGGTATAAGCAAGGACTCTGTGCTGGAGGTGATGAAGACCTTTACAGGACTTCCGCATAGGATGGAATTTGTTAGAGAGGTAGATGGGGTTAGTTATTTTAATGACTCTAAGTCAACAAATATTGGGTCGTTAAAGAAAGCCCTAGAGGGTCAAGTTGACAGTCTTGTCTTAATCGCTGGTGGGAGGGACAAGGGCGGAGACTATAAAGACCTAAGAGATGTGGTCAGCGAAAAAGTAAGTGAGCTTATCCTAATTGGAGAGGCTGGGGATAAGATTGAAGCAGCCTTAGGGGACGTTGTTAAGGTTACAAGAGCCGAGACCTTGGAAGAGGCTATAAATTTTGCAAAGGAAGCAAGCACCTCTGGTGGGACAGTTCTCTTAAGCCCAGCGTGCTCTAGCTTTGATATCTTTAAGGGTTTTGAGGAAAGAGGCGAAGAATTTAAAAGGCTTGTGGAGGCTCTTTGATAAACAGGTTTGACGCTGATAGAACGCTCATAGTCTCAACTCTTTTGCTCCTTAGTGCGGGACTCGTTATGGTTTACTCAACGAGCTTTATCGTAGGGATGCAAAAATTTGGAGATCAGTACTTTTTTGTTAAAAAGCACCTTATTTATGCTTGTATTGCACTTGGTTTTTTTATAATAGCCTCAAGGACGCCTTATGAGATTTATAAAAAATTAGCATACCCAATATTAATACTCTCTGCAATTGGGCTTCTACTCTTGGGTGTAGAGGGAATTGGTTTTGAGGTTGGAGGGGCAAAGAGGTGGTTGCGTTTTCCAGGCTTTACTTTTCAGCCCTCAGAGCCAGCTAAACTTGCGGTTATAGTATTTATGGCCTACTCACTTTCTTCAAGGAAGGAGAGGATAAAGGAGTTTTCAACTGGGTTTTTGCCAAATATCCTTATCCCGGGAGTAATTGTTGCACT
>JAGLUZ010000072.1 GCA_023134165.1 Deltaproteobacteria bacterium | reverse complement strand
ATTATGTCAGAGCCTGACTTTGGTACAGCCGTGACCCTTGGTGCTGTCGTACTTATAATGAACTTTGTAGCTGGCGTGAGGTTAAGCTATTTAATCGGTATCTTTGTAGCAATAATCCCAGTCTTGTACCTTGTTGTAACGAGTTTTGCCTACATGACAAGGCGTATAATGATATTTCTTGATCCTTGGAAAGATCCAAACGGAGCAGGCTTCCAGACGATACAGTCCTATATTGCCTTTGGCTCAGGTGGAATATGGGGGGTTGGGCTTGGCGAAGGAAGGCAAAAATTATTTTATTTACCAGAGGCTCATACGGATTTTATTTTCTCAGTAATTGGCGAAGAACTTGGTCTTGTTGGCGTTGGCATAGTAATTTTGCTCTATATTGTTTTTCTTATAAGCGGGCTTAAGGTTGCAACAAAAGCAAAAGACTTGTTTGGCACATATCTAGCCCTTGGTTTAACATTTATGATATGCCTTCAGGCTGTAATAAATATGGGTGTGGTGCTTGGGATACTCCCACCAAAAGGGCTTCCACTTCCTTTTATAAGCTACGGAGGCACATCCCTTATAGTTAGTATGGTCTCGGTTGGAATAATATTAAATATCTATATTAGATCGTGTGAGCGGTAGTAATCGGGAAGAGTGAGAATTTGAGCAATAATAAAGAAGATAGGACAAAAAAAACTAATAAAAAACCCTTGCGTCTTATTATGGCAGGCGGAGGCACAGGCGGGCATCTCTTTCCAGCCCTCGCACTTGCAGAGGAATTAAAGCAAAGGGATAAGGACGTAGAGATAATCTTTGCCGGTGCAGAGCGAGGTATCGAGGCAAAGGTTATCCCAGCGCGTGGATACCGATTAGAGTTATTTGACATTGAAGGGGTAAAGAAAAGAACTGGAAAGAAAAGGTTAAATGCAATATTTAAGGCAATTAAGGGCACTTTTGAGGCAATAAAACGCCTAAAAGAGATAAAACCAGATGGAGTAATAGGAAGTGGTGGGTATTCTTCAGGGCCAATAGTACTTGCCGCATGGCTGCTTGGCATTAAGACCGCTATCTTAGAGCAAAACGCTCTTCCTGGTTTTACAAATAAGATACTTGGTCACGTAGTAAAACGGGTCTATGTTGCCTTTGAAGAGGCTGAAAGTTTTTTTCCAAAAGGAAAGACTGTCCTAACAGGGACACCTGTTAGGAAGGATATTTTAAGGGCTGCAAAAGAGAGTGAAACAAACGGGACAAAAAAAAAGAAAGAAAAGTTTTCAATATTTGTTTTTGGCGGAAGCCAAGGTGCAACAGCCATAAATGCGGCATTCCTTGATGCAACTGAGTACTTAACTGATATATGGAACTCACTTAGTGTGACCCATCAAAGCGGCGAAGAGGGTTTTGAGGTTGCAAAGGAATCATACCAGAGAAAAAATATGAAGGTACACTTAGAGGTTTTTATTGAGGATATGGCAAGTGCCTATAAAACAAGTGACCTTGTAATATGTAGAGCCGGTGCAACTACAATAGCAGAGATAACTTCTTTTGGGCTGGCTTCAATACTAGTACCGTATCCGTTCTCAACGGATAATCACCAAAAGGTAAATGCAAGGAGTTTAGAGAAAAAAGGTGTGTCAATATTAATTATGCAAGATGAGTTAACAGGCTCTACCCTAGCCCTTGCAATTAGAAAGTTTTTTGATAATAGGGCTGGGCTTGAGCGAGTAAGGGATGCGGCAAAGAAGCTCTCTAGGCCAGAGGCCGCAGGGCATATAGTAGATGATTTTTTAGAATTACTGGATAAGGGATAAGACGTAATGTATAGAGGCAGGATAAAAAAAGTTCACTTTGTAGGTATCGGCGGGAGCGGTATGAGTGGCATTGCCGAGGTCTTGGTCAATATGGGCTATAAAGTCTCTGGCTCTGACCTAAGGGATAGCCCTGTTACAAAAAGGCTTGCTTCCCTTGGTGTTCTTATATTTAAAGGGCATGACAAAAAAAACGTAATAGGTCAGGACTCTGTTGTGTATTCATCTGCTGTGGATAATGATAACCCAGAGCTTAAGGAAGCAAGACGAACTCAGATACCAGTACTTCCAAGGGCAGAGATGCTAGCAGAACTAATGCGACTTAAGTACGGGGTTGTTGTCGCAGGGACACACGGAAAAACAACGACAACTTCGATGATTGCTGATGTTATGGTTCGCGGTGCGATGGATCCAACGGTTGTAACCGGTGGAAGGTTAAACTCTATTGGGGCAAATGCAAAGCTTGGGAGTGGGGAGTTTCTCGTTGCCGAGGCTGATGAGAGTGATGGAAGTTTTCTAAGGCTCTCACCAACTATTGCGGTCGTTACAAATATTGACCGTGAGCATATGGATCACTACAGCGATTTTGAAGAGGTAAAGAATTCTTTTCTAGATTTTATAAACAAAGTGCCTTTTTATGGTTGTGCTGTACTTTGTTTGGACCACCCTGTAATTCAGGGGCTTCTTCCTTCTATCAGTAGGCGGGTTATAACCTACGGGTTATCAGCTCAAAGCGATGTTTCTGCAAAAAATGTTACCTACTGTGAGTCAGAGACAAGTTTTGATCTTCATAGTCAGGGTGTGGTATTAGGGCGAGTTACAATTAGCCTTCCTGGTGCGCATAACGTCGCAAATGCATTAGCATCTATAGCAGTTGGCCTTGAGCTTGGTATGGACTTTGAGGATATAAAAAAAGGGCTTGAAGGTTTTGAAGGTGTTGAGCGAAGGTTTCAGGTAAAGGGCAAGGTCGCAGATGTCTTGGTTGTTGATGATTACGCCCACCACCCAGTTGAGATAAAGGCTGTCCTAACGGCAGTAAAAAAAGGATGGAAAAGAAGACGCATAGCTGTCTTTCAGCCACACAGGTATTCACGCACAAAAGACCAATTCGGTGAATTTCTCTCTGCCTTTAATGACGCTGATGTATTAATAGTAACTGGTATTTACTCAGCTGGAGAGAGACCATTAGAGGGGATAAATGCCAAAGAGCTTTGCAGTGCAATTAAAGACCACGGCCACAGAAATGTTGTCTTGGTTGAGGATAAAGATGATATCCCGGGTAGGCTCTTAGAGATTACAAAAGGCGGAGATATTGTCATTACCATGGGTGCAGGTGACGTCTACCGTGTGGCGGAGAGATTTCTTGAGGAGTTAACAAAAAAGTACCCAAAGGAAAAATTAAGGGTAGTTTCAAAAGACGGGGCAAAGGAGTAGGCGTGGGCGAGCAGTATAGTTTGTTTTTTGTACAAAGATTTAAAGGCAAGGTTCTCTTTGAAGTTCCAATGAGCGAGTACGCCTCCCTTGGTGTCGGTGGTGCGGCCGAGGTCATGGTCTTTCCAAGTGATGAGGCTGATCTTAAAGAACTCCTCAACTTTGCAGAGGTAAAAAAATTCCCTGTATTTATCCTTGGTGGTGGTACAAATCTGCTTGTTAGGGACAGAGGGCTTAGAGGGATAGTCGTAAATATAACAGAAGGGTTTAAGGATATTAGTTGGAGCGGTGACGGTCTAGGTGCTGTTATTGGAGCAGGCTTAAGCCTTACTCGCCTTGTTAGGCGTACAGCTGATAAAGGTCTTGCTGGACTTGAGTTTGGTGAAGGCATCCCGGGCTCAGTTGGAGGGGCAGCCGCAATGAATGCTGGAGCCTACGGCTCTGAGATGAGTAGTGTTGTTGAGGCCTTGGAGGTGATATCTCCTGGAGGTCGTAAGGGTGCAAAAAAGAGATTAATTCCAAAGGCTGATATTGGGTACGCCTACAGAGGCTCAAACCTTCCAAAGGGTTCAGTTATTGTTCGGGTGCATATGAAGTTTACTAAAAGCACTACAGAGGATATTGAAGAAAAGATAAAGACCTACAGAGAAAAACGCAGAGGTACAGCCCCGCTTGGTGTTCACACTGCGGGTTCGATTTTTAAGAACCCAGAGGGTGAGAGTGCAGGCAAACTAATAGACGAGGCAGGGTTGAAAGGACACTCTATTGGTGACGCATCTATCTCAGAGGTACATGCAAACTATATTGTAAATAATGGGCGTGCAAGGTCAAAGGATATATTAGCTCTAATAGCTCTCATCCGAGATACGGTCTTTAGAGAGAGAGGAATTGTCCTTGAGCCAGAGATAAAGGTTGTTGGTGAAGAGTAAATTACTACTTAAGAAAAGTTTTTTTTAAAAGAGAAGAGAGTAAAGTGGAAGATAAGATAAAGTCACTTAAGAGAAAAAAAATTGGAGTTTTGATGGGCGGCCTATCAGCTGAGCGTGAGATTTCACTAAAGAGTGGGGAGGCCGCATTAAAGGCTCTCCTCTCGCTTGGGTACGACGCAGTAAAGATTGACGCTACAAGGGAGCTTCCAGCGAAGTTAAAAGCTAGTGAAGTAGAGGTTGCCTTTATAGCCCTTCACGGCAGGTACGGAGAGGATGGATGTACGCAGGGGTTGCTTGAAGTAATTGGAATTCCATATACTGGCTCAGGTGTGATGGCAAGTGCGGCTGCGATGGATAAGGCTATAGCAAAGGTTTTTTTTAAAGAACGGAGAGTACCTACTCCAGATTATGAGGTAATTACCAAAGACTCTAAAGAAGTAAGCATCAAACCTCCTCTTATAGTAAAGCCTGCAAAAGAGGGCTCAGCCATAGGGGTTGTACTTGTTAAAAAAGACGAAGAGCTAGGAGTTGCCATAGAAGAGGCACTTGAATTAGACAAAAAAGTTATTGTAGAGAGTTTTATTGATGGCCGAGAATTAACGGTTGCTATCTTTGATGAAAAAATTTTTCCAGTTGTAGAGATACTCCCAAGTGAGGAGATATATAACTACAAGGCAAAGTACGTTAAGGGGATCTCAAGGTTTGAGGCTCCAGCAAAACTTAGTCAAGAGAGCGAAGCATTGGTTAAGAAAGTTGCGATGGAGGCTTACCTTGCACTTGGGTGTGAGGGAGTAGCAAGGGTGGATATTATCTTGGATAGGGAAGGTTGTCCTTACGTATTAGAGGTAAATACAATCCCAGGATTAACGGAGTTAAGTTTACTTCCTATGGCTGCCAAGGCCGAGGGCTTAAGGTACGAGGCCTTAATTGAGAAGATGCTCCTCGGTGCTACTTAGTAAAGTTTTTGGGGTTATTTAGGCAGATGGGAATATTTAGAAAAAAAACAAAGGCAAAAAAAAAGCGTACCAATAAGAAACGCGGTCAGTCCTTAATAAGTAAGATATATAAGGGTTCTTTAAAGGCCTTTCGGGTTGTTGGGGTGGTAGTGATTATCACTGGTTCAGCGGCTCTTGCGATACTTCTCTACCGGGAGCTTATTAATACACCTTACTTAGAGATTAGGAATGTGGAAATAAAAGGGATAGTACGGGTAAGTGAGGCTGAAATCTTACGCATAACGGGGATAAATAGAGGGTTAAATATATTAAGGGTCAGGTCTAATGTGGCAGAGAGTTTACTCAAGGCACACCCCTTTGTAGAGAGCGTTGAGATTAGCAGGAGGCTTCCCACAAGTGTTGAGATTATAGTAAAAGAGCGTGAACCCATTGCCTTTATAAAGTCGAATTCTCTAAAGGTGATGGACAGGTTGGGTGTTTTCTTTAAAGATTATTCAGTTAAAGACGGTCTAGATTTACCTGTCATTACGGGTATAAAAGAGACTGAAGATGGGGCAATTAAGGGCAGAGAAAAGATTCAGGTATTTGAGCTCTTATACGACTTAAGGGCCTCAGCTCATTTAGGTGGTATTGGAATTGATGATATATCAGAGATTCATTTTGACGAAGTTTATGGGTTCTCTCTTTTTACGCTTCTTGAGGGGAGCAGGATTGAGCTTGGCATGGAGGGCTTTGAGGGAAAACTTCAAAACCTCCAAAAAGTACTTAAGGCAAGAGGCGGAACATTTAAGGGGATAAACTCCGTAGACCTAAATAGCGACCGAGGCGTAGTGGTAAGGTTCTACGCCTTAGCGAGCGAGAAAAATGGGAGGTCATGATGGCCAGAAGAGATAACATAATTGTTGGACTTGACGTAGGTACAACAAAGATTTGTGCAATTGTTGGTGAGGAAACAAATGAGGGGATAGAGATAATCGGGATAGGAACACACCCCTCAAAGGGACTTCGTAAAGGGGTCGTTGTAAATATCGAGAGTACGGTACAGTCGATAATTAAGGCAATTGAAGAGGCCGAGCTAATGGCTGGGTGCGATATCAACCGTGTTTATGCGGGAATTTCTGGTGGTCATATTCGTGCCTTTAATAGCCACGGTGTAATTGCTGTTAAGGACGGAGAGATAACCAAGTCTGATGTTGATCGTGTAATTGAAGCAGCCCAGGCTGTAGCCATTCCACCGGACAGAGAGGTCATCCACGTCATTCCTCAGGAGTATATAATTGATGACCAAGAGGGTATTCAAGAGCCGCTTGGAATGAATGGAATACGCCTAGAGGTAAAGGTGCATATTGTGACGGCCGCTGTTACTTCGGCTCAAAACATCGTGAAGTGTGCTAATAAGGCTGGCCTTGATGTAGCTGATATTGCCCTACAACAGATTGCAAGCAGTGAGGCTGTACTTAGTGCTGATGAACGCGAGTTAGGTGTCGGGATGATAGATGTTGGAGGGGGGACAACTGATATAGCAATCTTCCAAGGCGGAACTATTAAGTACACAACAGTTATCTCACTTGGGGGTAATCAAGTGACAGGGGATATTGCCGTAGGGCTTAGAACGCCAACCTCAGAGGCAGAGAAGATAAAGAAAAAATACGGCGTGGCAATGGTCTCGATGGTTGAGGGTGACGAATTAATAGAAGTCCCAGGTGTTGGAGGACACAAAGCAAAGATGGTCTCTAAACAGATGCTGGCTGAGATTACTGAGCCTCGCATTGAAGAGATATTTGAGCTTGCAAAGATGGAGATTGAAAAATCTGGTTTTGAGGGGATAACAAACTCAGGGATAGTTTTAACAGGAGGAGCCGCCAGTATGAACGGGGCAGTAGAGCTTGCCGAGCAGGTATTTAATCTGCCTGTAAGGAAAGGCATACCAACTAATATTGTTGGTCTAGTGGACGTAGTAAGTAACCCGATGTACGCAACTGGAGTTGGCCTTGTTCGCTACGGTGCAAAACACGCCGTAGAGACGCAGTTTAAGAGAGGGTCAACAAATGTATTTAATACACTTTTAAGTAGTATGAAGGGGTGGATTAAGGAATTTTTTTAAGAGAGTAAGGTGAAAAAAAAAGCATTTAAAATTATAAAATTAAAGAGCATTAAAAAAAGGAGGCAGTTATGGAATTCGAATTGGCAGATAATTTTAACAGAAGTGCAAAACTGAAGGTAATCGGTGTTGGCGGGTGCGGTGGTAATGCAGTTGATACGATGATAACCTCAGGTCTTGATGGTGTTGAGTTTATTGCCGCTAATACTGATAGCCAAGCCCTGAATTCGTCTCTTGCAGATACAAAACTCCAACTTGGTGCAGATCTAACAAAGGGGCTTGGGGCAGGAGCAAATCCAGAGGTTGGCAGGGAGTCAGCCATAGAGAGCAGGGAACAATTAATGGACCTCTTTCAAGGTGTTGATATGGTCTTTGTTACAGCTGGAATGGGCGGCGGCACAGGGACTGGAGCAACTCCAATTATTGCTGAGGTCGCAAATGAATGCGGGGCTTTGGTTGTGGCAGTTGTAACAAAGCCATTTTCCTTTGAAGGTGGGAAAAAAGCAAAGCAAGCAAATGAGGGTTTAGAGAGATTAAAGGCTACAGTAGATACAGTTATTACAATTCCAAATCAAAGACTCTTATCTGTTGCAAGCAGGAATACCTCGCTAACAGACGCATTTAAGAAAGCTGATGAGGTTTTGTACCAGGCAATAAAGGGAATAAGTGATGTCATAACAGTACCGGGTCTTGTTAATGTTGATTTTGCAGATGTAAAGACAATCATGAGCGAGATGGGGCAAGCCCTTATGGGAAGCGGCTCAGCAAACGGAGAGAACCGTGGTATGGAGGCGGCACGCATGGCCATATCAAGCCCACTACTGGAAGACATCTCAATTAAAGGTGCAAGAGGGGTGCTTATTAATGTTACTGGTTCCTCGGATCTAACCCTAAATGATATGAATGAGGCATCAACACTTGTGCATGAAGAAGCACACCCTGATGCAAATATCATAATAGGAGCAGTAATTGATGAGGCCATGGGTGATGATGTTAGGGTTACGGTTATCGCAACTGGTTTTGGTGAGGCAGAAGAGGCCAAAGGTTTCAAACCAAACGCGTCACCAGCCCTTGTTGGTGAGAGCTTAGATGTTCCAGTAGTTATGAGGCAACAGAAGGTGGCCATGGGTGGCGGTGCAAGAGAGGAAGTTAGAAGAGTTGGAAAGCTCGGTGGTTTTCACGCAACAGATGAAGACGTCTATGATACGCCAACATTTCTTAGAAAGCAGGCTGACTAAAAAGGCTGAAAAAGTAAAAATAAAATTATTAAAAATTTGAGAGTTAATTAGCAAACTTAAGGTAAGGAATACTTACGTGTCTTAAGTACGTGTAATGAACTGCGTCTGTCTTGTAAACCTCTGTATTCTATGAGATAATTTTTTTGTATTATACGGAGGCACTAACCATACGTAGAAGAAAGAAAAACCATAACCCTCTGGTAGAGCGTGAGAGAGGGGTTATTAGGAAAGACCCAGGTGGGCGCCTTCGCGTTGCCCTTGTGTATCCAAATACCTATCACATTGCGATGAGTAACCTTGGCTTTCAGACCCTTTATGGTATCTTTAATAACAGGGCTGATACCTTGGCTGAGCGTTTTTTCCTGCCTGAAAAAGTCGAGCTAAGGCGCATCAAAGAGGGAGGAGCTCAAAAAAAGCTACGTTCCTTAGAGACAAGTGCCTTACTTGAGGATTTTGACCTACTTGCCTTTTCTATCTCCTTTGAGGAAGATTACATAAATGTCTTGAAGATTTTAAATCTCTCTGGTTTTCCTTTGTACTCAAAAGACAGAGCTGAAGATTTTCCCCTTGTTATGGCCGGCGGGTGCGCACCAACCTTAAACCCAGAACCAGTAGCGGATTTTCTAGATTTTTTCTTTATAGGTGAGGCCGAGGCAGGGTTGTCCCCCTTAATTCAGGCTCTTTCTTTTGAAGGAAAAAAAGAAGAGGTTCTCACTGAGGTCTCAAAAGTAGAGGGTCTTTATGTGCCTTCTTTTTATGAGTTAAAATATAGTGGAGCAAAAATAGAGTCATTCTCAGTAAAAGAAAGATACTCAAAAGTTGCAACCTACCCTGTAAAGAGGGTTCAAGCTGACCTAGATAAAATCCCCCTCGCAACTACACAGGTCCTAACCCCTGATACTGAGTTTAGTGATACAACCTTAATAGAGATTGAGCGAGGTTGCCCTAGAGGGTGTCGCTTCTGTACGGCTGGATTTATCTACCTCCCGCCGAGGCTTGGTGATACAAGTAAGGTGGAGGAGGCAATTGAGAGTGCAACGGCTGGAGGTTCTGGTGAAACAAAGGTTGGCCTTGTTGGAGCCGCTGTATCAGAGCACCCGGATATTAAAAAAATAATAAAGAACGCAATAGAAAAGGACGTAATTGTAACGCTTTCTTCACTTCGTCTGGATATGCTTGATCCAGAGTTTTTGGCTCTTTTAAAAGAGGCTGGATATAGGACAATCACCATAGCCCCGGAGGCGGCAAGCGAGAGGCTGCGCAGGGTTATAAATAAAGAATTTAAAGACTGTGAGATAATTGAGAAGGTTCAGCTTATTAAAGAGAGTGGCTTTAAGCGAGTAAAACTTTATTTTATGGTTGGCCTTCCAACAGAGACGGACTCTGACGCAGGTGATATTGTAGAGCTTGTTAAGAAAATAAGGGACGAGTTAAAAGGGGGGCAGGTAATTGTAAGTGTAAATCCCTTTATTCCAAAGGCGAAGACACCTTTTCAGTGGTGCTCACTTGAGAATACGGATACACTTGAGAGAAGATACGGCATCCTAAAAGATGGCCTAAAACGAGAGGGCGGGATAGAGTTAAAGCTCTATCCATTAAAAGACGCCCCGGTGCAGGCTTTACTTGCTCTTGGGGATAGGCGAATTAGCCCTCTACTTCTCCTTGCCTCAGAGATTGGGTGGAAGAGGGCGCTTCGAAAAAGTAAGGTTGATATCTTGGATTTAATAGGCACTGAACGCACCTCGGACGAATTACTTCCCTTTGATATTATTGACACAGGGATAAAAAAAGATTACCTCTGGAGAGAGTACCAAAGAGGGTTAGAGGCAAAGATTACCCCACCGTGCGTTGTAGAGAGTTGCATTAGGTGTGGGGTTTGCTGATTTTTCAATAAAACTTTATTTGTAAGGAATGATTTAGATGAATACCGAGAATAAGACTGAGAATAAGACTAAAAAAAAAACTGATAAGTCGAGAGGAGTAAAAGATGATTTACTCCTTGTGCAAAAACCCGGCCGCTATATAGACGGCGAGTTAAATGCCGTAAAAAAAGACCTCTCAAAGGTTAGCCTCACCTTTGCTCTTGCCTTCCCTGATTCCTATGAGGTTGGGATGAGCCACCTTGGGTTTCAGATTCTCTATCAGATTTTAAATGACAGAGATGATATTGCTTGCGAACGTGTCTTTGCACCTTGGAGAGACTTCGAGGCACTTCTTCTGGAAAAGGGTGAGCCTCTCTCAACCCTTGAGTCTTCTATACCTCTCTCAAACCTTGATATTCTGGGTTTTACCCTTCAGTACGAACTCTCCTATACCAATATCCTAAATATGATTGAGCTTGGGGGGATGGAGGTTTTTGCAAAAGATAGGGGCGAGGATGACCCTATTATTATAGGCGGCGGTCCGGGGGTATTTAACCCA
>JAGLUZ010000071.1 GCA_023134165.1 Deltaproteobacteria bacterium | reverse complement strand
GATCCTTACGCCGCCTGATGTTATAAGCCAAGTGCTTCTTGCGCTACCGATTATGGGTTTGTACTTTTTTGGAATAATATTGGCGTGGATATTTGGTAAGAAAAAAAAGAGTAAATAACTATGGACTTTAAGTAACGGTATTTTAATTAAAAAAACCCTCTCCAAAAAAGCAGGAGAGGGTGGGGTTGTTTTGACCGTTGGAAAATATAAAGATAAATCTAAGCAACCAGCGGGTAAAGCTCTTTGTTTTCTTTCTCTATTCTTTTAAAGATAACAGAGAAAAGTTTTATTGTCTCATCAGCAAAGCCAGAGTTAGACTCCTCAATCTGTCTAGCGGTTCTCCACTTCATTATGTACTCACCAAACTTTGTATTAATGTCCCCCATCTCGTCTTTAAACTTTTTTGCCGTACCACTAACTTTTTCATCTGTATCACCTAGTAAATCAGGGTAGAGTGATTCGTCCTCTATTGTTAAGTGTAATTTAATGTTACCTGCGAGTCTTGCTAGCAGTCTTCTAACGTTGTCTGAATTTTGCTGTAATGTATTTAGGTTAATGATATCTAGTATCTCTTCTGCGATCTCTTGTATCTGCTCGTGTTGTCTGACGTAAGTATTTATCCTGCTCATAGTCCCCTCCTTTTGTTAAGTGTTTTTTTTGACCACTCACTGCCTTATCTGTTTTTAATTTACAGGAGAAGGTGGAAGGTTAAAATGACAATTGTCAGAGTTGTTTTTTAATTTTAATTTATTTAAGAATAAAAAAGACCAAGATTTGAAAAAAACTAGTGGTCAAAAAAAACCCCCTCACTCGAATGAAAGAGAGAGGGGGTGGTAGAAAGTTTTTATTTATATTACGCGGCCTACCAGTTCTCGCCGAGTATCTCAAAGTGTGCTTTTGGGTGCTCGCACGCTGGGCATATCTCTGGGGCTTCTGTGCCTTCGTGGATAAAACCGCAGTTTCTGCATCGCCAGATAAAGACCTCACCTCTTTTAAAGACTCGTCCGGCATCAATGTTGTCGGCAAGTTCCTTATACCTTTTTTCATGTTGTTTCTCAGCAACTGCGATGGATGTAAAGACCTCTGAGATCTTATCAAAACCCTCTTCTTTTGCTGTCTTTGCAAATGAGGGGTACATATCTGTCCACTCGTAATTTTCCCCAGCCGCCGCAGCACGCAGGTTCTCTGTAGTCGACCCGACAGGGCCTGCTGGAAAAGTACCTGCAATCTCGATATCTCCGCCCTCCATTAATTTGAAGAGTCTTTTTGCGTGTTCACGTTCCTGGTCTGCGGTCTCTGTAAATATATCTGAGATTTGAATAAGCCCTTCGCCTCTGGCCTTTGCCGCATAATAGGTGTAGCGGTTGCGTGCCTGCGATTCTCCAGCAAAAGCGGCCATAAGGTTTTTCTCAGTCTGACTTCCTTTTAATTCCATTTTCTTATCTCCTTTAGTGTGTGGTTTTTTTATAACCCCACGGTTTGTTAATTATGCATTAGTTCCTACAAAGTATATAAAACTAAAAAAAACGAGTAAATAAATAGAGTGCCAAACAATTCCAATTGTGACCCATCTGCGATTTATCTCTTTATCTGTGAGCTCTATGGCGGCGTAAATTAGTCCAACTATTGCTGGAATAAACGAGAGGCAAAGGTAGAGAAAGAGTGGAATGCCAAGAGGGTGCATTGCCCCGGGCTTACTTCCAAGTGGTGAGAGTAAAAATAAAAAAAAGAGTAATAAAACAGAGAGATTTAATAGAGCAAGTATCTTTGATATCGAAAACATCATAAATGTACCTGATATTTGTGAAACAAATTAAGGGTATATTTTTACGATATTTGTGGCCTGAAGACCCTTATCACCCTTAGAGAGGTCAAACTCGAAGATTGAGCCTCGGCTTGGAAGCCGCTCTATTAGGCCGTGGTCTGCAAAGGCACTCTCGTGTGCAAAGGCTGTGGCATACGGGGAGTCGTCTCTTCGGGTATCTGTTATCCAAAGCTCTGGGCTGATGCGTGTAAGGTAGCGCATGAACCCGAAGTTCTTTGCCTTGTTGTATGTGTAGCAGATGCCTCTAACGCGTGAGCCAACTGTACCCCATTTACTGCCGTTGGTTTTTTCATCTACTGGGAGTAGGTTTGGAACCATGTAGCCAGAGATAAAAAGGTCAACCTCACGTTTTAGGTTTGAGGAGATGTTTTGGAATGCAATAGCCTCAACCCTGCAACCTTTGTTTTGGAGGGCTCTGACAACCTCGATAAAGTCGCCGTCTCCTGTTGCAAGAATTACTCGGTCTAGGTTCTCGCTTTGAAGGAGTGCGTCAACAGCCATATCAAGATCTGCGTTGGCCTTACCAAAGCGTTCGCCTGATTCATCTGTGTACCAGCTAACGACTTTTTCTATGACCTTAAAACCAAAGTCACGTAGTGTGGCATAAAAATTTATAGTACGGTCTTTATATTCTCTATCTGTTTTTGCGCGGTCTGCGTCGTAGGCAACGTAGGCATTAAGTCGAATTGGTTCTCCGGTGTCTCTGCAAGCATAATCACGTAGTACATCAAAACGCATGCCGTAACCGCCGTTTCGTGCAATATTTGCAACGTCAACGTAAAGCCCAACTTTCTGTGTCTTATCTCTTGTCATAGTTCTCTAAAGTTTAAGGTTAATTGTAATTGAAAAAAGTATCTGCGTTATGCATTGTTAATTAAATATCTAGGTTTGAGACCTCAAGGGCGTGTTTCTCGATAAACTCACGTCTTGGTTCAACAGCATCTCCCATTAGGCGAGTAAACATTTCGTCAGCCTCTACAACATCATCAACCTTAACCTGGAGGAGGCTCCGAACCTCTGGATCCATCGTTGTTTCCCATAGTTGCTCAGGGTTCATCTCACCAAGACCCTTATAGCGTTGGATGGATAACCCTTTTTTGCTTGCACTAATGACGGTTTCAATTAACTCGCTAAAGGTTTTTGCCTCAAGTGCCTCTTCTTTGTCTTCGTTATTTGTACTTATTGTAAAGGGCGGCGTGCCAAGGCTTTTAAGCTCTTCACCAAGTCTCCTTACTTCCTCAAATTCTGGGGACTTAATAAAACTTAGGTCAATTGAGGTGGTAGCAAGTAGACCCTCTCTTTTGCTTACGCAAGTAAATTTTTGGCATTTGTGCTCGGTGTCTTCTTCAACTGTAAACTCAGCACTTGTAATCTCAGGGTGAAAATCTTTTATGTAACTTTTTGCGTTGACGATACTCTTCTCGGTGTCTTTTTTATCACTTAACCTTTCTTCGTTAAAGGTATCATCAAGTGCTAGGGCAGTGACAACAATTTTATCACGTCTTCTCATCTCAATTCTCTTAAGTGAACGCTCAAATGCAGAGGTCTTCTTTAGAAGCTCTTGGAGGGTTTCCTTATTAAGAGGTTTCTTGCCATCTTTGCTCGTTACGCTATAGTTCTCGCTAATTGATTCAAAGAGAAAATCCTCAAAAGCACTATCATCAAGCAAGTAGCGTTCTTGTTTTTTTCTAGCAACCTTATAGAGAGGAGGCTGTGCTATGTAGAGATGCCCGTTCTCGGCCAAAAATGGTAATTGGCGGTAGAAAAACGTAAGGAGCAGGGTACGAATGTGTGAGCCATCAACATCGGCATCAGTCATGATGATGATTCTGTGGTAGCGAAGTTTCTCAGGGTTGATGTCGTCTTTTCCAATACCGCAACCAAGGGCAGTGATAATTGTTCTTATCTCCTCATTGGTTAGCATCTTATCAAAACGAGCTTTCTCAACATTTAAAATCTTACCCTTAAGCGGGAGTATTGCTTGGTACTTTCTGTCTCGTCCTTGTTTTGCACTGCCTCCTGCACTATCTCCCTCAACTATGAAGAGTTCACATAGCTCTGGGTTTTTCTCTTGGCAATCAGCGAGTTTTCCAGGAAGTGAGGCTCCGTCAAGAGCACCTTTTCTGCGTATCAGCTCGCGCGCTTTTCTTGCCGCCTCTCTTGCGCGCGCACCCTCAACAGCCTTAGTTACAATCTTCTTTGCAACAGCTGGGTTTTCTTCAAGGAAAGCACCAAACTGTTCATTTATGATTGTCTTTACGTACCCCTCAACCTCAGAGTTTCCAAGCTTGGTCTTTGTCTGACCCTCAAATTGGGGTTGTGGTAATTTTACACTGATAACTGCAGTTAGACCTTCCCTTACGTCATCACCTTGGAGTGTTTCTTTTAGATTCTTTAGAAGGTTCTTTCCGTTTGCATAGCTATTGATTGTTCTTGTTAAAGCAGATTTAAAGCCAATGACGTGAGTGCCGCCCTCGGTTGTATTTATATTATTTGCGTAGCTAAATATTGTCTCCGAGTAGGCATCAGTCCACTGAAGTGCCATCTCCATCTGTATATCGTTTTTCTCTCCAGAGATATAGACAACCTTTGGGTGTACCGCAGTTTTATTCTTCTTAAGGTGCTCTACAAAGCTTATGATGCCACCTTTGTATTGAAACTCGTGGCTCTTCCCACTTTTCTCATCCTCAATATTTATCTTTACGCCGGCATTTAGAAAGGCAAGCTCTCTCATGCGCTGGCTAAGGGTATCAAAGCTGAATTCTGTAATCTCAAAGATCTCTGCGTCTGGTTTAAAGCTAATGGTCGTGCCAGTTGTCTTTGTCTTTCCTATGGTCTGTAATTGACCTTTGGGTTTCCCTCGCTCAAAGGAGTGGGTGTATATTTCTCCGTCTCTCTTAATCTCAACGGTTAACCACTCTGATAAGAAGTTTACGACAGTTACGCCAACACCGTGAAGTCCCCCCGAGACTTTGTATGCTTTGTTCTCAAATTTACCTCCAGCGTGAAGCTCGGTTAAGACAACCTCAACGGTTGGACGTTTCTTTTGAGGGTGTATCTCTACAGGGATACCTCGACCGTTATCAGTGACTGTGATGGAGTTATCTGTGTGTACGACGACATTAATCTCTGAGCAGTGACCAGCCAGAGCCTCATCAACAGAGTTATCAACGACCTCGTAGACCAAGTGATGGAGTCCCATAGGTCCGGTTGAGCCGATGTACATGGCGGGGCGTTTTCTAACGGCCTCTAGCCCTTCTAGTACCTTAATAGATTCAGCATCATATTTTATCTCGTTCTTTGATTGTGTAATTTTCTTAGATTCTTTTGCAGTCATGAGTTCCTTTCAAAAATAGTTTTTAGTAAGAGAACTATAACACAAAGATAAGTTTTTTTGCTATTAAATTTTATTGAAGAAAATCTCTATAGATAATTTTTTTTTATGCTATGAGTATGTATTTCTATATAGTTGAAATAATGAAGGTATTTTTTTAATGGTAATGCAGTCTTTAAACGTAGTTGGTGTTTATCATAAAACCTACCCTGACTGCCCAAGTGGGTAGCGGGGGTAGATTTTTATTTTTATGTATGTTAGGTTAGGAATATTGTTAGAAAAAAAATATGAAATAAGTGTTTTTGCCATATTTTTCAGGGTAAAATAAGGCAGAGCTAATAGAGAAAAAGAGATAAATGACAGAGAAAAAAATAAAAAAAATGAGTGCAGGTGTTGTTGTTACTGCCAGAGAGCTTGAGACCTTAAAACTTGCGCAACAGGGTAAGACCAACGAAGAGATTGCAAAATCAATTGGGCGTACAAAGTGGACTGTTAAGTTTCACCTAAAGAACGTCATGAAAAAGCTCTCAAGTAAGACTCGTACTCAGGCCGTGAGTCGTGCTGTTACGCTTGGTCTTCTCTCTCCAATAGAGGTCGACGACGGACTTGACCCTATAAAGCCACTTAAGGTAGGTATTGTTGGATGTGGCAGAGGTGGTCATGCCATAATAGATCTCTTTAAGGATAATCCGCTTGTTGAAATAATCTGGGTTGCTGATAAAGATCCGTCTGCCATAGCCATTCCAATTGTAGATAGACTTGGTATTGAGTTCTCTGCTGAT
The DNA here is from genome assembly GCA_023134165.1 of Deltaproteobacteria bacterium. GTDB lineage: Bacteria > Desulfobacterota > GWC2-55-46 > GWC2-55-46 > DRQE01 > JAGLUZ01. Next base: position 6,654 of record JAGLUZ010000071.1, on the reverse strand, counting down.
TATAAAAAATTTATAGATAATCCAATTGACGTAGTTATAAATCTTACGGGTTCTAGTAAGGTTGCTGAGCAGTTACGCACCGAGGTCTCAACAGAGGTTGAGATTATGGGTGGGGTAAGTGCCAGAATAATGTGGCAGTTATTTGAAGAGCGAAGAAAACGTGTTGAAGAAAAGGACAGAATCCTAAGAGAGCATGAGACGCTCTATCATCTCGGTCTTGTTGTCGAGAGTATTGATAGTCAAAAGGACGTTGCCTTAGCGATAATTGATTACGCAATGAAACTTACTGGAACTCCGGCTGGGTCAATTGCTATCTTTAATGAAGAAAAAGAAAGAATGGAGCTTATTGCGGCCAAGGGTTTTAGTCAATCATTCTCAGCTACCGCTAGCTGGGGGATTAGAAAGGACGGACTAACTGGGAGGATTCTAGCACAGGACGGCCCCCTCCTAATCCCTGATATTAGAGAAGACATTGAATCTAATGAGCTCTTAGTGCGTGAAGGAGTGCGTTCCATACTTGCCTCTCCGCTTACGGTCGAGGGTCGTATCATTGGCATACTTTATGTAAATGATTTTAAGAGGCGAGGGTTTCGTGCCGAAGACGTCTCTCTTTTCTCGCTCCTGACAATCTATGCTGGTCTTACCCTAGAGCGAGTTAAATCCCTTGAAGAGACCAAAGTTCTTAGCATAACTGACGGACTAACTGGTCTTTATAATCAACGCTACCTCATGGAGCAAGTTCAAAGTGAGATAAAGAGGGGGTCACGCCACAGCCACACCGTATCTATCCTTATGATTGATATAGACCGCTTTAAGAACTATAATGATACCTACGGGCACTTAGAGGGCAATAAGGTTTTAAAGGCAATTGGTGAGATACTTGATAAAAACTCACGAGCAAATGATACAGTAAGCCGCTTTGGTGGTGAAGAGTTTTGTATAATAATGCCACAAGTTGATAAAAAAGGTGCAACAGCCTACGCAAATAGATTAAAGGAAGAGGTCGCAAGCTATGCCATGCCAAATAGAAAGGTTACGATAAGTGGTGGCGTGGCAAGTTTCCCAGAAGATGCAAAGACTCACCTGACACTCCTAAAATCCGCAGATAAACTCCTATATAAAGCCAAAAAAGAGGGCAGAAATAAGATATGTGTTTAACCCCTCCAGTTTTTTTTACTTACTCCTGCCTAGTCAGTTTCGTTCTTTCTTCTCTTAAATATTTCTAGAAAAAATTAAAGCGTGTAAGGTGGATTTGAGGATTTTTAGGGGTGGGGGAGGATACCTAGTATTTAGGTGTTTGTTAAATTTGTTTTTAAGGAAATCTTTTAGAGGTTAAATAAATGAGTGAAATACCGCTGGATTTGACTTCAAGTGCTCGTTCTCGTTTGCGAGAAGTCTTGAACCATTGGAAAAAAGCTGCAGAATCTTATTTTGAGCCGGAAGAATTTCGTGTTTGCATAAATGCTTGTATTCAATCTTTGCGTAATGTCACATTCGCTCTTCAAAAACAGAAAAATGAAATACCTAATTTTTTAGAATGGTATGAGGGGCAATGGCGAGAAGCACTAGGAAATGACCCCATAATGAGTTGGAGTTTGAGGGCTAGAAACATAATTGTTAAAGAAGGGGATTTAAAGACTAAGAGTATAGCAAAGGCATCATTAGTAATCTCATACATGGCTCCACCAATTAATGAATTTACCGTAAATCCGCTTAGCTCTACAAAATTAATTGCAGAGGAAATTGCAAAAAAAGCATTGCCGGAGGAATTGTCAAAATCCGGTTACTTATGTGTAGAACGTCAATGGGTAGCGGAGAATTTGACAGAAGTTGAGTTGCTCGAAGCCCTTGCTCATGCATTTATCGTTTTAACAAAACTCGTTAATGATGTGGTACTACAGAAAGGTCCCTCCATTGCATATCCCAAGATATTAGATGGTAAATTTACTCCACAGGACATTATCGCTCAAGAGGACCCGGAGGATGTTCCGTTATGTATGCAATCTTTTGCAGACTACCGTGTTGTCATGTTAAAACTTCCAACAAGAGAGATAGTACGCATAACAAAACATAACTCAAGTGTCTCTAAGAAAACCTTCGAAGAAGCAAGGGGGCGATATGGGTTAGTTGCGTTTGAAGTTTACAAGAACGGTAAGACCAATGCCCCTGCTTCCCTGAAAGAATCTGTAGAGTATTATATGAATATAGGGAAACGTATACTCGAAGTAGACGGATATCATACTCATACAATAATTTTTAAAGACGGCAGGGGGGAAGCCACCCTATTACAAACTTCTTTTGAAGATCAGGACGATAAGTATGTCATCTGGAATGATGTTGCTAAAGAAGTGCAGCGTAATAAAATCGTTGAGGTAATTTTTGTTGGTGAAGCTTGGTTTGCTCAATTTGACCCGAAACAGCCTTTGAGAAAAGCATGTGATTCGCCAGATAAAACGGAAGTTCTACAAGCAATAGGTATTACATCCAAAGGAGAAGAATTTGGCATAATGGCACCATTCACGAATACAGATGGTAAAATAGTGTTTGATGACTATATTGAAGTGGATAAAGCACAGGCATCTTTTTTAGAGCCTATTAGACGGGTTTGGATTACCTGTTAGCCGCGTAGGGATGGTGGCTCTGCCCCCCCACTACACCCATCCAAACCTAACTGGTGAGCGGTAAACCCTGTACGAGAAGAGGGCCGCAAGTGCTAGAATCAGGATATTTACTGGGAATGCAAAGCTTTCAAAAACCTGCAAGCCAAGGAGTACGATCGTTATCACGATAAAGAGGCAAAGCCCAGCGAGTTTTTTTCGTCTGACCCTGATTGGTGTTACAGCCTCCAAGACTTCTTTTGGAATTACCTCACCTTCAACACGTCCAAGCAAGGCATCAATTGCGGGTTGGATACGAAGATGCACGAGCGAGAGGAGGGCGGATAGAATAATTAATAGTATAAATTTTAAAAGAAGTGCTGGGTTTGTTAGGACGGCACTAAAAGGTAGCTCGCTAAGTGGTACGAGGATAAGCCCTGTTATGAGGGCTGTCAGTTGAAAGACGTAGCACCGAATGGCCGCACCTTTGATGATATTTTCAAAGTAGCGGTCTACGGCAAAGGGGGCTTTGCCAAATAGGACTCGTTCATTTACAACGATTAGGTTATAGAGTGGGGCGGACATAAATATTACCGATAGAATGTGGAGAAATTTTACCGCATCAAATGCCATCTGTATTTACCTCTCTTTAGAACAATTTATCTGATGTACTTTAAAGTCTAACATGTTTTTACGAAACGGTGCGGTTAGTTCGCAACTCCTAAAAAGTTTACTGGTTTTTTGTAACTTCCAAGTCTTTGAAATCTTCTCTGTGCCATTTAATAAATTCCTCTTCGCTTAAGATATTTATTTTAAGTTTTTTTGCTTTTTCTAGTTTATTTCCAGCCTCTTCGCCTGCCACAAGAAAGTCTGTCTTCTTGGTAATACTTCCGCTGACTTTTCCGCCAGCTTCCTCTACTATCTTCTTTGCTTGGTCTCTTTTTAGGTTCTTTAGCGTTCCTGTAAAGACAAAGACCTTGCCAGCAAGTTTGCCCTTGGGGCGTTTTATTGCTTTTGGGTCAATGCCAGCGTCTTTTAGATTCTCTAAGAGGCAAAGATTATCGGCATTAGAGAAAAAATCCGTAATGCTTTTTGCCGTCTCTGTACCAACGTCTGGGACGTCTTCTAGTCTCTCAATTGAAGCAATAGAAAGACCTTTAATAGAACCAAATTCGCTTGCTAGTATAGTACTAAGGCTTGCTCCAACGCCCTTTATGCCGAGGCCAAAGATAAGGCGATTAAGGGGCTGTGTCTTGCTCTTTTCAATAGAATCAATTAATTTTTTTGAGCTAAGCTCGCCCCAACCATCAAGTGCTGAGAGTTCTTCTTCTCTTTCTTTTAATATGTATAGCTCTGAGACGTCCTTTATAAACTCTTTTTCAAATAACTCGCTAACATTTTTCTCGCCAAGACCTTCAATATCCATTGCCCCCTTTGAGGCGTAGTGGCTAATACCTCCGCGTATGCGTGCGGGGCAATTTACATTAGTGCAAAAATAAATAGCACCTTTTTGTTCTACCTTTGAGCCACACTCAGGGCATATTAATGGCATGACAAATTTTTCTAAATCTTTACCTCGTCTCTCTATTATAATGCCAGTTATTTTTGGAATGACGTCTCCTGCTCGCTCAATTGTGACGGTATCTCCAATGCGGACGTCCTTACGTTCAATCTCGCCTGCGTTATGTAGCGTTGCGTGCTCTATCATTACTCCTGAGACCTTTACGGGGGTGAGTAGGGCAACAGGGGTGAGTGCGCCTGTTCTTCCAACACTTATGAATATATCCAAGACAGTAGTACTCTCAGAGCGAGCCTTAAATTTTAGTGCAAGCGCCCACCTTGGGCTTTTTGATATAACCCCTATCTCATCTTGCAAATCAATGGAGTTTACCTTTAGAACTGCACCGTCAAGCTCATAGCCAAGGGTATCTCGCTTTTCTTCAAGTGATTTTTTATACTCTATCGCAGACTCGATATTAGAAACCTCCCTAACCTCTGGGCTAATTTTAAAGCCAAGTTTTTTCAGGTACTTTAGTATCTCGGTGTGGGTCTCAAATTTTTCATCATGAGAGATGCTACCAATGCCGTAGCAGAAAATATCAAGCGGGCGTTTTGCTGTAATGCGAGGGTCGAGCTGGCGAAGAGACCCTGCCGCAGCGTTTCTTGGGTTTGCAAAAGGTTCATCACCCCCTGCTATGCGGTCTTTATTTAATTTAATAAACCCATTATCTGGGATAAAGACCTCGCCGCGTACTTCAAGTAGCTTTGGAATATCAAAGCTTGTTGTTTTATCTTGACCAAGGCTAAGCGGGATGCTCCTTATGGTGCGAAGGTTGTGCGTTACGTCCTCACCAACGAAGCCGTTACCTCGCGTTGAGCCTTTTATAAATATGCCGTCTTCATAGACAAGCTCTACGGCAAGACCATCAAACTTTGGTTCTGCAGCGTAGGTGATTTTTTCCTCTGTTGCAAGGATTTTTTTTATTCGTTTATCAAAATCCATTGCCTCATCATCTGTAAATGCATTTGCGAGGCTAAGCATTGGGATGGTATGCTCTACTTCCTTAAATCCCTTGGCTGGAGCCGCTCCAACTCGCTGGGTTGGAGAGTTCGGGGTAATGTACTCTGGATTATTGGCTTCAAGGCTCTCAAGATCTCGAATTAGGCAGTCGTATTCAGCGTCACTAATGGTCGGCGAGTCAAGGATATAGTAGCTATGGTTGTGCGTATTTATCTCTTCTCTGAGTTTCTCTATCTTGCCAATTAAGTTCTCTTTTGTCATATCTGTTTTTATCATAGGGGTTTAGTGAAAATCAATTTTAAAGAATAGGTATAAGTTTTTTAGCTATATTTAAAGAGATTAAAAGATGGTACGGGTCTATTTGAAGATACACTCTTGACCTCACAACCGAACATTGTATAATCAGTGGTGAGGTATCCATGGAATTAAGTAATACATTTTGGGTGGCCATTGGGTTATCAGCACTTGCGGGACTATCCACGACCATTGGTAGTGTTATAGGGATATTCTATAAAGAACCAGGGCCAAAGTACATGGCTTTTACCCTTGGTTTCTCCGCAGGCGTCATGGTGCTTGTCTCATTTATGGAACTCCTTGCCTCTGCCGTAGTGATGATTGGTTTCTCCACAGCATATGTTGCTTTTTTTATTGGCATCCTCGTTATGTTTGCAATCGATGTGGCACTTCCGCATTCCTATATTTTAGAAGACCACCACGAGGATAAATTCATGAGAACAGGTAAGAGAGAGGACAAGGCACTGATGCGTACCTCAATGCTCGTGGCATTCGGTATCGCAATCCATAACTTCCCAGAAGGTATGGTCACCTTTGCTGGTGCTATGCAGAATATAGACCTTGGTATTGCCCTTGCTTTTGCTGTTGCTATACATAATATTCCAGAAGGAATAGCTGTGGCGGTTCCAGTTTACGCCGCAACAAAGAGTTCAAAGAAGGCATTTGGGTGGTCTTTTCTCTCTGGGTTGAGTGAGCCAGTTGGTGCTTTACTTGCTGGCCTTGTACTAATGCCCTTCTTAAATGATTCGGTTCTTGGTTGGATGCTTGCTCTTGTTGCAGGCTTTATGGTCTTTATCTCTCTTGATGAACTCCTGCCAGTTGCGCATTCCTATAAGGAAGAACACGTTGCCATACTTGGTGTAATTGCTGGGATGATGGTCATGGCACTGAGCCTGGTTCTTCTTGTCTGAGGTGGTGAGGAGAGGGTAGGTTAGACTCATAAAAAAATTATTTGGTAGGGGAAAGAATGCTAAGGCCGCGAAGTACGCTTGCTACTTCTTCAAGTGGAAGCCCTATTACATTTGTCTCTGAACCGTCAATCTTTTTTATTAATTTTCTACCCTCACCTTGAAGACCGTAAGCTCCAGCCTTGTCCATTGATTCCTCAGTACTTAGGTATTCTTCGATTGTGTTTTCTTTTAATATCTTAAAGAAGACCTTACTCTCAGTTGTTTTTCTAATGAGCCTCCCACCCTCGACCTCTAGGATAGCAAAGGCCGTTAAGACAGCGTGTTCTCTTCC
>JAGLUZ010000070.1 GCA_023134165.1 Deltaproteobacteria bacterium | reverse complement strand
AGCTAAAGAATATCCTGATGTGGAGCTGGAACACATGCTGATTGACGCCTGCTCTATGCGGATAATTCAAAATCCCAGATACCTTGATGTTCTGGTTACTGAGAATACCTTTGGTGATATTCTCTCTGATGAGGCCGCAATGCTCACAGGTTCAATCGGGATGCTTGCGAGTGCAAGTATTGGTAAAGAAAAAAGTGGAGCAATGTATGAGCCAATTCACGGAAGTGCACCTGATATCGCAGGCACAGACGCAGCAAACCCGGTTGCGGCAATTCTCTCGGTCGCGATGATGCTCAAATATTCTTTTGATATGATTGAAGCGTCCGAGGATATTGAAAATGCAGTTGAGAGTGTTTTATCAGACGGTATTCGCACGGCCGATATCTATACAGATGGTATGACTAAGGTTGGTTGTAGGGGAATGGGCGAGGCAATATTAAAGTCCTTGGCTTAAGTTTTTCAAGAGGTGCTTTCATGATGAGGTTAGCGGTTTTTGTTTGTTTTTTATTTATATCCTCTCTCTTGGCTCAGTTTACTGTCGCAGGAACTCTCTATAAGTGGGTGGACGAGAACGGAAAAATGCACGCAACAACTGAGGCTTATAAGGTGCCAGAGAAATTTCGAGAAGCCTTAGAGCCTATATATTCCGTAGTTGACGAAGCCACCTCTGTTACGACTACGGATAAAGAAACTTCAAAGAGTGTTAGAAAAAAAGAACCCAAAAAAAATCTAACCTATGATTGGAAGTATAATTCTAACGGCTATAAATATGCACTAAAAGAAAGCCAAGAGACAGGGACTCCGATATTTTTTTATTTCTACACAGATTGGTGTCCGTATTGCAAAAAATTTGACGGTGAGGTTCTTACAAGTTCGTATGTGAATTCTTGCCTCTCAAAATTAATAAAGGTTCGTATTAACCCAGAGAAGGGAAAAGACGAGCGAGCTATTGCTGATAAATTCAGGGTACGTTCTTATCCCTATATTTTTATAAAAGAGAATGGGCAGACTCGGCCGAGTAGAATTACTTCTCATTTTTCTCAAAAAACAATTGTTCAAGGTTGCAAAGATGCCTTGAATTAATTTAGTAGAGAGTGATTTTTTTCTGTAGTTTTTTTATTCCTTCCTTAATCCTCCTTTAATATTCCTTTGCTATACTGTATATAAGAGAAAAAGAAGGAGGTTATTTTATGACAAGTAAAACGGTGACTGTCAAATTTGAACTCGTTAAGGAAATAAATACCTTTCTTTACAAAAGCGGTTTCTTTATAATTTTATCTGGGCTGGTTTTCTCGGTACTATAAGTAATCGTCTTCGCGGCGAGTTGGTAACAAATTAGGCATGAAACCAAACGGAACAGCGGTTACTATTAAAGGCAACCAGTCGCTGTTCCGTTTTTTATTTTTACTCTTCGTCTCCAAAAATCTTTGTTGGTATCCCGTCAATGCTCTCTGTGTTTTTTTTCTTCCAGTATTCTTTTACTCCGTCCTCACCTTTATCCTCAAGCCACTTTGAAAGCTCTGGCCTCTCACCTTCGTAGTTATAAATCGGAACTCCGTAACCGCATGAAGTTTGAACCGAGCTTATCTCAATTATAAAAATATGACGAGCCCCTGTGAGAGGGTTAAATAATTTATAAGTGCTTTCCCATTCTGGGTCAGACCTTCGGATAACTCGTCCAGTCCCGTAGGTGCGTAGCACTAGGGGGGAGCCCTCAAAGGCACAGAACATAATTGTTATTCGTCCGTTCTCACGCAGGTGAGCGGCCGTCTCTGATGAACTTCCTGTTAGATCTAGGTATGCGATTTTATTTTCACCGAGAACTCTTAAAGTGTCGAGCCCTTTTGGTGACAGGCTAAGTCTGCCATTTGTTGGTGCTGTGGTCACAAAAAAAAGTTTTTGTGCCTCTATAAATTCAATCATTTTTTTATCTAATTTTTCGTGGAGTTTGCCCATTTTTTTCACCTCTAATTATTTTAAATTTAGCCACTCACTAAGTATTATAAGTGCGGCTCGTTTATCAAGTGGCTCATTATTATTTCCGCAGTGTGGGTCTTGTGTGCAAGAAGGACATGCCTCTTCGCAGGGACAATCCTTCATTAATTTTAAGGTAGAATGCATCCAGTCTTTTGTGAGATCAAAACCTCTTTTGGTAAGCCCGATGCCACCCTCAACTCCGTCGTAGATGAAAATTGCTGGCACATTTAGCTCTGGGTTAAGGGTGTAACTGACCCCACCGAGATCTCTTCTGTCGCAAAGTGCAAAGAGTGGGAGCGTTGCAATGGCCGCATGTTCGAGGGCATGGAGACCTCCGGCAACGTTAAAATTAGTTTCCTCTATTTTTGTGATTATTTTTCCGTCAACCTCTGTCCATACCCCGGTTGTTTTAAAGATATCTGGGGGTAGTTCAAGGGATTGTTCATCTAGTATTTTCTTTGAGTGAATCTCTTTTCTCCTATACCCGAGAACTCGTTCTGTAATCTGAAGTTCGCCGAGATTTATTACCATGCCGCCAACTTTTTTCTTCTTTAAGGTTTTTAGAATCACTGTCTCTTCGTCTGTGATAGGTGAGGTATGGTACTTTGCATTAATTTTTTTGCAAGTTACTTCACGCGTTCCCATGTGCAACCCTGTTACGATGTATTGCTCGCCTCGGTGAAGGTATATTGCTCCCGGGTGAAGCTCCTTTAAAACCCTTGAGGCTCCAGAGGTGCCGAGTAGCCTTGGTTTGCCTGATACGTCTTTAGAGAAAATCCTGTAACTTGAAGAAGTGCCTCGGATGGAGACGTTACTGTGCGGGTACCTTCGCTTTGGGTTAAAGGAATATTTGATGGGCGAGTACCAGAGTTGTCGCTCTTCAGTTAGCTCCTCCAATATTGGCAGGCTCTCTTTATAGTCAAAGGCTTTCTCCTTTGAGTCCATTGGGCGTTCAGCAACAGCAAGCGGAAGGTGTGCCTTTAGTATTATTTTATTTTTATCATCTAGGCAGGCGGCCTCTACACTTCTCTTAAAAAAACCTTTTGGTGCTCGCATGAAAAATTGATCGAGCGCATCATCAAGTGCGATAAAAATAATTAGTGAATCACGGTCGCCGCGTCCGACTCTTCCTGCACGTTGGAGGGTAGAGCTAATTGACCCTGGATAACCAACGAGTATGCAGATGTCGAGCCCGCCGATATCAACACCAAGTTCAAGGGCACTTGTTGTGATGACCCCTCGAAGTTCGCCGCTAAAGAGGCGTGACTCAATCTCTCGTCTTTCCTCTGGGAGGTAGCCTGCCCTGTAGGAGCTAACAACGGGAGCGATTTTAGGGGAATGCTCTTTTACCCACGTGTTCATAAGTTCAGTTATCTTTCTTGATTTTGTAAATGCAATTGTTCTAAAGTTTTTTTCTACGGCAAGGCTAAAAAGTTTGGTTGCAACGGTGTAGGGACTTATCTCTGGAATTGGATTTAAAAAAATAAAATTTCTCTTTGCACGAGGCGCACCATTTTCGATAATCTCTGTAAAGTCGAGCCCTGTCAGGGTCTCTGCGAGCTCCTTTGGATTTGCAATTGTTGCTGAACAGGCAATATAGATTGGCTTTGCTCCGTAGAAATCCGTAATCCTGCGAAGGCGTCTGATTACCTCAGCCATGTGAGAGCCAAGGACGCCTCGGTAAGTGTGTATCTCGTCGATGACGATATACTTTAGTCCTTTGAAAAACTTTTCCCATTTTTCGTGATAAGCACAGAGGCCAAAGTGAAGCATATCCGGGGTTGTGATTACTACAGGTGGGGGATTGTCCCTAATTGTTTTTCTTCTGTGGCTTGAGGTGTCGCCGTCATAAATCTCCGAGGTCGGGTAATTTTTTTTCTTTCTTTTTTTTTCGTCCTGTCTGTTCTCAAATAAACCCTGACCAAGGGCGTTTATGGTGAGCATCTGATCTTGAGAGAGACCTTTTAAGGGGAAGATGTAGAGTGCGTGAGAATCTTTATCTTCAATTGCACCCTCTATGACAGGGATATTGTAGATTAGACTCTTACCACTTGCGGTCGGACTCATGATGACGAGATTTTTTTTATCTCGGATGATATCAATTGCTTTTGCTTGATGTGAGTAAATCTCGTCAATTCCGTAGCTTGAGAGAACTTTTGTTATTTCATCAGAGAGAGGTTTTTTTGTTTTTTTGTATTTAGCGCGAGCCTTTTTTGTGACCTCGTGATGCGTGAAGGTTCCGATTTTTTTTTCGTTTTTTATTTTTGCTATGAATTCGTTAATGGTCATTGTCATGGATTTCATCTTTTAAAGGAGGGAGAAACAGGGTGGATTTTTTACGCATTAATTATTCGAGTAATCTTGTCTTTTAACCACTCAGGGTCAGCTAAGAGGCCTTTTGATTTTACAGATAATAAGAGGAGTGTCTTACCGTCCTTAACCTCGATTTTGTAGGCGAGCATGTACCAGCGACCAAAGCACCTTAGTGCCATTATGAGAAAGACAAGGCTGCCAAAGACCCAGAGCAGTGGTACGCCTGGATCATAGCGGTAACTAAGCATTGATTTTTCTTGAAAATCTATGAGCTCTATTTTGTCTCCATCTATGATGATTGATTTTCCAAGTTCAAGTTTTTGCTCTTCTCTGGTCGTAACTTTTCCTTCGGCGTCGGTTATAACTTCCTTCATCATCAAGAATGGAGATATCTTTACTTTTGTTCCGTTAAGTTTAAAGAGTGTTCCTGTGCGTAGTGTCCCAACCTTTACCTTTGAGTTTAGCCCCGCTATCTCCTGGGCTCTTCTGCCTGTATCGACTTCGATTAATTCTTTAGAATTATTTATTCTAAGGTTGAGCGTCTGAGTGTAGGCAAGTTGATAAAAGGAGTAGCTCTCAAATTTTAGAGGATGGTTTACCTCAATTGTTTTCTCTGCCACTGTCTCTCCTCCTCGAATAAGACGAAGTCTTGAGAGCCAGTCTTTTGGAAATAGCGAATTTTCTTTTAGTTCATACTCAAGATCTTTCCACCCAAGAGCAATTGCAAATCTGGAGCGTTTGTCATCTGGATAAATAAGCTCAGGGAATTCTACGTACTCAGTTAAAAACTCGTCAAGGATAATTGTAAAAGACGGAAGAGGGTGGTCAGGGGAGACGAGCCACCCAAGGGTTTCATCCCCCATCATGGATTTTATCTCAGTCTCTTTCCCTGCCTCTAGGGTGAGTATCCCCTCTGTCATAAAAAAACCAGATAAGAGGAGTCCTGGAAAGCAAGCAATAATTGCGGCGTGGTAGAGCCAGGTTAGCCATTTATAATAAAGCCCTTTCTGTAATATTACCCAGCCGTCATTTTGGCCGATGCGTTTAAAGTTAAGTGTTTTTTCAATTACTTGAAAGGCCTCCTCATTAGCCTCTCCAACTCCCCAGCAAGTCCTTAATGAGTACCTTGGTTTTATATTCTTTGGTAAGCCTTTTTCCTTGTTCGAGACAATGCCGTATCTTCGGATGGCACAAAAAAGAAGACACAGGAAAAATATAAATGAAAGGGATAAAAACCAAACAGAATTAAAGATATTTAGGAGGTCAAGGAGTTTGACGAGTGGTAAGAAGGCTCCACCTCTTTCCTCGTAAAGGGCAATGTCCCGGCCCTGAGGAAATACTGTTCCGAGGAGGAAAAAAACACATAATAATCCAAGGACGTATATTGAGCCACGCAGTGATGATAGCCATAAGTATATTTTTTTTACAATAATCATTATAAAGGTTATACCGAATACAGATGCAGGCTCGGTATTCCAAGAATTTTTGCGAGCCAGTTAACACCTAAGAAAGTCATCATCATGCAGAAAAAACCAAGAATATTTATATATGATGCAACATTACCTCTCCACTTGCGTATCCCATATGCATGGAGATATATTGTAAAGACGCTCCAAGTAATAAGAGACCAGGTCTCTTTTGGATCCCATGACCAGTACCGACCCCACGCCTCATTTGCCCAAGCCGCCCCGGAGAATACGCAAAAAGTTAGGAGAGGGAAGCCAAAGGTTACGAGATTAAAGGAGGTTCTTCGGTATCTTCTAATGCTTTCCTCGGTAAAGCCGTCAGCGATGATCATGCCTCGTTTTAGGAAAGGGCGAAGGATTAGGCAACTTGCCTCAATTGAGCAACTGACAATAAATACGGCGTAGGAGGTAAAGGCCAAAAAGACATGTGATTCAAACCAGTAGCTCTGAAGCGGAGGGCTAAGCGGCTCAACAGCAGGGTCACGACCAAAGAGTGCGTAAAAACACGCACCAGCACAAAGGGTGGCAACAAATGCACCTGGCAAACGAAAGTCCTTCCATTTTCTTGATACGATAAGGAATGTCACGGCCGCACTGCATGCAAACCACGAGAGGCTCTCGTAGAGAGTCTGAAAAGGTGCTCTGCCACCCTCAAATGTACGAAATATTACGAGGATAATGTGGAGCGTGGCCGCACCCGTGAGTATCCCTCTTGCAAGGTTACCTATGCTCTTTAGGCGAGTAAAGGTAAATAAAAGAAAGAGCGGCACAGCCGTTACGTAGAGTGCGGCTATAGTCCAAAAAAGTTTCAGCTCGATTGTAAGAAGATAGGCATCACGCCCTAAGATTTCTTGAGTTAACATAAGAGGTAAGTATATCACTAATTTTATTGGTTTGACAAGGGCTGGTACTCAGGGTATAGTTGAAGGACTTTATTTAGTTTTAAGGAGAAAAATGTTGATTACAGATCTAAAATGCAGTGGATGTGGTTCAATGCTCACGAGAGGCGGGCTGAAATACGTAATAGAGATTAAGAGTTTTGCTGATTTTGATGGCTACCTAGAGGAATATCCAGGAGAGATTGAGGACGGTATAAATGAACTCCTAGACTCGATGGAGAATATGGAGACAGAGGAGCTTGAGGAAGAGGTCTTTCAAGAGCTTGTCTTTATACTTTGTAAGAGTTGTCGTGAAAAATTTGTTGATGACCCCTTTAACCGTAGACACGCCCTAGAGGAAGAGGATGTTGTGAGTAGAGGTATGCTTCACTAGGTTTTTTATAATTTTTTTGCTAAATTAGACCCTGAGTTCTTTAAAAAACTCAGGGTTTTTTTGTAAACAGGGCGGAAGGGACAACGAGATAAAAAAGGACGAGGGAAGACTATCCCTTCCATCCAAGTCTCTTTGCAAATATCAGTGGCAGTCCTGCCTTTATAATTTTCTCTGCACTTTTCTCTGTATCATATTCTACTTGGATAAATTCCACCTTATGGCTCGAAGTATCAAAGACTGCAAAGCAAGCCCTTTTATCAGTTGTGCGTGGTTGACCTACAGAACCTGGGTTTATTAAATAATTTGCTCTATCTTCTACCTTGACGGAGTTATCGTCAACTTCAAGTACCCTTGAGGTTCCGTCCTCGTCAAAGGTTTCTTTATATATTATGTTTTGGTGGGTGTGTCCGAAGAAAGATAGCAGTGGCGTAGCCAAGGGGTAGAGTTTTCTGAGGAGTGAAAAGTTGTCACCTGCATCAAAGGTCGTTCGGATATAAGTATCTGTCTTAGTTATAGAGCCGTGTACCATTAAGAATTTTTCGTCAAAAAGGAGGCTTGCTGGGAGTTTACTTAAAAATTCCTTGTTCTTTTTTGTGAGTATTTTCTCTGTCCAGAGGATTGCTTCCCTTGCATGGTCATTAAAGTTAGAGGCGTCTTTTCCACCACTTGCCACAGCGTCGTGATTACCCATAACACTTGTAATAGACCTTTCTCTTACAATATCTACAACCTCATTTGGGTTGGCATTGTACCCTACTATATCACCGAGGCAGACGGTTTTATCAATCTTTAGCCTTTCAATTTTTTCTAAGACCGCTAAAAAAGCCTCTAGGTTTGAGTGCAGATCTGATAGGATTGCGTAGCGCATAAGAGGGAGAGGGTTATCTAGTTTCTTTAGGTTTTTTTTTAAAGGGGTGGAAGGTCGTCGCTGAAATCTCTAAACTCACCACCTCGACCACCACCAAGCTCTCTTGCTTTGTTAAAGTCAAAGTCTGGGTGCCTGCCGCCAGTAACAGGGGATACCTTGTGCGGGGCTGTTCCTCTTTTAAAGGCCTCGTAGACAGAGTTCTCTGTGGTAGAGTTTGCAAGGAACCCTGTCTTTGGATCAATGCGCGCAAATTCCAGGCCGTCTGGAATTGCAAAATTTTCTCCGCGTGTACCAACAAGTGCCTCATTCATGTATTTTTTCCAGATTGGAATGGCCGCTCTTGCCCCTGTTTCTTTGTTTCCAAGTACGCGTTCAGAGTCGTACCCAATCCAAACCCCTGTAGCTAGGGTTGGGACAAAGCCAACGTACCAAGCGTCATTTAGGTTATTTGTTGTGCCTGTCTTTCCTCCGGCTGGACGCCTGTCCTTAAGTCTTGCCCTTCTTCCCGTGCCGTTATCCATGACACCTTTAAGGAGGTTTGTTGTTAGGTAAGCACTCTGCACGTCAAGGGCCTCTGTTGTTTTGGTTTCATGCTCTTCCAAGACCTCTCCGTTTCGGTCAACAATCTTTGTGAAAAATATAGGCTCGACAAGGTTACCTTTATTTGGAAAGACCGCAAAGGCTCTTGTCATCTCTTCCAGGGTGACGACAGATGAGCCAAGAGCAAGGGAAAGGTCTCTTGCAAGAGGGGAGTTTATCCCAAGTGCCTTGGCATTCTTGATGACCGTATCAACCCCGATATCTTGCAAGACCTTTATGGTGACAATATTTCTAGATTTTGTAAGTGCTGTTCTTATCGTAGTTGGGCCGTAGAATCTTTGCTCATAGTTTCTAGGCTTCCACATCCAAGTCTCAGGTTTTTTTGTCTTCTTAACTTTAACCTTTTCTTCTATCTTTTCCTCTGTACCTGTCTCTGTGGTTTTGTCAGTTTCTTCTGGCTCTTCCTCTACTGTATTTTCGTAGATAATAGGGGAGTCAATGACAATGGTTGCAGGAGTGTAGCCACTGGCAATAGCCGCAGAATAGATTACAGGTTTAAAGACAGAGCCCGGTTGACGTAGTGCTTGTATTGCACGGTTAAACTGTGTTTTGGAGTAATCAGAGCCACCGACCATGGCCTTTACAAAACCTGTTTGAGGCTCCATTGAATAGAGTGCGGCCTCAGCCTGAGTTTCCTGCTCAAGAGCAAGTGGAATAGGGTCGTCTTCTTTTTTCGGAAGCCCCTTGACTTGAACGTGAATAACGTCACCAACATTAAAGACTGTTATTGGATCAACTTTTTTTCCGCCGTCTGGGTCTTTTGTTGGGTTATAGAGCTTGGCCCATTCAAAGTCTCGTTTTTTGAGTATACCTTGATGATTGCCTATATCAACAAAGATTAACTCCTTTTTTTTCTTTACATCTGTAATGTATGCTCGGTAAATATTCCCAACCTTTAGGGGGCGTTTTTTTAAGTCCTTTGCCTCTTCCTTTTTAAAGGCCTCAGCCTCGTCCAAGGTCTTAAGCGTCATGATTGGGCCTCGGTATCCTCGGCGTTTGTCATGACCACGAAGACCAAATTTAATGGCCTCATTTGCGGCCTTCTGCATCTCTACGTCAACGGTAGAGTAAATCCTAAGGCCACCTTTAAAGAGAAGCTCAGCTCCGTAGGTCTCCTCAATGTGACGCCTGATATGCTCAGTAACATAAGGGGCACTCCAGAGTGCTTCATTCTTTCTGGGTCTAAGTTTTAGCTCTTCGTTAAGTGCCTCGTCGTAGGTCTCGCGGTTTATCTTTCCGTCCTCAAAGAGACGCTTCAGGACGTGTTCTTGGCGTTTTATGGATTTGTCCTTGTTAATGTAAGGTGAGTAACGGCTAGGAGCCTTTGGTAACCCAGCGATAAGAGCCGCCTCTGCAACAGTAAGCTCACTTACGTCTTTGCCAAAATAAGTGGCACTTGCCTCTTGTACTCCGTATGCACCGCTCCCAAAGTAAATCTGATTTAGGTAGAGATAGAGTATCTCGTCCTTGGTTAGGTTATTCTCAATTCGCTTTGCAAGGAGTGCTTCCCGTACCTTTCTTGATATCTTTCGCTCATTTGTAAGGAGGAAGGTCTTTGCAACCTGTTGAGTAATAGTGGAGGCACCTTGAACCATACCGCCTGCCATGAGATTTGCCCTCACAGCCCTTAGGATACCGATATAGTTAATTCCTGCATGCTCATAGAACTGAGCATCTTCTGCAGATAGAAAGGAGTCTTTTAGGTGTTTTGGCATCTGCTCAAGGGCAACAATGGTTCTACGCTCGATATAATACTCGCCAATGACCCTACCATCACTAGAGTAGACCTTAGTAATTAGGTTTGGCTTATAATTTTCAAGAGCCGTGAGCGGGGGAAGCCCTGTATTAAAGTAAATATAGGAGCCAAGTGAGGCTAGGAAAAAGGCAAAAATAGAGCCAACAAAAAAGATTGTTATTACCTGAAGATATAGGTTTTTAGGCAGGTAACGCTCTAAGCCAAATTTTTTAATTAGTGATTGTAATTGCTCTTTCATAGCCTGCAAATATAACAAATATAGATTTTTAAATCAAGGCTTACTCTTGATTTTAAGGTTATTTGTAACGAATTTTTTCTCTAAAAAAAAGAGTAACATTGAAAAAATAATATATTTACGGTAAATTAAGCTT
>JAGLUZ010000007.1 GCA_023134165.1 Deltaproteobacteria bacterium | reverse complement strand
TGCCGAGGAAACCTGCGACGGAAAAGATAATAACTGTGATGCTGATAAAAAAGTGGATGAGGGGTGCGGACAAAAACTTACCTCTATTGCAGGTGATAACCAAGAAGGGTTTATCTGCGATACACTTGATGACATGGAGGTAAAGGTTGAGGATGGTTCTGGTAGCGGCGTGGATGGGGTTGAGATAGAGTGGGGTATAACCGAGCTTTCCGTTGATACAGAGAGTGCAACTTTGTTTGAGCAAAAGACAAGTACAAAAAGTAGTGGTGAGACAGACAATAAGCTAACCCTTGGAAATAAAGTTGGGGCTTATGTGGTGCAGGCCGACTGCGAGGACTGTGACGAGGGGACGCCAGTTTATTTTGAGGCAAATGCAATTTGCCGCGATGTGAGCCTTTTAAAACAAAACGACCCTGCTTGGGACGACGAACCTTATGCTAATATATGTAAGGATCATGACAACCTAACAGCATCTGGAAAGCCTAAGTCTAAACCTTGCACAGGGGCAGAAGGTGAGGAGCGTTGGGTTATAGGAAGAAAGGGATGTGCCATGACAAGCATCGCAATGGTGCTCAACTATTATTACGGAGGAGGGTATAATCCCTCTACTTTAAATTCGCTATTTAATTTTCTGGAAGAGAAAAATAGGATTAGGGGTTATGATAGGAATGGGAATGTCGATTGGTATGCAGTAGACAGACTGACAGCTCGGCAAGTAAAAGTAGAAAAAAAGAAAAATGGTTTGGTAGTATATGATGAGAACTGGAATATAAATGTAAGTGGTAGCAAACCGTTAGCGAATTCTATGATGGACGACTACCTTAAAAGATGTATACCTGTAATAGTTAAGATAATAACAGGTAAACTAAGCACACATTGGGTCTTGGTAACAGGGAAGGTTGGTAATAATTATGTAATCAGAGATCCAGGATATAGATCAAAAAAATTACTTTCTCAATATGGTGGAAAAATATATTCATATCGCGTCTATGAAGACAACTACGGAGGTTGCAAATGAAACGTTTAATGGTTAAGCAAATAACATACTTAATGGGTTTTATTTTTTCTTTATTTTTAGTCGTTGACACTAGCTACGCTTATTTAGTCTCTGATGAAAATGTGCAGATTAATGGTGTTGGTATTGCTGGACTTGTAGAGTTTCTAATAACAAACCCTGATGGTAAGAAGCTAGGTTATAATCTTGAAACTCAAGAATATTACAAAGAGTTTGAAGGGGGTTATACAAATATTATGCCAGAAGGCGAAAGTGTATTTAGCGGTTCTGAAGCAGGTTTTAATCTGATAGAAGGAACTTATATGATAGAGACAATTGGAGCAGTAAAACTCACTAAGTTTTATATGGGGATCCGTATAAATTCAAAAGATAACTACGGTGGCTTTGAGGTTGAGGGCGTTATTGACAAAGGCCTCACCTCAAAGTTTGAGTTTGTGTATTCCTCCGACGGTCTGACGCCGTGGTCGCTCACTCGCGTGGCAACCTTTTCAAGTCTTAAGCAGGATATCGAGCTTGCTCACAAAGTTGGTTGGATTAAAAATAAAGGTATCATGCAAAGCCTCCTAAAAAAAGCCGAGGCAATTGAAGGCTCCATTGAGCGTGACCGCTCCACCCGCTCCGCCGAGAACCAACTAAATGCCCTCATAAAAGAGATTAAGGCAATAAAAAGCAAACACATTGATGACAAAGCCGTCACCATGCTCACCGAGGACGTAGAGTACTTGCTGGAAAATCTGTAGTAATTTGTTATTGTAAGATAACTACGGAGATTGCAGATGAATATAGAAAAAATTAATCTTAAAAAATTAGTTGTATCACTATCAGTTTTTATTCTTTTCTCTGTTCAATTAGTTCACGCAGAAGAACAGGCGTGGGTAGAGATATATTCTAATGGATATGAAGAGGAGGTCCCATTTATTGTATATAACTCTGAGGGTATAAAGCTTGGGTATGATCCAAGAACAGAAGAATACTTTAATGAATTAGGAGAATACGGCACAGGAGGACAGAGCTGTATAGACTGTATAGACGATACACCTCACACGCATGAGGCTGGGTTTAGGCTTCAAGATGGAGACTACAAGATAGAATTATGGGGTTTTGAGCCAACCTCTTTTCTTTTTGAGATGATGATAGTCGGTAAAGATGCTCCCAAGGGTTTTAATATTAGTGGAGTCGTAGATAAAGATAAATCAAGTACTATTACATTAACTTACTCCTCGGTTAGTAGAGACCTGTGGTCTCTCACTCGCGTGGCCACCTTCTCAAGCCTTAAGCAAGACATCGAGCTTGCTCACAAAGTTGGTTGGATTAAAAATAAAGGCATCACGGCGAGCCTCCTTAAAAAAGCCTCTGCAATCGAGGCCTCAGTTGAGCGTGACCGCTCCACCCGCTCCGCCGAGAACCAACTAAATGCCCTCATAAAAGAGATTAAGGCAATAAAAAGCAAACACATTGATGACAAAGCCATCACCATGCTCACCGAAGACGTAGAGTATCTGCTGAAAAATCTGTAGTAATTTGTTACTGTAAGATAACTACGGAGGTTTTGAGGTTGACGGCGTTATTGACAAAGGCCTCACCTCAAAGTTTGAGTTTTAAAAAGTATAAAATAATGTATATTGAAGTTAGAAAAAAAATCGTATTTTAAAAAAAAGGAGAGTAATGAGTGTTAAGGATAGTAATGGTCTGGAGCTAAATGACAGGGACTCTGTGCAGGTTATAAAAGACCTAAAGGTGAAGGGGTCGTCAATTAATTTAAAGAGAGGAACTGTTTTTAAAAATATTCGCCTTACCTCTAAGGAAGCTGAGGTTGAGTGTCGCCAAGGTAAGTCAACGATTGTCTTAAAGACCTGTTTTTTGAAGAAGGTTTAAAGATTTTTTTATTAACAAAAAAACAAGGGGCAGGTGAAAACTCACCTACCCCTACCAAGTATAAATTTTATTAGTAAAAAAAAGTAAGAGTCAGTAAAGACTCCCCTATTCTTCTTCTACCTATTTTTTTTAATCAATACAAACCCTTCTTACCTGAGCCATATCGGTTTGCCCCAAGAGAACCTTTTTAAAGCCGTCCATCTTTAGGGTACGCATACCTTCGGTGATTGCAAGTATTCTCATCTCCTCAACGGTTGCTCTCTCCATAATCATCTTTTTTATGGCCTTTGAGCCAACGAGAAGTTCGTGAACACCGGTTCTTCCCCTGTGTCCTTTGGAGCATTTATCGCAACCAATAGGTTTACAGAAAGTCTGTGTGCTTTTATCTATCTCTAATTCACCGACCAACTCAGGGCCGTACTCTCGTTCAAATATCTCCCACTCTTCTTCGCTAGGTTTATACTCCTCTTTGCATTCTCCGCAGAGTGTTCTAACGAGTCTCTGTGCAAGGATACCAAGGAGTGCGTCAGCAAAGTTAATTGGGTTAAGTCCCATATCTATGAGCCTTGTAATGGTCTCAGGGGCAGAGTTTGTGTGAAGTGTTGAGAGCACAAGGTGACCAGTAAGGGAGGCCTCAATACCCATGTGTGCGGTCTCTTTGTCACGCATCTCACCGACCATGATGATATCAGGGTCAGCACGGAGAAAGGATCTCATTGCTAGGGCAAAGTCAAAAGGTACGGGTTTTATGTTTGGATTAACCTGTACTTGCCTAAGGCCGTACTGCGTGATCTCGACAGGATCTTCAGCTGTCCATATCTTTGTATCAGGCTTATTTAAGTAGCCAAGGATTGAGTGAAGTGTTGTTGTCTTACCAGAACCAGTTGGACCAACAGTTAGGAAGAGTCCGTAGGGGTTTTCAATACACTCAAAGAGGTACTTTAGGTTTGACTCTGAAAAATTCATCTTATCAAGAGGAAGAGGCTTACCAGCGGCTAGAATTCTCATGACAACGTCCTCTAAGCCACCAACAGTTGGTGTTGTCTCAACTCTGAGCTCGACGTCTTTATTGCCGTACTTTAGTTTTATCTTTCCTGATTGTGGAAATCTTTTTTCATCAACCTTAAGGGTTGCCATAATCTTAATTCTGTTTACGAGTGCCTTGATATGCGTTGCAGAGACCTCGGTGTGTTTGCTACACGCTCCGTCAAGGCGGTATCTAATTATAGCGGGTTGTTTTCCAGGGTAGGGCTCGATGTGAATATCAGAGACGCCTGCTTCGTAGGCGTCTTGGATAATTTTGTTTACCATTCTGACGATGATAGGGGCATCGTCATTTAGCATATCAGCGACTTCGTCTTTGTCGCTCTCTGTCATGGCTATGTCATCATCATCAAGATCCTCAGCAATTTCATCTAAGTTTTGAGTGACCCCTTTCTTACCCGTTGCAAGGTCAATAAAGCTTAGAATATCCTCGCGTATACCAACGCAGAATATGTGTTCTCTGGCGGCAAGTATTGACCGAATTTCATCAATTCTGTGGAGGTTGGAGGGATCGTCTATTAGAACGGTCAGCACGCCTGTTTCATTTGTGAGGGGGACAAAGAAACGACTTCTAAGGAAGTTTTCATTTAAGCCCTGAAAGTTTTCCTCACTAACCTCAATCTCGTCATCGTAGGCAATGAACTTTGTATTATAAAAGGCCGCGAGGGATTCACCAACATCAGTTTTGCTTATGCCGTTATCATTAATGAGAACACATGCAACGTCGCCTCTGATGGGGTCTGCTTGTTCTGCCCTTGCCTTTTCAATTGCTTTATTTAGGTCTTCTTCAGAGATTAGGGACTTCTCAAGGAGGAGGCCAAACTTGCTAGGTGGTTTTTTCTTTACGCGTTTTTGATTAAAGAGGGCTACGGCAAGTGTAACGGAAACCCTCTTCATGTGGTTTATCTCTATCTCATTAAAAGGGCTACTTACCTTGTTTCGAAGAAGTTGGATAACACCTTGGAGGCCCGTATCTTTTACCTGATTGCCTGAGACCTCTCTGTAGCGGATTGGGAGCGAGAGTACGGCCTCAGTCTTAAAGCCGCTCTTTGCGTCCCAGCTGTTATCAAACTTACATCCTGGGTACTGTTTTAGCTCTTCACTATTGTAGGCGTCCTTTACGGCTACAACTTGCCCACTTTTTGCTGTATAGCCAGCCATAGAATCCCCGGTTAAGGCAACGCGTATCTCCATTGGCTCATTTGCACTATCAACATTGGTAAAGAGTTCTCTCTTTAGGTTATCAAAAGAGTAGACAGTTACACGGTCTACCTTAAAAACCTCTATAATTTTATTTTTAAGTTTTAGAAGGGCATGGTCTAGGTTCTGAGCCGCGCCAACGGACTGAGCAGTCTCAACGACTTTTTCTACGGCCGCTTGATCTATCTGTGCTGGCATTGATTCTCCTTCTTAGTAATTACTAAATTGTTTTTTATCTAAATAATTATACCAAAAAAATAGAAAATAACTGTAAGGACATATAATTATAGTACTAAAAACAAGTATTTGTCAAAAGATGTTTTTTAAATATTTTATAAATTTAAGGAACAAGCCTGGTCTTTGACCTAAAGAACGAGGCTTGAAAATAGAGCGAGGTTTGCTATAATAGGTTTTGAATTATTTTAATAATAATTATGAGAAGCGAGGAGGTTATTTTTATGTTTAGAATCTTTAAATTTTTTATAGTATCTTTTGTGGTGGTAGGTTTATTGGCAGTGGTTGCAGAGGCTAGTAGTCTGAGAGAGAAGGCTTTGTCTGCTGGGCTTAAGCCAATTCCAAAAGACAAAATAGAGCTGATGAAGGCTATAGGGAATCCAGATCCAAAGAGTGTGGAGCTTGGAAAGAAGCTATTTTTTGACACTAGAATATCAAAGAGCGGACGCATCAGTTGTAATACCTGTCATGATTTAGCACAAGGCGGTGCTGACGGAGTACCTGCGGCCGTAGGCCATGAGTGGGCTGTTAACCCGCACCACTTAAATTCTCCAACAGTCTATAACTCTGTATTTAATTCTAAGCAGATGTGGGATGGTAGATTTGGAACTTTAGAAGATCAAGCTAAGGGGCCAATTCAGGCATCACCAGAGATGGCCGCCTCCCCGGAGTTGGTTGTAGAGAGGCTTAGCTCAATACCTGCATATGTTCAGGAGTTTAAGGAGACATTTCCTAAAGAAAAAGAGCCTTTAAACTTTGATAATGTGGCAAGAGCAATAGCTGCTTTTGAGAGAACACTTATTACGCCCTCTAGGTTTGATAAATACTTACGGGGTGATGAAGATGTTCTTACTAAAAGCGAGGTCAAAGGGCTTTCTGTTTTTATAGATAAGGGGTGTGTACAGTGTCATAGTGGGATAGGCCTTGGTGGCATTATGAGACCTTTTCCTGTAACCGGAACATACAAATATAAAAATATTGGCGACTTTAAGGGAGATAGTTCAGGGCTTGTAAAGGTTGGTTTACTACGTAATATATCTAACACGGCACCGTATTTTCACAACGGTGCTGTTTGGACTTTAGAGGAAGCAGTGCGTATTATGGGACAAAATCAGCTTGGTATAGAGCTTAGTGATAAAGAAGTCGATAGTCTAGTTGCATTTTTGTTCAGCCTGGAGGGCGAAAAACCAGTAATTATTTACCCAGTCCTACCTTCTTCTACATCAAAGACACCAAGACCTGATATCAAGTAGTTAGGTAATCCTTGAGGTAGAGACCTTTTTATTTTTAGAGAGGTCTCTATCTTTTTAGCTGGAAAACTTATAACAACTTTGCTATGTTCTTAGGAGTTTTCTTTTTGGGATTTTTTAATTCTTGCTCAAGTGGCTAACTATGGTAGAATAGTTTGCTAATGTTTCTTTAAAAGAATCAGGTCGTAAGATGGTTACGCTTTAAAAGTTTTGTAGTTCTTAAATAAAATCAATTAACGAATTTCTTTTTTCACTTAGGGATAAAAAATGAATGACCCAGTTATAATCCAAGGCGGAATGGGCGCCAATATATCTAATTGGCTACTTGCCAAAACAGTTGCCAAGGCTGGCCACATGGGTGTGGTCTCGGGCACAGCTCTGGATCAAGTCCTCGCGCGTCGCCTTCAATCCGGAGACCCTGGAGGGCATCTTCAAAGGGCACTCTCGCATTTTCCTGCAAAAGACGTAGCAGAAAGAATCTTGGAGCGTTTTTATATCCCCGGTGGTAAAAAAACGGATGAAACCTTTAAGCCTCTACCAATGTTCACTGCTACTCCAAAAGAAGCTCTTATCGAGCTTACGGTAGCTGGTAACTTTGTAGATGTTTTTTTGGCCAAAGAAGGCCACGATGGTCTAGTTGGTATAAACTACCTAGAGAAGATTCAGCTCCCAAACCCGGCCTCTATTTACGGTGCCATGCTCGCTGGTGTTGATTACGTTCTCGTTGGTGCGGGCATTCCAAGAGAGGTTCCAGGTATGATCGATAGTTTTATAGATCATAAAGAGGTCTCCATAGCACTAGACGTA
>JAGLUZ010000069.1 GCA_023134165.1 Deltaproteobacteria bacterium | reverse complement strand
TGGTCTTACCAGCACCATTTGGACCTAGAAGACCTACAACCTCACCTGGACCAACCTCTAGGCTCACTCCGCCAACAACTTGCCTACCCTTATAACTCTTAGCAAGCCCCTCAACACTGAATTTCTTTGCCTTATCCAACTCTTTCAGCACTCCCTCTCAAAGTTTTTTTCAATCCCTTAGTGCGACCAAACACACTCAAACTCCTTAAGTTCTTAAAAGTTTTCACAATCCTTCTCAGGCATTTTTCAATCCCCTAACGAGGCCAGACACACTCAAACTCTTTGTTTTCTTAAAAGTTTTCACAATCCTTCTCAGGCATTTTTCAAACCCCTAACGAGGCCAAACACACTCAAACTCCTTACTCTCTTTAAAGTTTTCACAATCCTTCTCAGGCATTATAAGCACCCTTACGCGGCCGCCCTCACCGCCATCAACAAGGACAGTATCATTATCAAGATACAAAGTTATTTTTTCCCCACTTACGCGGTCCAAGCACTCCGAAACAACAGCCTTACCAGTGATTATAATCGCCCTCTTTTCTTGATCATATACAGCCTTATCAGCTTTTGCTCGTTTTGACCCCTGATGTATCCTAACCTTACCACTTGCAACAATCTCTTTAATCTCTTTACTAGCTCCGTAACTAAGGAAAAAATCCTCAGTGCAGAGCATATACTCGCCCTCAATTACGACTTTTCCCTTAAATCTAATCCAATTTTTAGAGGTATCAGCCTCTAAGGTCTCCGAGCTAATCCTCACAGGCTTTAATGTTGATTTACTCGCCGAATCCTTAGAGGTTTTTTTATTAGTCTCTGCACTCATTGAGGTTAAAGGAAAGACCAAACCAAGAGCAACAATCAAAAAAGCAGAGACAATTAATCTTTCCAATTTTCTAACTTTTAAAGTTTCCAATTTTTCTAAGAGTCCCCTAAATTGAAAGATCATCCAAGGTGGCTACAACACCGCCGTAGATAAAAAGACGCTCTGAGTCAATATCAATACTAAGACCGTTACCAACCACATTTATGCCGTTGGTCGTAAACTCCACTCTTTCTTTTGAAGTAACCACCCCAGTCTTTGTAGAGTACATCAAGGTCTCTGTCTTTAACTTGTACTTGTCCTTTGACTGAACCTGAACATGCCCCTGAAACTCAAGCTCGCCTTGAGTTTCATTAAAAATAGCAGACCTACTTGATAGAGTAGAGGTTTTATTTTCTTTACTAAAATACTCTAACTTAACGCTACTAAACTCTATCAGACCGCTCTCTTTAAGGTGCTTTGCCTCATCAGCCTCAAGTTCCCACCCTGTGCCACTCTCACTACTACCTGAGTAACGCACCCCCTGCATGCTTGCCCCAGGCAGGTTTTTCACCACAAGAAGGTCGCTTGCACCAGGGCTTGAGAAGAAGCTAAAGTAAATAATAGCGATAAGTCCAGAAATTGAAAAAAATACAAAAAAGTATAATAATATCCGCAAGTTAGACCTCTTGAGAGTTTAAAAAACCCCCATAATCAAGAAGAGGCATCAGGGTTATCACTAGCCCCTTATGCCTCTATAAAATTATATCACCAGCACCTTTGGGTGTAAAGGATTTTATCCTTCGTAGTACCTGCTAGTTACCTCTTTCCACCTGCCATTTGACTTTAAAATAAGCTCAACAAGCTCTCTCACTGCACCGCCGCCGCCTTGCTTTGAAGATATAAAATCAACCTCATCCTTTACCTCCTCCACCCCATCAGAGACAGTTGCCGAGAGACCAACACGCCTTAGAACTGGCAAATCCACAAGGTCATCTCCGATATATGCAATCTCGCTTGAATTTAGCCCTGTCTTACTTAGAACGTCTTCAAAGGCCTCTGCCTTTTTTTTTGCCCCCTGATATACAAGTTTTATTGAAAGATCATCACATCTCTTAAGTAGCACCTTTGAGGTTCGAGCCGTTATTATTCCGCACTCCACTCCACTTCGTTGAAGCATTGTTATGCCGTGACCGTCTCTCACACTAAAAGACTTTGTCTCAACCCCTTTATCATCATAAACAATAGAGCCGTCCGTTAAGACACCGTCAACATCTAGGAGTAAGAGTTTAATATTTTTTGCCTTATCCAAAAGAACCTTATCAATCTTTTTTTCCACAAATCCTCCTTAAGACTAATTATAATTGAACAGATTAAATGCTAAATTTTTTCAATAACAAAATCAAATCTTAAATCCAATTTAGAGCTTGGCCTAATCTCTATTGGCAAAAAGAAAAGAAAAGAAGTCCCCTGATAGTTTCTCTCAAAACCAGCCTCAGAGAGAGAGACTGTCTCGATAGGGAAACGCCATAACCCAACTCCAACGCTTGTCTTAATTGTAACCTTAACCCCAGTGAAAGTGTCATACAACATTATTTTCTTTACGTTTTCATGCTCTGCTCTCTCACCAAGACCATACTTCACTCCAACCTCTGTATTAAGCTCAAGGTAACAAGCTGGGCCGTCGCAACAAGGAAGCATCAGATTAAACTCTACACCAAAATTACATACAGATGATTCAAGGCTAGAAACATCAGCAAGACTTAGACTGTAGGAGGCACTAAAAGAGGCTTCCCCTGTAATGGTTACGTCTTTTACAATCTCAAAAGCACTACCCATTACACGCCCCTGCCCCTTAAGTGTCAAGCCGTTCGGGTTAAGCTTTTGCTCATAAGGAGTCTCTTGCAAATTCGTAAGCTCTCCGTGGGTTGAACGAATAAAAGAATCAAAACTCTCGTCTTGCCTTAAAAAATGATCAACCAAAGACGCTCTTCTTTGAGAGTCAAAATTTAGGTAATTAACAAGCCCCTCTTCTTTTGTAACAACTCTGTCGTGGATACTCTTGGTCGTATCTTCGGTTAGGCCAGTCTCAGCTTCTTTAAGTTTCATGTGATACCCCTCAAACCACCGAGAGATAACATTTGTGAGGTTCAGTCCCATCACCGGGGCTTCAATTGCCATAAGAGCACCGCCCATTCTTGGGCTAAAGAATAAATTTATATCATTTGCCTTTATAATGACCTCATCAAAACCATCACAATCAAAGTCCTCAAGAGAGGTGCTAACTAAATTTAGAGGGTTTTTTTCAAGCAAGGTCTCGGCCTTAAGTAGGTTTTCAAAGACAGCTGTACGAAGATGCGGGAGGTAAAGACCACCAAAGACGCCGTGCCAATAAGCGTCATTGCTCTGTGCCATATAAAGGTGTTTCTTTGCTTCTTTTATAATATATTTTGATGATGATTTTGAGGCCTCGCCTATCTCTTTACTTACCTTTAACATTCTTTTATGCATCCAGTTGGCTTCTGGGTATTTTGAGAAGAAATTACGCCAAGTACCGCCTTGAAGAAAACTCAAGACCTTTTCCCCTTCCTCAAAACCCTTTATCGCATCCCTAAGCTCGCCGTACTCCTTTGAGACGTGGGCTGGCAAGGACCACTCACCCATCTCCATATATGATGTCGTTGGAAGGTAAACCCTCCCAAGGGGCTCTTCACTATCAATATACTCTGAGAATGTTACTGATTTTAGTGTATCTCCAAAGGATTCAATCTTCTCTAAAAAACTCTCAAACCAACCCTCTCCGTAAACCCATTTATCTGTACCAGGCCATACCCCAAGTTTTTCCCCGTCATCAGCAAAAATCGCCGCCCTTCCTTTTAAATTTCCCTCAAGAGAATTTATATGATCAACAAATGCATCCACAGGGGCAAAGGGGATCAAGTAGCGTAACCTCTCACTGCCCGGAAAAACCTTTATTGTACTACCCTGATCCTCGCTAATATAATAACCGCCAAGCTCTTCTTTCTTTAAACCCGACCTTATAAAATGATAATCATCAACTATGACGTACTCTACACCTGCGTCTTTTAGGGACTTTGGTAGGGTCGGATCCCAGACCCTCTCAGCAAGCCATAACCCTCTTGGACGAACCCCAAAGAGTTCATCTACACGCTCTGACATCATCTGAATCTGACCAACTCTATCAGCCTCTGGAATTACTGCAAGTACTGGCTCATAGAACCCGCCTCCAAGAATCTCAACTTGTTTGGAATCTACCATTTTTGCTAGTAGATCTATGTATGCGGGTTGTTTTTCACAGAGCCAATCAAGTAAGAAACCAGAGGTATGGAGGGTTAATTTTATAGACGGGAATTTTGAGATTTTCTTTAAAAAAGGCTCGTATGCCCTTGAGTAGGCATCCTCAAGAACATGGTCAAAGTTACCAACTGGCTGGTGGTTATGTATGCAAAAAATAAAATTTAGCATAGTTAAAGGTTCGAGGTAATAATACGCAATAAAAAGAACGCTCTCTACCAATTAGAGAGCTTTATCATGGGTGTTATTCTAGGAATCTTCTAGATTATATCACAAAAGTTCAAGAACGTGGACTACCTTGGGAATAAGTTCATCTTTTGGTGTATAACGGTGGAGAGCGTCGCGCAGTTGGACAATACAACCTGGGCAGGCCGTGGCAACAATGCTAGCTTTTGTGGAGAGGATATTTTGTGCCTTCTTTTTTGTTACCTCAATTGAGAGTTCATAGTCAGAGAAAACAAGACCTCCGCCAAGGCCGCAACACTTGCAAGGATTCTTCATCCCCTTAAATGCATAACCACTCTTTAGGATTAATTCACGGGGTTCTTCGCGTACCCCCTGATACCTGCTAAGGTGGCACGGGTCGTGCCAAGTAACAAGGCCTTCTTTTTTATCGCCTTTATCCTTATACGAAAGCTCATTTGCTAGTAGCTCTGTAACATCCCTAACCTTACTCGTAAAACGCTGAACGCGTTCTTGATGCTCTGGATCGTCACCAAGAAGTTCTAAGAAAACACTCTTTAGAGCGTTAGAGCAAGTTGCACACGAGGTCGTTATATAGTCAAGGTCTTCATCCTCAAAGGCATTTAAATTTTTTATTGCCAGTTCTTTTGCTGTCTTTCGGTCTCCAGCCGAGAGTGCTGGCATACCACAACATACCTGCTTGGAAGGGATAATTAAATCAGCACCAAGATCTGTTACAGCCTTTATCGTTGCTACGCCAACCTCTGGCATAAGGTAATTTATTCCGCACCCTGCAAAAAAACCAATTCTTGGTCTTCCCTCTTTTGCCTCTACTCGTGCAAGTTTCTTCACCTCTGGTCTATCCAGGAAAAAAATATCCGCTAGATTTGGCACAAGCCTGCCCTTACCAATAATCGGTAAAGAGAACCTTCTTAAGAGTCCGTTCTCACCAACTGAACTTTTAAGTAAAAGCCTCTTTAAGCGAGAGGCTGTCTTTAGTGCAAGGCCAGCAAGTTTGCCTGGTGCTAGAAAATTCTTAAAGACCAGACCCGCTCCAACTGAGAGACCTTCGCTCTCTACCACAGCCGTCCTTGCACCAAGGATAAGTTTTGGAACATCAACATCACGAGGACAACTCCCAAGGCAAGACCCACAAAGCGTACAGGCCTTTAGATCAATGGCAAATTCCTTACCAAAACCCGCACCATCCCCCGTAGTCGCACGCTCTCTAATAAGGGCAACACGCCCCCTAGGGCCAACACTCTCCTTACGAAGCACATTATAGGTAGGGCAAACACTATTGCAGATTCCGCATCGTACGCATTTTTTTGCTTCATCTAATAATTTCTTAAAATTTTCCATTCTTATTTTTTAAAAGAAAAGCCCCGTTGAAGGGGTTATAGTTATTAGTTTTCTTTATTACTTGGACTTAAAAAAATCTTCCCTGGATTAAGTATCCCCTTTGGATCAAGGACATCTTTTATCCCTCGCATTACTGACAATAAAGATGACGAAAGTTCACGGCTAAGGTAGGGAGCTTTTGTTACGCCAACTCCGTGCTCACCAGAGATTGTTCCACCAAGTGATAAGGTTAAATCAAAGACATCACTCACTGCTTCCGCGCCTCTCTTTGCCTCATCTGGGTCGTCCTTATCTATCATCACATTTACGTGAATATTACCGTCCCCAGCGTGGCCAAAACTAACAATCAAAACGCCTCTTGCCTCTGCAATCTCTTGGACGCCTGTAACAAGACTAGTGAGCATTGATCTTGGCACGACTATATCTTCATTAATCTTTGTGGGTTTTATTTTATAAAGTGCCGGGGAGAGATTTTTCCTAAGCTTCCAAAGATCTTTTATCTCTTTCTTATCCTTGGCAACCCTAAATTCCAAGACCTTATTTTCTTGGCATATTTTCTTTATGAGAGCAGTAGAGTCCTCAACACTCTTAAGAGTACCGTCGGTCTCGATTAAGAGTACTGCCTCCGCCCCGCTCTTTATCCCTGTACTTACGTACTCCTCAGCGCACCTAATACTAGCACCGTCTATAAACTCTAAGGTTGAGGGTGTAATCTTCTCTCTAATTATAGTAGAGACAACATCTGCGGCAGAGGCTAAATCTCCAAAAACAGCATACATCAAGGCCTTCTCTTTGGGCTTTGGGATAAGCCTTAAAAAGGCCTTTGTAATAATTCCAAGAGTCCCCTCAGAACCAACCAGAAGCCTTGTCAGGTCGTAGCCAACAACCCCCTTAGCTGTCTTTACCCCAGTCCTTACGATATCACCGTTTGGTAGGACAACCTCCAAACCAAGGACGTAGTCTCTGGTAGTGCCGTACTTTACAGCCCTTGGCCCTCCGGCATTCTCAGCAATATTACCACCAATGGTTGAGAACTTTACACTTGTTGGATCAGGTGGATAAAAAAGCCCAAGCTCTTCTACCTCGTCCTGAAGATCCCCTGTTAAAAGTCCAGAGCCAACATCTGCAACAAGATTTTCTTGGTCTATAGAGATGCTCGTCATACGCTGAGTCGAGATAACAACGCCACCACTAACAGGCAAGGTTCCACCTGTAAAACCAGAGCCGCCCCCTCTTGGGATCACAGGGAATCCGCTCTCATTTGCAAGTTTTAGGGTAAGTGAAATCTCTTCGGCTGTAGTTGGGAATACTACTACATCAGGGAGGTGACTCTCCCCCGTAGCGTCGTAGGAATAACAAAGCAGGTCTTCTTTAGAAAAGGAGATACTCTTTGGCTCAAAGATACGCCCTAGCTTTTTTTTAATTGGAGGAGGTAAACTCATAAAAAAATCAGTCCATTAAATTCAGGATAACCATAAAAGGGTAGGGATTATTACTCGTCCTTTAAAACATAACCAACACCCCTTATCGTATGGATAAGTCTATTTTCTAGGTCTTTATCAACTTTATTTCTAAGGTGATTTATATAGACATCAACTACATTTGTCTCGCTATCAAAGTTTTGATCCCAGACATGCTCTGCAATCAGGGTTCTTGATAAAACACGATTTGGGTTTCTAAGTAAATACTCAAGAAGGGAATATTCCTTAAGCGTTAGATCAACCTCAACCTCACCTCGCTTGCCCTTACGTGTTATTGGATCTAAGCTTAGGTCTGAGAACTTAAGTACGGGGGTTCCCTGAGTACCTCTTCTAAGGAGTGCCTTTAATCTTGCTAAAAGTTCTTCAAATGCAAAAGGTTTTGTTAGGTAATCATCAGCTCCGAGGTTTAACCCCTCAACGCGGTCCTCAACAGAGTCTCTAGCCGTTAGGAGAAGTACTACCGACTTTACATCTTTATTCTTAAGCTCACGCAAGAGATCTAGTCCGTTCATCTTTGGGAGCATTATATCAAGAACAATACAATCGTACTCCGCTGAGGCTGCGGCCTGAAGACCCTCCTCACCATCAAAGGCAACATCCACTGCATAGCCTTCCTGCTCAAGGCCTCGACTTATAAATCTAGAAACTTTTTTTTCATCCTCAACAACAAGAATTCTCATAATTTTACCTCCTAGTAAAACTACCCGCGTAAGTACTTTGGTAGATCCTCGGATTTTCCTTTACCAATAGCAACAAGGGTTAGGTTCTTGGGTTTAAATATCTCTTTAGCTGTTTTCTTAATATCACTGCCTCTAACCTTATCAATACCACTTACAATCTCTTTAATGCTAATACTTTTCCCAAAATAAATCTCATCCCTTGCAAGTTTCATCATCCTGCTATCACTAGATTCAAGTCCAAGGAGCATTCCACCCTTTAGGTGGTCTTTAGCGGCCTTTAGCTCTGCGCGTGAGATATCTTTACCGACTTTACCAAATTCCCTAATAATAAGTCTTAGTACGCCTTTAAATTCTTCACTAGAGGTACCGGCATAAACTACCAAAGACCCAGCTTTTTCCGAGAAACTAAGGTAGGAATAAATTGAATAAGCAAGGCCACGTTTTTCTCTAATCTCTTGAAAAAGCCTGGAGCTCATCCCTCCGCCAAGGATTGTATTTAAGAGGTAGTACCTAAAGCGGTGTGGGTGAGCCTGCGAAACAGCTGGTACACCAAGGCAAAGATGCACTTGCTCTAGGTCTCTTTTTACAAGCTTTGAGCCGCTTGCTGAGGCAGGGGTTTTTGAAGGTTTTTTGTCCTCACCACTAACAACTGAGCCAAGTGAGGCCTCAAGTAGTTTTACGACCTTTGTGGTCTTTAACCCTCCAGCAATAGTGACGAGCATTTTTTTGGCTTGGTAGTTTTCCTTGTAATACTCAAGGACACTTTCTCTGCCCATCTCTTCTACGGTTTTTTTAGTCCCAAGTATAGGAGAGCCGTAAGAGCCACCATTCCAGATTTTTTCAGCAATTAGATCATGGACAAGATCGTCCGGGGTGTCCTCAACCATCCGTATCTCTTGAAGTACAACACCACGCTCGCGGTT
>JAGLUZ010000068.1 GCA_023134165.1 Deltaproteobacteria bacterium | reverse complement strand
GGGAGGTCTTTATTTAAGACCTTGGCATAAAAACAAGTATACTCCCTGCTGGTAAAGGCATTTAGTACACCGCCGACGGCCTCGATTGATTTGGCAATATCAAAGGCCGTTCTTTTTTTTGTCCCTTTAAAGAGCAGGTGCTCAATAAAGTGGGAGACGCCCCGTATCTCTTCAGACTCATCCCTTGCCCCTGTCTTTACCCAGAGCCCAACAGTTGCACTCTCGACATCTGGCATCTCTTCGGTAATAATTGGTATTCCGTTCTTTAAGTGTGTCTTGGTTATTCTTGCCATTTATTTTTTTTATCCTCAAAGTACAATTTAAAATCAAATAAAAAAGCGCAGAGAGCTTGACCTATTAAAAGTCAGGCCGTCTGCGCCCTTGTAAGTTTTTTTAAAAAAACTAAGTTAAGACTGAGATGAAACTTTGGATATAATCTCACCCAAAGCCGTCTGCGTCTTTATTAGTATTCAGAAAAAACTATCTTAAAACTTTAATCAATCTTCTGGTAAAGTTTCACCCAAGGCAGCTTTTATTGAGAGCCTTATCTTTCCAGACCTATCAACTTCCAAGCACTTTACAAGTACCTCTTCGCCTTCCTTTAAAACATCACGAACATTTTCAACTCTTTCCTCGGCAATCTGAGAGATGTGAACAAGACCGTCAGTTCCAGGGAATATCTCAACAAAGGCACCAAAGTCCATAATCTTCTTGACCGTACCCATATAGAGTTTATCAATTTCAGCGTCCTGGGTAAGGCTCTTGACTATGGCTATTGCCTTCTTTGCGGCATCTTCATCAGAGGATGCGATATTTACCTTTCCTGTGTCATCAACATCAATCTTAACGCCAGTTTGTTGGACAATGCTTTTGATGTTTTTCCCGCCTGGGCCTATAACGTCTTTTATGCGTTCTGGGTTAACCATGATTGAGATAATCCTTGGTGCAAACTCAGATATCTCGCCCCTTGAGGAAGTAATGGCCTTCTCCATCTCACCTAAGATATGAAGTCTTCCATCCTTTGCCTGAAAGAGTGCTTCTTTTAATATCTCGGCAGTAATACCACCAATCTTAATATCCATCTGAAGGGCAGTAACACCTTCCTTAGTACCTGCAACCTTAAAGTCCATATCTCCGATGTGATCCTCATCACCAAGGATATCAGAGAGTACAACATAGCGGTCTCCTTCCTTAATAAGACCCATGGCAATACCAGCAACGTGATCCTTTACAGGTACACCTGCGTCCATGAGGGCAAGAGAAGCACCGCAAACAGAGGCCATAGAGGATGACCCATTAGACTCAAGAATGTCAGAGACTATGCGCACGGTATAAGGAAAATCTTCTCCGTTCTGGACGATTTTCTTTACGGCTCTTTCTGCAAGAGCACCGTGACCAACCTCGCGTCGCCCAGGCCCTCTAAGGAAGCGAGCCTCACCAACACTATAAGGAGGAAAATTGTAATGAAGAATAAAGTTTTTGTACTCCCAACCAGTTAGAGCGTCAATTCTTTGCTCGTCATCAGAGGTACCAAGGGTTGCTACAACAAGAGCCTGCGTCTCGCCTCTGGTAAAGAGGGCTGAGCCGTGGGTGCGTGGAAGGAGTCCTACCTCACTTGTTATATCACGAACAGTAAGAGGGTCTCTTCCGTCAACCCTTACTTTTGTAGAGAGTACGGCCTCACGCATTACATTATATTTTAGCGTGCCGTAAGCATCCTTAATCTCTCTATCTCTTTCCTCAAACTCAGGAAGAAGTTCGGCTACAATCTCTTTCTTAACTGCGTCAAGTTTTGCGTATCTTTTAATTTTGTCAGGAACCGCAAGGGCTTCTACAAGCCTATCTGTAGCAACTTCCTTTACCTTTGCGGCAAGAGCCTCATCAACCTCAGGAGGCGAAACCTGCATCTTTTCTTCCCCGCACTCGGCAATTATCTTTCTCTGCTCATCAAGGACTGGCTTCATGGATTCTTCAGCAAAAGCAAGGGCTTCAACTAAAACCTCTTCAGAGGCAAAGTCAGCACCACCCTCAACCATAACAATTCCGTCATCACCGCCTGCAACCAAGAGATCTATCTCACTCTCTAATTGCTCAGTTTTGGTAGGGTTGCAGACTAGTTTTCCGTCAATCCTGCCAACCCTTACAGCGGCAAGAGGTTTTAGGAACGGAATATCAGAGATACCAAGAGCAATTGAAGCTCCGACAAGAGCCATCAACTCTGGATCATTCTCTGAGTCAACTGAGATAACTGTTGCTATTACCTGAGTCTCTATAGCGTAACCGTCCTCAAAAACAGGCCTAAGGGGTCTGTCTATTAGTCTTGAACAAAGCACCTCGCGCTCACTTGAGCGACCTTCACGTTTAAAGAATCCGCCTGGAATTTTTCCAGCGGCATAATTCATCTCAACGTAGTTTACAGTTAAAGGCATAAAATCTGCATTAGGCACAGGATCATTGCCCCTGCAAGCCGTAACAAGTACAACAGCATCACCGTAAGTTAGAGTACAAGACCCGTGGGCTTGTCTAGCCATCTTCCCAATCTCTATTGTTAGTGGTCTGCCAGCGAAATCTATCTCATATTTTTTTACCATCGAATCAAATGTCTCCTTTTCTTGCCCTCATAATTGCGAAATTAAATACCCGCACGCCCCTGCGCACTGCAAATCACCTATACACTTGCATACCCAGCAGATTATTCTACCGTGCATACGTTTATAATAAGAATTAAGCCAAGTAAGATTAACTGTATTTTTCTTTTTTAAAAAAAAGAAAAACCATTCGTAACAACACAAAATAAATTGCGTGCTAGATTATCTTCTTAGACCAAGCTTAGCGATTAAATCTTTATAGCGGTTAATATCCTTACGCTTTAAGTAATCTAGAAGCCTTCTTCTGCGACCAACCATCTTAAGAAGTCCTCTTCTTGAGTGATGGTCGTGCTTATTGGCCTTTAGATGTGAGTCTAAAGAAAGTATACTCGCCGTTAGTAGCGCCACCTGAACCTCTGGGGAACCTGTATCTCCCTGTGCTCTAGCGTGCTCTCCTACAATCTCTTGTTTTGTCTCTACATTCAACATCGTACTTTACTCTCCTCCTTTATTCTTGCTCTTTAGATATATTAGTTATATTTTATTTATTTTTTTCTCTAAAATTTTAGGCAGAAGCAGTTCGAACTTTTTCGTCGCTACTCATATCAGTATCCTTTGTAAGGCTTGCCTCTTCAGCTTCAAATAATTCAAGTGGTATTATACCAGCCTTTAACTCTGCACCGCTTATGTTTAGGGCAAGAGCAGAGTCAACCTTAAACCTCCCACTTACTGTGCGTCTAAGTGAGGTAAGGTGGGCGTGTGTACCAAGAGCCTCGCCAATATCTGAGCAAAGGGTTCTTATGTAAGTACCCCTTGAGCACGCAACACGGAAAGTAACAAAAGGCAACTCTAATTTCTGCAATTCTAT
Source organism: Deltaproteobacteria bacterium (assembly GCA_023134165.1). Taxonomy (GTDB): domain Bacteria; phylum Desulfobacterota; class GWC2-55-46; order GWC2-55-46; family DRQE01; genus JAGLUZ01. The sequence goes on along the minus strand of JAGLUZ010000068.1, from coordinate 2,569 downwards.
TTCTTCAATCTCAATTAACTTTGGAGTACGCTCTATGGTTATGCCTTTTCTAGCAAGTTTATACAGTGGCACACCGTTTTTCTTAACCGCCGAATACATCGGGGGTAGTTGCTCTACCTTACCCGTAAAACGAGCAAAGACCTCTTTTATTTCATCACTTCCAATTCCGTCAAAACCCTTGGTTGCGATAACTTGACCTTCTGCGTCCTGAGTATCTGTCTCTTCGCCAAGTTTCATTACAGCAAGGTATTCTTTCTCACTACCCTCAAGCTTTGTTGCCCACTTTGTTGCGCGGTTTATTACAAGCGGCAAAACCCCTGTGGCCATTGGATCAAGAGTGCCAAGGTGTCCGACCTTCTTTGCCCTAAGCATTCTCTTCACCCGACTTACTACGTCGTGAGAGGTACACCCTGAAGGTTTATCTATAACTAAGACTCCGTCCACTTTTAAAACCTACTCATTAATTTAATTGCTTTGCAAGCTCACCAAGAACGCGAGCCTTGACATCTTCAAAGATACCTTCAACCCTAGCACCAGCGGCATTAATGTGACCGCCACCGCCAAAATGCTCGGCAACGCACGCCACATCAACCTCACTCTTTGAACGCATACTAATCTTATAAGAACCGTCCTCGCATTCGCGAAGAAGCAGGCCAACCTCAACACCTCTAATAGAGCGAGCATAATTAACAGCACCATCGGATAAGTCTTTTCCGCCGTCATCACCAACACTCTTTAACATCTCTAAAGATACCTTAACAGTTGCGACCTTATCGTTAGAGGATAAATCAATAGTATTTAAAATTTGCCCTAAGAGCCTAAATTTTTCTACAGGATAATTCTCGTAAACCCGCATGGATATATCCCACGGATCAGCACCAAGGGTAACAAGCTCTCCGGCCTTACGAAAAGCCGCGGCTGTTGAAGAACTATACTTAAAGCCACCTGTATCGGTGTGGATTGCAATATAAAGATTTGTTGCAATATCTTTATCAACGGCAATGCCAGCTTCAACAAGAAAATCGTAGACAATTTCACCAGCAGCACTTGCCTCTGGGACAACTATATTAATATCACCAAAGTTACTATTGGTCGGGTGGTGATCCATATTTATAATTACTCCGGGCTCTTTAAAGTTAACAAAATCATCACCAAGCCTTGAGAGTTGCCCGCAGTCCACTGCAATTGTTGCATCAATATCAGTGACACCGTCAAAGCTATGAACAACCAAATCAACACCTGGTAGAAACTCAAATGGATTTGGTATTGGCACTTCTGTATAGACTACGACCTCTTTACCCATTGTTTTTAGGGCAAGGGCAGTACCAAATAATGAACCAAGCGCATCACCCTCTGGGTTTATGTGCGTTATGATAATAAATTTTTTACTATTTTTTACTACTTCAATTGCTTTATCAAATATCGTTGCCACAATAAAAACTCCAAATTACAGTTAAAAAAATTGTTAGAAATTGCACAGCCAACTTCCGCTCCACTACCTTTACACTTTGTATTGCCATCCCCCCTACTACCCTCTATTCTTTGACCTCTTTTAATACCTCTTCGATGTGGCTTGAATACTCTAGTGTTTCATCAAACTCAAAACGAACGCTTGGGATATTTTTAAGCCTAAGGCGTTTCGCAAGGGCTCTTCTAACAAAACCACTGGCACTGTTTAGCCCCTCCATGCTATCTTTGACCTCTTTTTCAGAGCCTAGCATACTGAAGAAGATTCTAGCATGTTTCAGGTCTTTACTCATTAAAACATTGGTTATGGTGACAAAACCAATGCGGGGGTCTTTTATCTCTTGGTGGAGTATCATGGATGCAACCTCTGCTCTGAGAAGGTCGCCTACTCGGCCTGTTCTATTAAAATTCATTTTTACAATTCATATTCCAAATATTTTCAAAAAACATATCCTAACACACTACCCTCAGCCCCCTGTCATATACACTCTACCCCGGAACTGCATCTCAGATAAATCAAAACCACCTGTAAAACTAGTACCCACTAAGAATTAAAAAATTCGATACTATGGTCAATTACCTCGGCTAGCCCTAGTGTTTCAATATAGTTTAGAGCCTTATCAAGGAGCGAGTTTAAGTGAGCCTTATCATTACCAACAACTGCAATACCTATCTCACCTCTTTGCCATAAGTCATTTGACCCGACCTCGGCAACAGAGATATTATAACGATTTTGAATATTCGCTATAATTTTCTTTAAAACACGTCTCTTGCTCTTTAAGGAGCAACTCTCGTGGATTAAAAACTCTACGTGACAGATGCCAATAACCATAGAATTAACTCAGTTCTCTGCTCCCTTACAGCTTGGCGGCCTCCTCTTTTAGGACGTAAGCCTCAATTATATCGCCAACCTTAATATCGTTATAACCTTCGATACCAATACCACACTCGTATCCAGATTGAACCTCTTTGGCATCTTCTTTAAATCTCTTAAGTGACGAGATGCCACCCTCGAAGATAACAACACTATCTCTCACAAGGCGAACACTCGCACTTCTTGGTATCTTTCCGTCCAGTACAAATGAACCTGCGATTGTTCCAA
>JAGLUZ010000067.1 GCA_023134165.1 Deltaproteobacteria bacterium | reverse complement strand
AGCTCATCGTCGGCGGAGGCATGGCACTCACATTCTTTAAAGCCCTTGGCTATGAGGTTGGAAAGTCCTTTGCTGAAGATGAGGTACTTGTAACAGCTAAGAAGGTTTTAAAAAAATCTAGAAAAAACGGGATAAAACTCTACCTTCCTGTGGACTTTGTTGTGGCTGATAAATTTGATAAAGCCGCCGAGACAAAGGTTGTTACCTACCAGGAGATCCCACACAACTGGATGGCTCTTGATATTGGGCCTGCTACTGTAACGCTCTTTGCCGAGGCCATTCAAAATGCAAAGACAATAATATGGAACGGCCCTATGGGGGTCTTTGAGATGGACGCCTTTAGTAGAGGCACATTTGCTATGGTCAGTAATGTTGCCAATACCTACGCAATGACAATAGTTGGCGGAGGCGACACAGACGTTGCCATTCACAGAGCCGGAGAGTATGCAAAGATGAGCTACATCTCAACTGGCGGGGGCGCTTTCCTAGATCTCATCCAAGGAAATGATCTTCCAGGAATTGTCGCCCTAAAATCAAAGAAAAAGCCAGTTCAAAAATCCAAATCAAAACCCACAAAAGAAAGAACCAAACAAAAAACAAGAGGCTAACCAATGAGACTAAGACCACTTATTGCTGGCAACTGGAAGATGAACTGCACAATTGAGGAGAGCCTCAACCTTGTCACTGAACTTCTTGAACTCACTAAAGATAATACAAGTACAGAGATTTTAATTACCCCGCCCTTTACCTCGCTCCAAAAAGTAGGCGAACTAATTAAAGATTCCAATATAAGACTCGGTGCTCAAAACATGCACGCAGAGACAAATGGCGCATTTACAGGTGAGATATCTGGAAAAATGCTAAAATCTGTTGGGTGCGAGTACGTAATCATTGGTCACTCCGAGCGACGCGGACTTTTCTGTGAGACAGATAAAATAGTAAATAAAAAAACACACTCCGCACTAAGAGAGAACCTAAAACCAATTATATGTGTCGGAGAAACAATTGAAGAAAAAGAAGCTGGAGAGACCTTAACTGTCATCACCAGACAGGTCTCACGCGCACTTGAGGGTTTTGACTCTGATTTAATTAAAGATATTACAATTGCTTATGAACCAATCTGGGCAATTGGCACTGGAAAATCAGCCGCCCCTGCTGAGGCCGAAGAGATTCACAAATTTATTCGTGGTCTTTTATCAGAACTTTTTGGCACTTTTGCAGATGTCGTACGCATTATCTACGGCGGAAGCGTTAAGGCAGATACCATTGACACACTCATGGCAGAAGAAAATATCAACGGGGCTCTGGTTGGCGGGGCAAGCCTAAATGCCAAGGATTTTGCTCGCATCGCAAATTTTTCGTAAATACCTATTGGCATTAAAACTCTACATTAAAACAAACGCCTAATAACAGAAAATACACATAAGGGTCTTTTCTTAAGAAATACAACTTTTTACTTGCTTTTCTGCCCAAAATGTAATTTAATAATCGGATTGATTTATCAAGGAAGGTTATAAACATGCACACTTTTATGATTATAGTTCACGTACTAATCTGCGTCTTTCTAGTTGGAGCCGTACTCCTCCAATCTGGTAAAGGTGCAAGCATGGGCTCATCTTTTGGTGGCTCATCAGGTAATGCCTTATTTGGCTCCTCTGGACCAACAACCCTTTTAACTAAGGCAACGGCATTATGCGCGGCTGTCTTTATGCTCACATCACTCTACCTGACTTACATATCATCAGGCCCATCAACACATTCCATTATGAGTGATATTCCAAGCGTAAAGGAATCTCCTGTCGCAACGCCTGGTACTACAGAGGCAAAGCCTGAGACAAAGACAGAGCCAGATGCAGGATCCTCAGAGACTACAACCAAGTAGATTTTTAAATTTCAAGGCTTAGATTGCTTTGAAGTTTTTTTGAAAATTGCTAAAGACAATCTAGCCATTTTTTTGATATTGCCGAAGTGGTGGAACTGGTAGACACGCTATCTTGAGG